>CAYRIB010000026.1:0-29146 GCA_964424165.1 uncultured Myxococcales bacterium | reverse complement strand
GATGACCGACGCTTGCTTTGGGACTGCGTGGGCCTGCCCTCGCTGCTTGATGCAACGACATACAAGAATCCGAAAAAGCGGCAGCAAGCTGCCGCACTCCCAGACAAGTCACGGGGCTGATGCGATAAGGCATCACGGTGCCGACGCGCCACAGCGAGGCTGCCGCACCGCCAGACGCTTCCGGGGTTCTTGTGACGGCCACGCTTGACGCCCTTGGGCGCAGGGCTAGACTCGTGGCATGAAGCGTTTGCCCGACGAAGCCACGGTGCTGCTGCGATGGCGTCCCGCCCGGCCGACCCAAGGGGTCGAGGTCCGCGGGGAGGTGGCCACGTGGAAGGAGGGCTTGGTGATGCGGCCCGCGGGGGGCGGATGGTTCGAGGCATCGATCAGCCTTCCTGCCGGTTGCTACGCCTACAAGTTCAGGACTTGCGAGGGGTCCTGGCATGCGGACCCATCCAACCCTCGTACATGCGGACCGGAAGGGGCAACGAACAGCCTGCTTTGCGTGCACGGGGCTGACGAGCCCATCGTTCACGCCCCCTGCCGACCGGACGTGTTCGTGCAGGATGACGGTCGTTTGCGCATCGGGGCGAGGTTGCGCAAATCCGCCGGCAACTCTTTGCGGATTCGCTGGGACGAAGGACACGGCTGGAACGACTGGCCCATGGAATGCCTCGGTAACCATCACGAACACGGGATGTTCGTCGTTCATCTTCCGATCACGGCCCCTGAGTTTCGCTATGTGTTCGTCCTTCCCGATGGCCGTTGCATCGGTGCCATGGGGGGCGGCGCACAGGCCTTTCATGTCTGCCGCTCGGACGTCCGCTGCGACGCGCCCGCCTGGTGGAAAGAGGCGGTGCTGTACACGATTCTGGTGGACCGCTTTCGCCAGGGCGGCCGTGGGGGCACCTGGGCGCAGACCCCCGAACCGCTGGGTCCGCGCCGGGCCGGCGGGGATCTCGAAGGCATCCGGGAAGCCCTACCCTATCTGGCCGACCTCGGGGTCACGGCCCTGCACCTCACCCCGTTGCATCTGGCGCCATCGGCCCATCGGTATGACGTGGTGGACCCCCGGTGCCTGGATCCCCTGTTGGGCGGCGATGAGGCCCTGCGCCATCTGCTCGACGCGGCCCATGGCCTGGGCTTGCGCATCGTGACCGACCTCACCGTGACGCATGTCCATCGGGACTTCGCTCCCTTTCGCGACGTCGCGGCCCGGGGCCCGCAATCACGCTGGTGGGAATGGTTTTACGCCTACCGTTTCCCGTTTTCGCAGTCGATGGACCCAGGCTATCGCCACTATCAGAAGAAGCAATGGTTTGAACCGCTACTGCGCCTGGACCACCCCGAGGTCCAGGATTTCGTGTGCGATACCTTCGCCCATTGGGCCGGTCTGGGCGTCGACGCCTTCCGCATCGATGCGGCCTCGGATGTTCCCTTGACGCTTCAGCGGCGAATCGGTGCCACGGTACGAGCCGTCAATCGGGATGCGCTGCTGTTCGGCGAGGTCATCCCCGACCATCTGTGGCGATACACGCGCGAGGCCCTGCATTCCGGCACGGATTTCGTGCTTCAGGAAGGGCTCTACGACTGGCTGGTGAGACGCCGTATCCGCGGGCCGGACCTGTCGGACATCCAGACACAACGGGAATTCGGCCGCGGAGGCCCCAACTGGACCGCCGTCGCCTTTGCAGGGACGCACGACCAACCCCGGTTCGCCTCGCTGGTGCGGGACTTGCGCATCGTCCGACTGGCCCATCTCCTGATCCTTCTGCGGCCCGAGATCCCGGCCCTGTATTACGGGGACGAACTCGGTCTCTCGAGCCAGGACCCGTCCGCGGCCTTTGAGGATGCCTGGCCGGACCGCATGCGCATGCCCTGGGCGCCTCATGCCTGGGACGGGGCCACCCGTGCCCTGGTGCGCGAGGCCATCCGTTTGCGGAGACAGCGCCCCGCCTTGCATTCGGGGGATTGCGAATCCCTGACCCCCGTCGATTCCAGCGATTCGACCTGGCCGTGCGATGTGGCCGCATTTCGACGCACCGCCGGCGAAGAGGTGATCGAGGTCTTTCTGAACGGCGGCGACGACACCGTGAACCTCCCCCTGCCCACCGACGCACCTTCGGCAGCAACGCCCCTGCTGGCCCTGGAAGACGCCATGATCGAAGGCAACACCGTGCGCCTGGGCCCTTGGTCCGCGATCGTGGTGGCACGCCATCCGCGTCCGGAGGTGATCGACGGGTGGCGCATGGGGTTGGCCGAAAACCGTCGCCGCTCGGACGCGGCGTTCGCCCGGGGATGCACCGAAACGTTGTCCCTGCCCGCACACCTTTATCTGACCGTGACCGAACGGTGCAATCTGCGTTGCCGGCATTGCATTACGCACGCACCGCAGAGGACCCGCGATCGGACGGCCCGGGAGATGCCCCCCTGGTTGCTCGACCGCTTGGAGGGGGCATTCGAGGCCGCTTCGTACTTCGGCTTCTCGCATGGCGGCGAATCGCTGGTCTCGAGGGCGTTCCTGCCGCTTCTGGACGCCATCGTCAGCGCGAAGAAGCGGGTGGGCGGGGCCTACGACGTGCATCTGCTCACCAATGGGATGCTGCTCGACGAGGCGCGCCTGGGCACTTTGGTAGATCGCCACGTCACGTCCCTGGCGGTCTCGCTCGATGGCACCTCGGCGCGCACCAATGACCATATCCGTATGGGCAGCCAGGTGGGCCAGGTGACCACGAATCTGGCCCGGGCCGTGCGCCTGCGCGAAGCAACGGGGGCGGATCTGCGCATCGGCGTCTCGATGGTGGCCTGCGTAACGAATCTTGGGGAACTGGCCGACATGGGCCGATTGGTCGCCGACCTCGGGCTGGACTGGCTCAAGATCGAAGAGATGTTCCCGTGCAACGCCTTCGCACGGGACGAGTTCCTGCCCCCCACGGATCCCCGACTGCTCGAGGCCATGGCGGAACTGCGTGTCATCGCGGACCGTTCCGGCTTCGTGCTGGTCGATCATCTGGCCGCGCCCGATGCTTGTGACTGCGACGTCTCCTCGCACGCGCCACTGCGTCGCTTCCGCACGGCCGACAACTTCGCCAACCGGGCGTTCTTCAAGCCCTGCCGCATGGCCTGGGAGCAGGCCTGCATCGACCCGGACGGCACCGTGCACCTGACCAACTACGATCAGCCCAAGCTCGGGAATCTGCTGCAGATGCCGTTACTGGCGCTGTGGAACGGGCGGCCCGCCCAGAGCGCACGGCGCGAATTCCTCAGGCACTTCAACGGCGCCCGTCGTGAGACCTGTCCGATGACCGCTGCGTTGTCCTGAAGGGTTGCCCAAGGCGGGCCAGATCAATCTTGACAAAAAAGTAATGATTCACCATAGTGTGCCGTGGTCATGGCTGAGCCCTCGGAGGATCGGTGAAGATCAGCGCGGTTGAAGAACACGGGTTGCGTTGCCTCATGGCCCTTTCCAAGGCCCATTTCGAACAGCGCCCCAGCACGATCAACAGCGTGGCCGAAGCGGAGGGCCTTACCCCGCAGTACGTGGCCAAGATCGCCAGCATTCTTCGGCGCGGCGAACTCGTGACCAGCGAGCGTGGGGTCAAGGGCGGCATCCGTCTGGCCCGGGCCCCTGCAGACATCACGCTGGCCGATGCCATCGGCGTGCTCGAGGGGGGGCCGGCCAAGGCCCGTTCCTGTTTGTCGGGCGTCGATTGCGCCCGCCACGATGCCTGCGGTTTGCGCAACGTATGGGATACCATCACCCGGCTGATGCTCGGCCTGTTGTCCCGCGTGACCTTGGCCGATCTCGTGAACCCGGCCGCCGACCAGGGGGCGGTCCGGTTCGATATGCTTCGAATCTGGAAGGAAGGTGAGCGATGACAGCGGAAACGGTTTCTTCGCACCAGGATGTTCCTGTGCTCGAGGTCAGCGATCTCACGGCCTCGATCGCGGGCAAGCGGATCCTCAAGGGCGTGAATTTGCGTCTGATGAAAGGCGAGGTTCATGCCATCATGGGCCGCAACGGGTCGGGAAAGAGCACCCTGTCCAACATCCTGATGGGACACCCGGCCTACGTGATCGAGGGCGGCGAGATTCGGATCCATGGCCGCGACATTGCGCCCCTGAATACGACCGAGCGGGCACGCCAAGGCATGTTCCTGGCCTTTCAGTACCCCATGGCGATCCCGGGGGTCACGGTGGCCAACTTCCTGCGGTCGGCCCTGCGGTCGGCCAAGAACCGGGAGGTGTCGCCGCTCGAGTTCCGGCGGATGCTGCTCGGTCGCTTCAAGGAACTCGGAATCCCCGATGCCTTTGCCACCCGCTATGTCAACGATGGCTTCTCGGGGGGCGAGAAGAAGCGCCTCGAGATCCTGCAGATGCTGCTGCTCGAGCCTTCACTCGCCATTTTGGACGAGACGGATTCGGGCCTGGACATCGATGCGCTCAAGACCGTATCCGAAGGAATCAACACGGCCATTGCCAAGGGAACCACCGCACTCGTGATCACGCACTACCAGCGGATGCTCGACTACGTGCACCCGGACGTGGTCCACGTGTTCCTCGACGGCCGGATCGTGCGGACCGGGGGCCCGGAACTGGCACTGGAACTCGAGGCCAGGGGATACGAGTGGCTGCAGGAGGCCTTGTAGGACCCCGGTCACCGAAGGGAGACGACGATGCAGGGCGATGACACCACAAAGACGACCTCGGCCGCGGACACGCGCGACCTCGTCAAGGACTACCAATACGGATTCGCGGACCCGGACCGCTCCGTGTACCGGACTCGCAAGGGGCTCGATGCAAACGTGGTCCGCGAGATCAGCGCGATCAAGCAGGAACCGGATTGGATGCTGCAATTGCGCCTGCGTGCCCTGGAACTCTACGATGCCCGGCCCATGCCGCGATGGGCCCTTCCCGAAATGCTCGATGCCATCGACTTCGACGATATCACCTATTACGTGCGCCCCTCGGACCGTCAGGGCAAGACGTGGGACGAGGTGCCCGAGGCGATCAAGAACACGTTCGAAAAGCTGGGCATCCCCGAGGCCGAGCGGAAATTCCTGGCCGGGGTTTCGGCCCAGTACGAAAGCGAGGTCGTCTACCATTCGATTCAGCGCGACCTTGAAAATCTGGGCGTAATCTTCCTGGACATGGATTCGGGCCTGCGCGAACACCCGGACCTCGTGCGGAAATACTTCGGCACCGTGGTGCCGGTCAACGACAACAAGTTCTCGGCGCTCAACTCCGCGGTCTGGTCCGGGGGCTCGTTCATCTACGTACCCAAGGGGGTGAAGGTCAATATTCCCCTGCAGGCCTACTTCCGAATCAACTCCGAGGCCATGGGTCAGTTCGAACGCACGCTGATCATCGCGGACGAAGGTTCGTCGGTCCACTACATCGAAGGTTGCACGGCCCCGATTTACGACCGCAACAGCCTGCACACCGCCGTCGTCGAGGTCGTGGCCCTGGCCGGTGCCCGGGTGCGCTACACCACCATCCAGAATTGGTCGAAGAACGTGTACAACCTGGTGACCAAAAGGGCCAAGGCCTACGAGGACGCCCGGGTGGAATGGGTCGACGGCAACCTCGGTTCCCGCCTCACCATGAAATACCCTGCCATCTATCTGGTGGGACCCCGGGCCCACGGCGAGGTCTTGTCGATCGCGTTTGCCGGTGCGGGTCAGGTGCTCGATGCCGGTGCCAAGATGCTGCATGCGGCACCGGATACCACGTCCACCATTGCGTCGAAGTCCATATCGAAGGATGGCGGTCGATCTTCATACCGGGGGCTCGTCAAGGTGACGCGCGGCGCCACCGGGGTCAAGACCAGCGTGCGTTGTGACGCATTGTTGCTCGATAAGGCCTCGCGCTCGGACACCTACCCCACCATGGACGTGGCCGAGCCTGGGGCCTCGGTGTCGCATGAGGCCACGGTGTCCAAGGTCGCCGAGGACCAGCTCTACTACCTGATGAGCCGGGGTCTGACCGAACAGGAAGCCGTGCTGATGGTGATCAATGGCTTCATCGAGCCGTTCGTCAAGGAGCTGCCGATGGAGTATGCCGTGGAACTCAACCGCCTGATCCAGCTCGAAATGACCGGATCGGTGGGATAGAGGAAGCAGGAACGATATGGACACAAGCAGCAATCCGTTGGAACCCGGGTTCCTGGCCGCCCTCAGGCTCGAGGCGGCACGTCAGGCAGCAACACTGCCTCTGCCCGATCGGGCCAGTCACCGGTGGCGCTACACCGCCCCGGCCCAGCTTCTGCCGGGTGGCCGCATTCCCCAGCCCGAAACCGGAATGGGGGGGGCGCAACCCGAGATCCTGCTCGATGATGCGGCGATCGCGGCCGGGGTTCAGGGAATCACGTTCCCCGAAGCGCTTTTGCGGCTTCCGGACCTGGTCGAGGCCCATCTTGGCCGGCTCGCCGGGGCCACGGATCCCCATCTGGCATACAACCTTGCCGCGTTCCGGACCGGGGCCGTGTTGATCCTGCCGGACCGAGTGCACCTTACGACGCCCATCCGCATCCGTCATACGCTGGCGTCGATGCCCCCTGACCAGCTCCAGGCGATTCGCGTTCTCGTGGTGGCTGGGCCGCGCAGCGAGGCGAGCGTGATCTCGGAATTCGACCAGACCGACGGGTGTGCAAGTCTGGTGTCCGAGGTCTTCGTCGGGGAAGGCGCATCGTTGGTATTCGCCTCGATCGAGGCCAATGCGAGCGGCGCAACCCACACCCGATTCGAAGGCCATGTGGGCGAGCGTGCCTCGCTGACACACCTGCACGTGCTGGCCCCTGGGGGCGTGGGCAAGGCCGAGGTCCGCGTGAACATGGCGGGAAGCCATGCGGCCGTCGAGGGACTGTCGCTGCTGCTGGCCGGCCAGACCAGCCAGGCCGACTATCGCGTGCTCGAAGACCACGCCGCTGCCCTTTCCACGAGCCGGGTGCTGGTGCGGGCCGTGGGCAACGGCAAGGGGCGCGCCGCGTTCACCGGCCTGCTGCGGGTCCACGCAGACACGCCCGGGTGCGAGGCCTACGAGGAGGCCCGGGCCCTGCTGCTGTCCCCGGATTCCGAGGCGAATCTGATCCCGGAGCTCGAGATCCTCAACCATGACGTGGCGTGCAGCCACGCGGCCGCGGTCAGCCCGCTCGACGCCGAGGCTCGATACTATCTGATGACTCGGGGGCTCACGGCCCAGGAGGCCGAAACCATGCTCGTCGAAGGCTTCGCGCAACCCGTGTTGGGCCGTATTCCGGACCCCGCCCTGGCCGCGCGCGTCCATGAAAGACTGCTTGCGGACACGGCCCGCACCTGACAGGAGTATGAACGTGCTGGATATCCCCACCATCCGCGCCGACTTCCCGATCCTTGCGCGGACCATGAGCGGCCACCCTTTGGTGTATCTGGACAACGCGGCGACCACTCAGAAGCCACGGGCCGTGCTCGATGCCCTGGTGCGCTATTACGAGCAGACGAATGCCAACGCCCATCGCGGCGTTTACGAACTGGCCGAAGAGGCCACACGCGAATACGAGGTGGCGCGCGGCAAGGTTGCGGCTTTCTTAGGTGTTCCGGCCGGGGGGCAGGTGGTGTTCGTGCGCAACGCCACCGAAGGCATCAATCTGGTGGCACACGCCTGGGGCACCAGCAATGTGTCCGAGGGAGACGAGATCCTGCTCACCGGCATGGAGCACCATTCCAATCTCGTGCCATGGCATTTGCTGGCCCGCCGGACCGGGTGCAAGGTGCGCGCCGTGCCCGTGACCGACGAAGGCCTGCTCGACATGGACGCGTTCCGCCGCATGTTGAATCCGCGCGTGCGACTCGTCGGGGTGGTGCACGCCTCGAACGTGCTGGGCACGATCAATCCGGTCAAGGAGATCGCGCGGTTGGCCGCCGAGGCCGGAGCCGCGGTCCTGGTCGATGGGGCCCAGTCCAGTCCCCACATGCCGGTCCACGTGGGCGAGATCAACTGCGACTTCTTTGCCCTGTCGGGCCACAAGATGCTGGGGCCCATGGGCATCGGGGCCATCTACATCCGCGAAAGCCGGCTGGCGTCGATGGAGCCGTTCCTGGGCGGCGGCGAGATGATCCGGGACGTGACGCTCACGGCGTCGACCTACGCGGACCCACCGTGGCGCTATGAGGCGGGAACCCCGAACGTGGCCGATGCCGTTGGACTGGGCGCGGCCATCGATTATCTGAACGCGATCGGCATGGACGCCGTTGCCGAACATGACCGTGAGCTGGGCGCCTATGCCCGTGAGGCGCTCTCGAACGTACGCGGCATGCGGATGTTCGGACCGGGCCCGGGGCCGCACAGTTCGGGCAGCCTCGTATCGTTCGCCATGGATGGCGTACATCCTCACGACGTCGCCCAGGAACTGGGGCGTCAGGGCATCGCGATCCGGGCAGGGCATCATTGCGCACAGCCGCTCATGAAGCGGTTTGCGGTGCCTGCCACGTCTCGCGCCAGCTTCTACATCTACAACGATCGCTCCGAGGTGGACCGCCTTGTCTCGGCCCTGCAGGCGATCGCGGCCCGTTATGCGCCGCAGGTCGCAAGCCCGGGGGCAGACATGGGGATCCGGGACCTGGCCAGCCGCGAACCGGACGACGAACTCTACCGGGAGGTCGTGCTCGACCATTATCTGCACCCTGCTGGACGTGACCCCTTGCCTGACGCGCAGATCGAATGGTCGGGCAAGAACCCGCTTTGCGGTGACGAGGTGACCCTGCGGCTCAAGGTCATCAACGAGCGCATCGAAGGCATCCAGGTCCTTGGCCACGGGTGTTCGGTGAGCGTGGCCTCGGGCTCGATGCTGGCCTCCCAACTCAAGGGCCGTACCGTTGACGAAGGGCGCCGATTGCTGCGCGGCCTCAAGGCCATGCTGAAGGGCGAGCCACTGCCCGCGGATCTGGACATGGGCGATCTGGTAGCCCTCGAAGGCTTGAAGAATCTGCCGGTGCGCGTCAAGTGCGCGCTTCTTCCGTGGACGACCTTCGAGGAAGGGATTGGGCACTCGCACGAGGGATGTGACCATGGCCACGACTGAACAGGTGATGGAACAGCTCAAGACGGTGATCGAGCCCGAACTGGGAATGCCGATGACGGACCTCGGGCTCATCTACGGGGTCACGATGCACGACGATGGGCGTCGTGCCGTGGTCCGGATGACGCTCACGACCCCCATGTGCCCCATGGCCGGCTACATCGTCGAGATGGTGCGACAGGCCGCGTTGCGCACCGAGGGTGTGAACGAGGCCTCGGTCGAACTGGTGTGGGACCCGCCTTGGGATTTCCGCACCATGGCCTCCGAGGAGGTCCGGATACTGCTTGGGGGCTGGTGACATCACACCAACCTTCGGCAGGTTGCACACGACCCGACCGCCGCCCTCCCCTCCTTCATGCAGTTGTCCTAACGCCGGCCTTGCGATACATTCGCCGGGGTTGTGTCACGCCAAGTCGAGGGAAGGGTCATGGAACGCTCCCAGATCGAGCAGATCCTGGATGACGTGAAGGGAGGCAAGGCACAGGGCGATGCGCTCGATGCCCTGACCACGCAGATGAATGCCGACGACCTGGCCCGTGCCCTGCGGCATGTCGAAAAGCAGGCATCCCACGTCACCACCCCGAACGACATCGACGCATGGACGCGGGTTGCAGCCGATCTTCTGTTGGCGTTTTCGCGCAACACCTCCGCTTCGTTCGCCGCACAAGCCGCTTCTTTTGCGGCAGACCTATTCCGCACCGACCTGAAGGACCCGGATGCCGCGGTGGCCGCCGACCTCGCAGCCGCGTTCCGCGGCCTGGATCTTCCTCAACTCGCGGCCGTGCTGCGCGATCCGGAGACCCCGTTGCCCGAAGGCGCGCGGCGACGCCTTGCCGTTGCGGTGTCCGCCCTCGAGGCCCCGGCTTCGGTGTCCGAGCCCGCGAAGATCGGGTCAGCGGCCCAGGTCCCGACGGAGTTCGACCGCCGACTGGACGCGCTGCAGGCCGAACAACGTCAGGCCGAGATGATCACCCTGATCGAGGAAGCCCTGGCCACGGCGCCCGACGATGCGCATCGGGCCATGTTGCTGCCCCGTATGGCCCGCCTGCTGGCATCGCTGGGACGAACCGACGAGGCCGAACGTGCCTGGCGACGCCTGAGGTCCGTGGATCCGCGAAATCTCGAGGCCCTGCGCTTCTACGAGGACTATCACGAAAGTCGCCAGGACTGGACCAAGCTCAGCTCGATCCTGCAGTTCGCACTGTCGGCAAACGACGCCCCCGAGGAGCGTCTGCGGATCAATCGCAAGCTCGCCCGGGTGGCCGAGGATCATCTCCACAACCTCGATCGGGCCATCGACGCCCACAAACGCATCCTCGCGATCGCCCCGCAGGACCTGGCCGCCGAGGAAGCCCTGCTGACGCTGTACGAAAAGACGAAGAAATGGGCCGCCCTGGTGGAACACTACAACGACCGACTGCGCCGTCTGCCGTCGGACGACGTCGAGCATCGTCTCGAGACCCTGTTCCGGCTGATCGAGGTTTACCAGTCGCCGGAACGGCTCCCGAGCGAAGACCAGGTCCTGGCCACCTATGCGCGGATCGTCGAGGTCTCGCCCACGAACCGGGAGGCCCTGATGACCCTGAGTCAGGGCTACCAGACGCGAGAGCGCTGGTCGGACCTGCTACGTGTTTTGCAGCGGCGCGTGGAAGCGACCCAGGACCCTGGCGAACTGCTGGATCTGTTTCACCAGATTGCCGAGGTCGCAATCACGCGGATGTCCAACGAAACCCAGGCAATCCCGTTCCTGGAACGGATCCTGGAACTGGATCCGGCCAATCTCGACGTGGTGCGCACCCTCAAAGGGATCTACGAACGCAAGCGCAACCAGGAGAAGCTTTTCTCGATGCAGGTTCGCGAACTGTCCATGATGGACGGCCGCGACCGTGAAACCCATCTGTTGTCCGCGGCGCACATGGCCAAGGAACGCCTGTTCAAATACGACGAAGCGCTGCGCCTGTTCGAGGAGGTCCACGCGACCAATCCGGACAACGAGGACGCCAAGGCCAACCTGCATCAGATCTATGTCCGCATGGAGCGTTGGCCAGCCTACGCCAAGTTCCTGGAACATGAGATCGCGCGGGCCCCGGCCCACAAGCGCCCGGACCTGATGCAGCGTCTGGGCGAACTGCTGCTCGAACGAATCAACGACCCGGCCGCGGCGCGTCGCCAGTTCGAGGCCATCTTGGCCGTTCAGCCGAACAACGATCCGGCTCGGCGCCGCCTCGAAGGCATCCTCCTCGATGCGGGCGATCTCGACGCCCTGAGCGACCGGTTCGCGGAACGGGGAGGCGCGGCTGCCTTTGTGGCCATGCTTGCCGGGCGCGAGGCCCGCGAAACCGACGTTGCCAAACAGGTTCGACTCAATCTTGCCATGGCACTCGCCTGCGAGCAGGATCTGCGCGACCCGAACCGCGCGCTGACCCACCTGCAAAAGGCCTTTGACCTGGATCATCGTCTGACGGATGTGGGACAGCGGCTCCTGGCCACCTACGAGGCCCGTGGCGATGACGAGCATGCCGTGGCCATTCTCGGGGTTCTGGTGTCGAACCTCGAAGGCGCCCGGGCCCGACTCGATGCGACGCGCCGGATGCACGCGCCGCTTCTGCGCCTGGGCCGTGCGCACGAGGCCTTCGAAATCGCGGCACAGGCCGTGCGCGAGTCGCTCGGGCATCAAGACGTGACCCCATTGCTGGCGGATCTGCGGGTTTCGGCCGGGGCTGCCAATGCCTGGCAGGCCTATGCCGATCTGCTCGAAGAAGTGATCGCACTCACCGATTCGCCGCAGGCGCAGGTCGAACAACTCGTGGACCTGGCCGACTGCTGCCTGCAGCACCTCAACCAGCCCGAAGCGGCCAAGGATGCCTTGACCCGGGCACTGGCCATCGATCCCGATCATCACGCTGCCCTGTCCCGCATCGAAGACCTGACGCTGCTGCAGCAGGATTACGTGGGACTCGAGCAGACGCTCGAACGACGTCTGGCCATTGCCCAGGAACCTGCCGAGCGACGCAGCCTGATGATGCGGCTGGCACGGCTCAGAGAGGACCTGACCGGCAATGACGAGGGCGCGGCCGCCACCTACCGAGCGGTCCTGTCCGAGACGCCGTCCGAACCCGAGGCCCTTGCCGGATTGCGACGTATTCTCGAGCGGGCCGGTCTTTTCGAAGAGCTCGAGGACGTGCTGCGTCAGCAGTCGGAGTTATCCGACGATCCACGGACCCGCTTGGCGGCCCGCCGCGACCGGGCCCGGGTTCTGTGGCAAAAGCTCGACCGGGACGAGGACGCCCTGCAAGAACTCGATCAGATCCTGCGCATCGACCCGAACCATACGGACGCCCTGTCCCAGGTGCGGGCCCTGTGCGATCGGCCACAGTCCGCGGACCTCGCGGTAGACCTGCTTGTGCCCTTCTATCGCCGCACGTCCAGGACACGGGAACTCGCAGCCGTCTTGAAGGAACGCCTGGCGATTGAATCTCGCCCCGAGGCTCGGGCCGCGGTCCGGATGGAACTCGTGGATTTGTGCGAAGGGGTGCTCGATGACCCGCGGGCTGCCTTCTCCTTTGCGGTCGAGGCCGTCAAGGAGCGTCCGGTCACCCATGCGATCGAACGGATGCTGGCCCTGGCGCAAAGCGCGGACGAACAGCGGCAGGCGGCCTTGGCCCTGGGACAGTGGGTGGGGATCCTGCCCGAGGGAAGCCCGGTCGAAGATTGCGCCCTGCCCGACGCAGCCACCGAGGCCCGCATGGCCGCGGCCGTCGGCCGGTTGTGGGCCGGCCCGCTGGATCGACCCGACCTGGCGATTCGGGCCTTCGAAAAGGCACAACCCTTCACCGACGAAAACGAAGGGTTCTTGCAGACCCTGCTGGATTGCTATCGCCGGGTCGATGATCGCAAGGCCGCACTCGACACCTTCGACCGTCTGGCCTTGGTGTCCGGTTCCCCCCAGGATCAGCAGCGGGTCGGGCAGCAGAAGGCGGCCTATGCCCGTGAGGTTGGCCTGCTCGATGCCGCGGTCGAGACCCTCCAGGCCGTGCTGGCCCAGGGTTCGGAAGATCCGGAAGTCCTGGCAGAACTCGAGGACGTGCTGGGGGCGGCCGGACGGTGGCCCGAGATGGTCGAAGTGCTCGAACGCCGCGAGGCAGTTACTCGCGATGCTTCGGATCGGGCAGAGCTCCTTTACCAGATGGCCGTGATCGAACGCGATCAGATCCGGAACCCGGCCCGGGCGGCCACCCTGCTCGAACGCACGCTGGGTTCGAACCCGGACCATGTGGAGGCACGGATCGCAGCCGAGGCCTTGGTCCTCGAAACGCCGCTTCCGGACCGGACCCCGGCTCATCAGCAACTCGGGGAGGTGCTCGAACCGATCCTGCGGGCCGCAGGCGATCGGGATCGTTTGATCGCGCTGCTGCAGGCGCGTGCCAGCACAGCGTCGAGCCCGGCCCAGTCGGTGGCACCGCTGGTCGAGCTGGCAGTGCTTCACGAAGAGGCCGGCTGCGACGACGCCGCGACCAATGCCCTGATGCAGGCTTTCCTGGCCGTTCCCGAAGAGGAGGCGCTTCTGTCGCGCCTGCTGATTGCCGCGGCCCGGGGCAGTCGACTGAGCGAGGTGCTCGACCGGATCGAGGAGACGTCGACCGGCTTGCCGGCCGACATCCGCGTGCGCAACCTGCTGGCCTGTGCCGATCAGCGACGCCAGCACGACCTCGATGCCGAACGCACGCTGGTCTTGTACGAGCAGGTGCTCGAAGCCGACCCGGATGCACTGCCCGTGCGCGCCGCCATGGACGACCTGCTGCAGACCATGGGACGCGAGGCCGAGCGGGTTCCCCTGCTCGAGGAGCGTGTGGCCCTGGCCGCCACGGTTGCCGAACAGGCCGCACTGCGCCGGGAGATTGCGGCAATCTGCGAACGGATCGGGGACCCCGAAGGTGCGGCCGACGCATGGGCCGCGATCGTCACCCACCGGGACCCTGCCCAACCCATGGACGAAGAAACGTTCGACGCTGCGCTGCACGCCATCGCACTGCTCGAGGGCAGCGGGCGGCATCGGGACGTGCTCGACATGAAACTGGCCATCGGCCTCGGAAGCCCGGATGCAACCACGGCACGGCACTATCTGCTCGACGCGGCACGCGAGGCCCGCGAGGCCCTGGGCGATGCCCGCGAAGCCTCGCGGATCTTCGATCTGCTGTTCGAACGCGATCCGCAGGACACCGAGGCACGCGAGCGTGCCAAGGCCATGGCCAGGGAGGACAACGACCAGACTCGCCTGGTGGATTTGCTGCGCGGCGAGGTGGCCGCGACTGCCGATGTCGACGCCCGCAACGAGGCCCTTGTGGAACTGGCCGAGGCGCTGAGCCTGGTTCCGTCCGGACGCGGCGAGGCCTTGGCCATTGCGGGGACCATCCTCGACGATGCGCCCGGCAGCGACGCGGCATGCAACATTCTGGCATCGCTGCTCGACGATGGGGAAACAGGACAGCCGGCGGCCCTGCTGCTGCGCGAAGCCGCGATGCACAAGGGCGACCCGGCACGCTTGAAACAGGCCCTGGTCGTTCTGCTTGAACACGAAAGCGACCCTGTGCAGCGGGCCGGTTTGCGTCATTCCCTGGCCCAGGTCTTGGACGCCCTCGGTCAGGCCACGTCGTCCGACGAGGTTCAGGCCCAGGGACTCCTCGACCCGCTCGGGGCCTCCCAAGGGCTGATCGCGCTCGTCGAACACCTGACGAGACGCGACCGAATGTCCCGGCTCGGGGGGCTGGTGTCCGAAACGCTTGCGGCGCTGCCCGATCCAGCAACGCGGATCGCGGTGCGGATGGATGCCGCAGAGCGCCTTCAGGCCGCAAATCTGCCGATCGATGCCGAGATTCTGCTCAGGGCGAATCTGGGCGATGACCCGAACCATGTGCCAAGCCTGTCGGCCCTGGCCGAGATTGCGGCCCGCGACCCCGATGACCGCGCCCGGGCCGAGGCGTACCTCAGCACCGCTTTGCAGGCGGACCCCAAAAACATCGATGCGAACGATGCCATGGCCCGCCTTCTGCAGGAAAGGGGCGACTGGCTCGGGGTGCGAAATCTGGTGCAGCGCGAACAGGACGCCACGCGGCGCGGCAGCAAGGCGACGAATCGCACACGCCACCTGCAGCGCACCGCGATCATCGCAGACCTGAACCTGCCCGATCTCCCCGATGCGGTCGAACGGGCGAAGCAACTCCTTGCCCTGCACAATGCCGACGCCGACGATGCGGCACTGGCTCGCCGCGTCCACGCCGAGGCCGAATGGCCCGCGGACCTCTTCGAAGCGCTGATCGCGACCTATCGCCGACTGGGGGATCACCAGGAGTGTCTGAATCTGTATCGGTTCGTAGCGGAACAGGATCTGAACGAACCGACCCGTGAAGAGGCCCTGCTCATGGCCCTGGAACTGGCGAAAGGCACTGGCCTTCAGAACGAGGCTTTTGAATTGCTGGGCCTGCTGGTGCAGTCGAACCCGACCTCCGATCGGATGGACCAGTTGTTCGACATGGCCCGCGATGCCGAGCGTCAGGCCAAGATACGACCGATCCTCGAGGCATCACTGGCCGCGGCGCCCGGCCCGGACGAAGCCGCCTCGATCGCACTGGCGCTGGCCCGGATGACGCGGCAGGACCCTGCCTTGGTCGATGAGGCCGTGACCTACTATCGTCTTGCCCTGACGCACACGCCCGATGATCAGGACGCACGTGCCGAGATGATCGCCCTGCTCGAACAGAGTGAACGATGGGCGGACCTGGCGCTCGTGTTCGAAGAGATCGGTGACCTGACCGACGACCCGGAAGCCCGGGCCGAGGCCTATTTGCGGGCGGCCGATCTGGCGCATCATCGACTCGACGACGCCCCCATGGCCGCGGACCTTCTGCGACGGGCACACGCCGCCACGCCGTCGAACACCACCATCCCCAATCGCATCACGGCCATGTTCGACGAACTCGAGACCTTGTTCGACCGCACCGGACAGCATGCGTCGTTGGCCGCACTCTACGAATCCGAGGCCGCCCGAACCACCCGGGTGAGCGACCAGATCCGATTGCTCCGCCAGGCGGCCACGGTCCGCAAGGATCGTCTGGCAGACCCCACTGCCGCGGCGGCTCTGCTGGCCCGGATCGAGCAGGATGAAGGCGCCTGGCAGGACCTCAGGGAACTTTATGCGAGCGTCGGCCGGTTCGAGGATGTGGCGCGGCTCATGCAGGATCGGATCCGGCGGGATGGCGAAAAAGCCGACCCGGAATTGCGGCTGGCCCTGGCCATCCTGCTGAAAACCCAACTGCACGACCCGGATGCCGCGGTTGAACAGGCACATCTGGTTCTGCTGCAGGACCCGGGGCACCCCGAGGCCCTCGGGATCCTGGCAGACCTGCGTCGCGACCCATTGGTGGGCCGGCATGCCCTCGATGCCTTGGCCGATGCACATCGCCTTTCGGGCAACACGGCGGCACTGCTCGACACCCTCGAAGACCTGACGCGCCGGCTTCTGCCCGAAGATGATGGGGCCCTTCATGCCGAGGCCGCGGATTTGGCGGCCCGTTCAAACGACCGTGCCGGTGCCATTCGTCATCTGGGTGCAGCCCTGGCGCGTTCGCCGTCGGACGAGGAATTCCTCGAACGACTCACGGCCCTGGCTGAGACCCCGGACGCTCGCCGCAGCGCGCTCGATGCGGTCCTGACCGCGGCACGCGGGGCCCAATGGCCGGAAGTGGAAACCCGCCTGTACCTGACTGCTGCGCGACTGGCCGCGGACCTGCCGGGGTCGGAAACGATGGTCGAGGAGTGCGCCCGCCGCGTACTCACCGTCGATCCATCTTGCAGCGAGGCCCTGGATCTCCTTGAAAAAGCCGTGCTGACGACCGGTGACCTCGACAGTCTGTCGGACCTCCTGATCCGCAAGCTCGATTCCGAAATCGCGGACGAGGAACGGGTGCAGGTGGCCGCCCGGCTCGCGGATCTGCTGGCGCAGCGGGGGGATCTGACGGGTGCCGCCAGGCGTCTGGACGAGGCCAACGATCGCGTGGGGGCTGACCGGGGGCTGCTGATGCGGCTGTTGGATCTGCACCAGCAACGAGGCGATGCGGACGGGCAGATCGCGGCCCTGGACCGACTCGCCTCGGTCATGGACCCGGACGAGGCGGCCGACGCCCTGGTATCCGCGGCCCGCCTTGCGATCGACGCCCACAAGGCGCCTCAAGAGGCCCGCATCCGTCTGGAGCGGGCTCTCACGCTGGTTCCGGGGCAGGTCGAGGCCTTGGACCTGCTCGAGGGGGTCTATGACTCCCTCAACGAATCCAATGCGCTGTTCGCCATGCTGCAGACCCGCGTTACGGGCGACGAACCGGTCGCTGCGCGGGTGGAGGCTGCCATGCGGGCCGCGCTCGTCGCCGAGATGCAGATGTCCGATCACGAGCGAGCGCTTGCCCTGCTGCATCAGGCCGCACAGATTGACCCTTCGGCGCTCCGTGTGCTCGACGAGATCATCCGCCTGACCTATCAGGCCGAGGATTGGCCGGGGCTGGCCCTCGCTCTGCAGACCAAGGCAGACCGCCTCGACGAAGACCCCGCGGGCCGGGCCTCCCTGCTCACCGAGGCCCTGACCATTGCGGACGAGCGACTGCACGATCATCCCCTCGTGGCCGAACTGGCCTCCGAGATCCTCGGGATCGACCCCGATCACCCGGTGGCACTCCTGGCCCAGGCAGGCCTGCTGGAACGCGATGGCAACCTTTGTGACGCGGCCGCGGTGCTGAGGCGCCTAACCGGCGTGTTTGTGCCCGAGGCACAGCGCACACGAGCCCTGATCGGTCTGGCCCGGACCCTGCAGGGTGAGGAACTGGACCGCGACGAGGCCCGTGCGGCGCTCGAGGAGGCCTTGATTGCGGCTCCGAACAACCGCGAGGCGCTGGCACTGTTGCGCGAGCAATGCCTGCGAGATCGCGATCACGTGCGGTTGCTGTCAGTGCTCGAGCGGGAACTCCAACTAGCCACGGACGACGAGGAACGCGCAGCCATCTGCCTGCAGTTGGCCGGGGTCCATCGCGAGTCGGGCGACGAAGGGCGCTTCTTGGAATGGGCCCAGATGGCCCTGCGCCACCTCCCCGCGGATATCAAGGCCCTGGGCTTGACGGTGGATTTCCTGCTGCAGTCGCGCGATCCGTCCAGGGCCATTCCCCATCTGTGGACCCTGGTGCAGCACCCGCAGATGCGTCAGCATCCGGACGAAGCACGGCGCTATGGCGAGGCCCTGGGTCGACTGCTCGAAGCCGCCGGGGATCGAGACGGCGCGATCCGGGCCTTGGAGGGGTGCCACGAACAGGATCCCCGCAACGTGCCCTGTTCGCTGTCGCTGGGACGGGTCCTGCTCGCCGCCCAGCAGGACGAAAAGGCACTGAAGGTGTTCCAGCCCCTGCTTCTAGGCATCGATCAGATGGCGCCGGCCGACCAGATCGCGTTGCTGCTGGCCCTGGCGACCCTGAATGCCCGGGCTGGCAACATGCCAAAGGCTCATCAGTTCGCCGCCCGGGTGCTGGCGATCGATCCCGATCATGCCCAGGCCTTGTCACTCTTGTCATCCTCGCCGTCGTGAAAGGGACATGGACTTTGCCCTCTTCTTGTGACAGCATCGCATCACGGTAGCGGCGACGGGTTCGGCATCCGCGCCGACGTGGTCCAATCAGGAGGAGCAACATGATTCTCGAGACCCCGGAAAAGGTATCCCAGGACAAGCTGACCTTCGACGTGCGCGAGATCGAACCGATCCTGCAGGCGCCGCCCATGGACGTGCCCCCGTACGAACCGTGTTGCGTGGAACTGAAGGACGGCACGCATCTGGTGATTCGCCCGGCCCGCCTCGATGAGGCCCCGAAGTTGATCGAGCTGGCCAAGCGCTTGATCGATGTGGACCACGACTTCTACGACATCGTAGGCGCCCGTGTCTGCGCGGAATTGGTGGGTTGGCAGCGCAAGCGCCTCAAAGACCCCTATGTCATGGTGGGTCTGGTCGACGGAGAACTGGTCGGATTTGCCAACGGTCGCCTGATGGACGAGGACATCAACATCAGTCTGCACACCCTGGCCTTCCGGCGCGGAGGCCGCATCGGGGCCACAATGTATTACGCCAAGGCGGAATACTGCTTCGACATCCTGGGGCAGGAAGAGTTCTGGGCCACGTACGAAAGCTACAACGGATGGAAGCGCTGGGGCCTGGGCATGGCGCAGCCCTCCTATCCGTGGCCGGAATACCAGCACGAACTCGGCGGCGCAAGGGTTTACTACGTGAACCGCGAATACTGGGATCGCGTGGCCCGCAACTACGTGCGCGAAATGATCGGCACCGACATCGTGCGGCCCGTGCCTCAGGAACTGCTCGACAAGAACCTCGAATTCCGCGTTCCCGAGAAACTCGAGGTCTAGTTCCACCCACCTGTCTGCGAACTCCGCCCCCGGATTGACTTCCACGACCGTTACTGGGACACTTCGGCAATGCTCTCGGAGGCGCATCATGAAATGGTTTTCGGGCATCCGCTCTGCCCTGGTTCTCGTGCTGGCGGGGTGTGCCGGGGGCGAGGTGCCGACCACCTTACCCGATGACATCGCCAGGACCGATGAAGTCAGTTTCACGCCGTGCGGCAACGGGCAGATCGATGGCCTGGAGGCCTGCGACGACGGGCCGCTCAACGGCGGCTACGGTCAATGTGCCAGCGACTGCGCGGGGCCGGGACCGCGATGCGGCGATGGGATCCGTCAGGCAGCGTCAGAGGCCTGCGACGACGGCATCAACGACGGCTATTATGGTCACTGCAAGCCGGACTGCCAGGCCATGGGCCCCTACTGCGGGGATGGCACGCGCGACACGGGCATCGAGCAGTGCGACGACGGGCCAGCCAACGGAAACCCCGGGGCGTGCACCGTGGACTGTCAGGCAACCACCCCGCATTGCGGCGACGGGGTGCTCGACCGCAACCACGAAGCGTGCGACGATGGCGAACTCAACGGCACCTATGGTCACTGCAAGCTCAACTGCAGCGGATTGGGCCCGCACTGCGGAGACGACAGCATCGATGCCGAGGTCGAGCGCTGTGACGACGGGGATGACAACGGCGAATACGGCCGCTGCGCCATGGATTGCCAGGGTCTGCTGCGCTGCGGGGACGGGCGGGTCACCGAAGGCCACGAAGACTGTGACGATGGCCATAACAACGGCACCTATCCCTTCTGCAACACCAACTGCACCCGACCGGACCTGCCCTGGGTTGCGACTCCCGCCCCGCCCGATCCAGCATGGCTCGACACCCCGCCCGCCTGCGCTACCACCGACTGGTTCGGGAAGTACATGCGTTATCGGATCCGCTTCCGGGGCAACAACACCGCAGCGTTCCCGGGCTTCGTGTCGATCGGCACCGACCACGGCCAGAGCATTCCAGCCACTCAGCGGGTGCCCCAGTCCGATTGCGTGAACGACTGGTGGGCGTCGAACTGCTCGCCGAGCGCCTACAAGGACGCCTTCGGCCGACTAAGTTGGGGTGACGCCACGATCTGGCTCGGCACCTATCTTTCCGTCCTGGCCACCGAGCACAAGGCCTTCCGCTTGGTGGGACTCGACACCACGCAGACCGAACGCGACCTGTACTACGCTCTGATGGCCTTCAACCGAGTCGACGAAACAGCCGAAACGAACTTCGGCTATCCCCCGGTCCAGGACGGCTTCTTCCAACGCGACGATGTGCCGGTCGGCTTCGAACGGCGGTTCGACGGGACGTATCGCTTTCCCCGAGACGAGGTGATTGCGGATCGCCAGATCAACGGCTTCGGGTGCGTGACGTCGACCTACAGTTGCGGCGCCATGAGCACCGCGGGTGGCAACTTCGAAAGCCAGGACCAGACGATTGGGCTGGTGTACGGCATGGCCATGGTGGCCCGACTCGTTCCCGATGACGTGGTGGTCGAAGGCCTCGACTTGCGCTGGCAGGCGCGCGAGATGATCCACCGTCTGGTCACGAAGCTTTCGAGCAACGCCTGGCAGGTCCGCGACCCAACGGGCGAGTCGCCGCCCGACGAATGGGGCGGAAACGCCCTGGCCTACAGCAACCAACTGGCCCAGGTGGCCAACAAGGTCTGTGCCCCGGACTTCGGGGTCATGGACTACCGCGACGTGCTGAGCCAGACCGTGGGCGAAGGGATCTGGGGACTCCTCGATGGCGCGGGGTGGGAAGTCACCCATGGCTACAATCGAACCATGGCGTTCAAGCTCGAATCGATCATCGGGAGCTGGGATGCCGACAAGTTCTCGCAGCGCGCGGCCAAGGATCTGAAAGAGACGTTCATCATCGCACGGGCCATTCACCAGGATTCGCCCTATCTGGGAAGCGGGATGTCCTTGTGGCGCATCGACTCGGTGCTGACCTCGGCGCCCTGCAGCGGCCCGTGCAACCGCACCCCAGGGTGCGACAACGCGGGCGGTTGGCAGGGGCAACACCGGTTCCACAACCCATCCGACCGCGCCGGGGGGGCCCACGACGGCGTCGCGGACTGGAACGGACTCGACTATCTGGAAATGCACAATCTCTATCTGATCTACCGCCACGGCCAATACGACTTCCGGGCCGGCGGGGAGGCCCCGGGCGACTGCTCGCACTTCGTCGGACTCGACCGCCTGATCGCCGAGGGATTGGCGCCCGGGGGCACGTACGACCCCCAGGACCCCTGTGCGCGGCGGGATATGGACCGGCGCTGGTGCGGCCGCTCGTTCGGAGCCTGGCTGGATGCGGCCTACCGCAAAGAGGTCAGCATCTTCGTGCGCGATCGACGGCTGGTGTGCGAGGGCCTGAACCCCTGTTTCAGCGAGGCCTATCATGGCGATGGCTACGAAGGAACCGCGGGCCCTGACCTGATGTTCGGAACGCCGCAAGACGACACCCTGCGAGGAGGCGCCGGCGACGACTGCATCCTGGCCTTCGAGGGAAACGACCTCGTCGAGGGCGGCGAAGGCATGGACGAGATCCACGGCGGTGCAGGAAACGACACGATTCGTGGCGACCACCCGGTAAGCGTGTCGATTCACCCCAACGACATCCTGTTTGGCGACGAAGGCGACGACCTCCTCGAAGGCTACGAGGGCCGCGACGACCTGTACGGAGGAGAGGGAAGCGACACGCTCCGGGGAGGCGATGGGGACGACAACCTGATCGGCGGACCCGAACGGGACTTCCTCGAAGGTGGCGACGGGGACGACTTCATCGACGGGGGCCCGGGCCATGACGATGCCTGGGGCGAAGGCGGGGACGATGAAATATGGGGACGGGAAGGCAACGACTGCCTGATCGGGGCCTCGGGATCGGACAACCTCTACGGCGAAGACGGTGACGATTTTTTGCGGGGGGACGGGGGCGACGACGGGTTGCAGGGGGGGGACTACCAGACGGGACGTGACCTGATCTGCGGGGGAAGCGGTCATTCGACCATCTGGGGCGGTTGGGACGGGGATCTCTGTCTGGCCGAGTCGGGTTCGGACATCCACGGCTGCGAAGTGACCCCAGCCACCCAGGCTCAGTGCGAACGCACCTGCGACGAATGGCGGACATCTTCAGGCCGATAGGACCGCCCTCATCCCGCATTCTGCCCCACACAATCCCTTTGCATCCCCAAGGCATTTCTGCCATAGAATTGGGGCGGGATTCTTACGGGAGGCATCATGTTCGGTTTCCTGGTCTCGCGGATGCTGCCGATCATTCCGAAGCGGGTGGTGCGCAGTGTGGCATCGAGATATGTGGCCGGCGACAATCTCGAAACGGCATTCGTCAAGACCCAAGAATTGAGCCGATCCGGTTACCTGTTCACCATGGACGTGCTCGGTGAAGATGCATCGACGCCCGAGCATGCCGACGCTGCCGTCAAGGACTACCTCGACACTTTGGACGGCATTGCCAAGCGGGGCCTGCCTTCAACGGTGAGCGTGAAGCTGACGCACATCGGACTGCGCCTGGATCAGACCGAATCGGAAGCCCGCCTGACCCGAATCATCGAGGCTGCGAAAGCCACGGGCACGTCCGTGTGCATCGACATGGAAGATGCCGGACTGACCGACACGACCATCGAGATCTTTCGTCGCATGCGCGATCGTCATGGCAACGTGACCTCGGTCTTGCAGGCGTATCTGCGCCGCACCGAGTCGGACGCGCGCCACCTTGCTGGCGAGGGGGTGTCCGTTCGTCTGTGCAAGGGCATCTACACCGAACCGAAAGAGATCGCCTTCAAGAAGCGCGAAGAGATTCGCGCGTCGTACCTGCGGACTGCCGAGGTCCTGCTGACGAGCGAACGGTGTTTCGTGGGCCTGGCCACCCACGACCGGGAACTGGTAGACCGCTTGCAGGCCATGATCGCACGCCTCGGCATCGCGGGCGACCGCTACGAATTCCAAGCCCTGCTGGGGGTCCCGGTCGATGACATGCTGCAGCGCCTGATGCAGGAAGGACATCGCGTGCGGCTTTACGTGCCGTTCGGGCCCGAATGGTATCCGTATTCCACGCGACGCCTCAAGGAGAATCCGAAGATCGCCTCTTACGTGGTCAAGAACTGGTTCTCGAAAGGACAGGGGAATTGACGTGAAGTGCGACGTCCTGGTGCTCGGAAGCGGGATCGCGGGGCTGTCGGTGGCGCTGCGTCTGGCCCCGTCGCGGCAGGTCGTGATCGCCACCAAGCTCCAGGCGTTCGAATCGAACACGCGCTATGCCCAAGGCGGTATCGCCACCGTGCTGGGCAAGGGCGACAGCTTCGATCTGCACGTGGCAGACACGCTGAGGGCCGGTGCTGGGTTGTGTCACCGTGACGCGGTGGATTTGTGCGTGCGTTCGGGACCTGACCAGATCGCCTGGCTGATCAACCTGGGCGTGTCTTTTTCCACGCTGTCCAAGGATGCCGAAATCGAGTTCGACATGGGCCGCGAAGGCGGACACTCGGCACGCCGCGTTTTGCACGTTCGTGATTTGACCGGGTTCGAGGTAGAGCGGGTGCTGCTCGAACAGGCACGCTGTCACCCCAACATCACGATCCTCGAAAACCGCATGAGCCTGGACCTTTGGCTCGCGCCCGACGGGCAGCGGGTGCTTGGGGCCTTCCTGATGGATCGGGTGGCCGGAAGCATCGACGTGATCGGGGCCGGGGCCACGATCTTGGCCACCGGCGGCGCGGGCAAGGTGTATTTGTACACCAGCAATCCCGACGTGGCCACCGGCGACGGCATTGCCATGGCTTGGCGGGCCGGAGCGCGTCTGGCCAACCTGGAATTCTTCCAGTTCCATCCCACGTGTCTGTATCACCCCAAGGCCAAATCCTTCCTGATCTCCGAAGCCCTGCGCGGCGAGGGCGGTATTCTGCGGCGTCAGGACGGCCAGGCGTTCATGGAGCGCTACGATCCCCAGGAGGACCTGGCCCCCCGCGATGTCGTGGCTCGAGCTATCGACCACGAAATGAAGGTCACGGGCGATGATCACGTTCTGCTCGACATGACGCATCTGGAACCGGCCTTTCTGACGCAGCGCTTCCCGCACATCCTCGAGACCTGCCTGAAGTTCGGCATCGATCTGCGAAACGAGCCGATCCCCGTGGTCCCCGCAGCGCACTATTCGTGCGGGGGCGTGCTGACCGATGAAAATGGCCGGACCTCGCTGGAAAACTTGTACGCCTTGGGCGAAACGGCCTGCACCGGACTGCACGGTGCCAACCGACTGGCCTCGAATTCGCTGCTCGAGGCCCTGGTCTATGCAGACCGTGCGGCCCGACATCTGATGGCATCGCCGCCCCCGGACGTGCCTGCCTGGGAGGGGGATCCGCCTGCGTGGATGCACCGTCCGGCCGCGGGTTCGCACCCCGAAAGCGTGGTGGTCAGTCAGAACTGGGACGAGGTCCGGCGCTTGATGTGGAACTACGTGGGCATCGTGCGTTCGAATCGGCGACTGCGCGGCGCACGTCGACGACTCGACGTGCTGATCCAGGAAATCCGGGAATACGTGCTGTCGTCGACGCTCACGTCCGACCTGGCCGAACTGCGCAATCTGGCGACCGTGGCAGCCCTGATCGTGGACTGCGCCATGCAGCGACAGGAGAGCCGCGGACTGCATTTCAACGTGGACTATCCGGATCGGGATGACACGCGTTTTCTGCACGACACGATCATGTGGACCGGAAAGAACCCGCCGCTGGGGTTCTAGGCTCAGTCTTCGTCTTCTTCGATCTGGGCTTCGGCCATCAACTTCTCGGCCAGGTTGGCGGGCAGTTCTTCGTAGTTCACCATTTCCATGGTGAAGGTGCCGCGGTCCGAGGTCATCGAACGCAGGTCCGAGGCATACGTCAGCACTTCGGACATGGGCGCAAGGCCCTTGACCACCTGGAAATGTCCCTGCGCTTCCATGCCCTGGATGCGGCCACGACGCGAACTCAGGTCGCCCATGATGTCACCGAGGCATTCATCGGGGATCACGATCGTCAGGGCCATGATCGGTTCGAGGATCACCGGCTTGGCCGCACGGAAGGCAGCCTTGAAGCCCTTGGACCCGGCCATTTCGAACGAACGACCGTCCGAGTCCACGTCGTGGTACTTACCGTCGGTCAGGGTGACCTTGACGTCCACGACCGGATAACCGGCCACAACGCCCTTGTTCATCGAATCCCGGAGGCCCTTCTCGACCGCGGGAATGAACTGCCGTGGAATGGCCCCACCGAAGATCGCGTCCACGAACTCGAAGCCCTTGCCACGCTGGGCCGGTTCCATGTCGATGTAGCACACGCCGAACTGACCCCGACCGCCGGTCTGCTTCTTGTGCTTGCCTTCCACGTTCTTGACCGTGCCGCGGATGGTTTCGCGATACGGAACCCGGGGTGGCTTCATTTCGATGTCGACCCCGTATTTCCGTTTGAGCTTTTCGGCCGCCACCTCCAGATGGACCTGGCCCAGACCGTTGATGATGATCTCGTTGCCCTCGTCCGAACGCGACATGGCGATGCCGACGTCCTCTTCGAGGAGCTTCTGAAGCGCCGCGGACATCTTGTCCTCGTCCCCGTGGGTCTTTGGACGAACAGACAGACCAATGCAGCGACCCGGCAGCGGATGCGTCATCAGGGCCCCGACCGAGTCGTCGGCGGCCAGGGTCTGGCCACTGCGGGTTTCCTTCAGCTTGACCACGGACACGATATCACCGCACACGGCGGTCGGGATGCCCTCCTGCTTGCGGCCGAGCATCTTGAACACCTGGCCGTAGCGTTCGCGCGTGCCCGTATCCACGTTCATGAACGAACCATCCGCGGGCATGGACCCGGAAATGACGCGAATCATCGTGATCTTGCCGGCCTGCACATCGATGATGGTCTTGAACACGTAGCCCAGGAAGGGGCCCGTAGCCGACGGCACCACGTCCGTCTGGACATCGCCCTTCACGGTCTTGAAGTTCTTGCGATCCAGGGGGCATACGCCATAGTCGGCGGCCATGTCCATGAGCACGTCCACGCCGTGCCCTGCCACCGCGTTGCAGCAGAAGACCGGGATCACGTTGCCGGTCTTCATGCCCTTGGTCATCGCCGTCCGGATGTCGTCAACACTCAGTTCACCGTCGGCGAAGTACTTTTCGATCAGGGCGTCGTCCTGTTCGGCCAGACGCTCCATCAGGGCTTCGCGAGCGCCCTTGACCCGATCCCCCTGGTCTGCCGGAACGGGGCCCTTCTTGCCGATCAGGCCTTCCGGATAGGTGCGGGCTTCCTGGTTGAGCAGATCGACCACGCCCTTGAACGCGGCCTCTTCGCCCATCGGAATGGTCAGCGGAACCACGCCCGCGCCCAAGGCCTCGCGAATCTGCGACAGGACGCGGTCGTAGTTGGCGCGTTCCTTGTCGACCTTGGTCATCATCACCATGCAGGGAATGCCCGACTCGGACAGCAGGCGGAACGCCTTCTCGGTCCCGACCTGCAGGCCGTCGACCGCGCTGACCACCAGGACCCCGATATCCGACGCCACCACGGCCATCGTGGCATCGGCCGCGAAGTTGGTATCACCGGGGTTGTCGATCACGTTGATGAGGGTCTTGCCCCATTCGGCATAACCGATCGACGTGGACATGCTGGACTTGCGGCGGATTTCCTCGGCTTCGAAGTCGAAGTTGGAATTACCCTCGGCCACGCTGCACAGGCGTGTCGTGCTCTTGCCCAAGAAGCACATGGCCTCGGCGACCGTGGTCTTGCCGGACCCCTGGTGGCCGTAGAGTCCCATGTTTCGAATCTGGGCGGGTTCGTACTGTTTCATCTTCCACCTGTTGTTTCCGGGTTGCCTGCCGGCACGTCGCCACGCGGCGCAGAACCGAGCGCTTTTTCATATCCGATCCATGCCGCAGTGTCAACGAAGAAGAGGCCACAAAATCCCCGATGTCGCGAACTTTCCTGTCGGTGAAAAACGCTGCTATCTTCAAGCCAGGAGGTTTTCGATGCAGAACCCGGCCTTCTCTGCGCGAATCCTGGTCGTGGATGCCGACGAGGCGGTGTGTCGCCTGATCGGGCGCGTGCTCACCAATGCCGGCCACTATTGCGACTTGGCGTTTTCTGCGGACCAGGCGATCCAGCAACTCGAACGCATGGACTATCAGCTCATCCTGAGCGACATCAGCATGCCGGATTTGTCGGGGCTCGATCTGCTGACCCAAGTGCAGCAGCGAAACCCCGACATCCCCTTCGTGATGATGACCAGCCCCGACAAGGAAGATCGGGCCCTCGATGCGATCGAGCGTGGGGCCTATGCCTGCATCACCAAGCCCTGTGAACCGAGTCAGGTCGTGATCAGTGTGGCCAACGCCCTGCGTCAGCGCCAACTCGAGATCGAGAATCGTACCTACCGCCGCATGCTCGAAGGGCGCGTACGCGAGCAGATCGACCAGATCCAGGCATCCCAGAACGAGATCGCCATGCGTCTGGTTGCGGCCTCCGACTATCGCGAAGGCGACCTCGGCCAGCACGTGCGACGCATCTGGCACTACGCCGAGTTGCTCGCCGGGCGCATGGGACACACGCAGGAAGACCAGACCCTGATCGGCCTCGCCGCGGCCATGCACGACATCGGCAAGGTCGGGATCCCCGACGCCATCCTGCGGAAGCCGGCCCGTCTGAACACGGACGAGTGGGACGTGATGAAGACCCACACCACGATTGGGGCGCGAATCCTGTCGGGCGACGATCACATCCCGCTGCTGCGCATGTCGCGGGACATCGCGTTGTACCATCACGAGCGATGGGACGGTTCGGGCTATCCGCGGGGCCTGCGCGAAAAGGAGATCCCCCTGCCCGCACGGATCGTGGCCGTGGCCGATGTGTTCGACGCCCTGACCCACAGCCGGGTCTACAAGACGGCATGGCCCGAAGAGATCGCGATCCAGGAAATGGCACGCGAGCGCGGGCGTCATTTCGATCCGGACGTGTTCGATGCCTTCGAAACCAACTTGTCGAAGATCCACGAGATTCAGGCCGCCAATCCGGACCCGGCAGCGGGTGCGGACACCGGACTTTCCGCATGAGATGGGGTTGGGTCCTTGCCCTTGGGGCCATGCTCGGCATGATGTCGTGCGCCACCACCGCGTTGCCCCCGTCGCGTGGGGTCGAAGGCGGATTGCCTCTGCCCCGTGCCGACGTCGCAACCGCCTCATCCGCGCCCGCATCCGACGGCGTGGTGGCGCGCTGGACCTTCTACCGACCCGCGGAGTGTGGCAAGGCCACGCGTGGCCCCAATCGACGCAACGTCCGCAACTGTGCCTCGGAAGAGCGTCTGGAGGCGTCGCTACTGCGCGAGGGCCGTCTGGTGGCACGCCCCCTGCAGTCCGTGCCCGCGCGCAACCCCTACCCGGTCGAGATCGCGTCGCGCTGGCGCCATTGCGCAGGCCAGCACATTGCGGAACTGGATGCCCGTTCCAACCTCATGGGCATCTACGAGGACCCGGATCTGCCGCGGTGCTATCTGATTCGCAACCGAGACCCGGACGACGAGGCGGCGGTTGCACGGTCGGCCCAGTTGAGGAAGCTCGATGGCTTGCA
>CAYRIB010000025.1:17301-29657 GCA_964424165.1 uncultured Myxococcales bacterium | reverse complement strand
CTCGTAGGACTTGTACGCCCATGAAAACCATGGCCTCGGGACTTGCATTGAAGGACGGTTGGTGGTACGTTTAGATGTACGTTTTTGGGGGGCGCAACGTGTCCAGAGCATCGAACATCGTTCCGGTGACGGATTTCAGACAGGATGCTGCCAGTATCCTCAACCGGGTCGCCAAGAGCAAGGAACCTCTCGTCATCACCAGGCGTGGAAGGGCAGCCGCCGTTCTGGTCAGCATCGACGAACACGACCGTTCTGAACACGAACGTCAACTCCTCTATGCTCTGGCCTTGGGGGAATCCGAGATTGCCTCCGGAAACGGGCATGCACTTGACGAGATTCTGGCCGAAGCAGATAGCCTTCTTGCCAGAGGTTGAGCTTGCGACTGTTATTCACGCCCACTGCTCGCTCGCAGTTTCTTGCGGCGATCGAATTCATCCTTGTTGATAGTCCTCTGGCTGCCCGCAGATTTCGTCGCAAAGCCGAAAAGACACTTCGGCGACTCATCGAGTTCCCAGAATCGGGACGGCGTATTCCCGAGTTTCCGGAACTCCCATTCCGAGAAGTCCTCGTCCCGCCCTATCGCTTCTTCTACAGGGTTGAACACGCGACCATCTGGGTGGTTGCAACTTGGCACGATGCGCGCCTTCCGCCAACTCCCCTGACCTGAACCCCGTGAACCGGACACTTTGGATTGGGAGTCTTCGGGCAGGATTCCCCAGACGCTGACCCAATTCCCGAGGCTGGTGAGATACGGCAAGTGGTAGTGCCCCCGCCGTTGTTTTCGACGGGCTTTGCCGCGGGCTTCGTACCCAACGGCGCAACGTCGGAAAAATGCCTTGACCTGGACATAAATGGTGATAGCTTCTGTATGGATGTATAAACCAATGGGCATGTTTCACTCGGGAAGGGAGGGGCTCATGTCTGCCTATTCACACCGTCTGGTTCTGGTGCTGACCCTGGTTGCCGTGGCCACGGGTTGCACTTCGAACGGGCATGACACATCCCAGGACGTGACCGAGGTATCCGATTCCGTGATCCAGGACGTGGCCGAGGATTCGGTGTCCCCCGCGGATACCATCGCCGCTGAGACAGTGCCACCGGATGACACTATGCCGGGCGATGAAGGCGTGTCCCCGGACGTCGTTCACTTGCCCGAGACCGCGGTTGCCGAACAGGCCTTGTGGCTGATCGCACTGATCAACGACATGGCCGAAGGCGGGGACCTGACCCAGGACACGTACGAGGCCCACTTCGCATCCGAATTCGTGGCGAACTACACGGTAACCGAGGTCAAAAGCCAGTTCCTGAACGCCTTGAAGAACCGCTATGCCCCTCTCGAGGTGACGGGATGGGAGGACACGGCCACGGACAAGGCGATTTGGGTGCGCATCCATGCGGCGGGCAACGACAAGGGGATGCGGTTGCTCGTCCGGCTGTCGGAGGAGGCTCCGCACCTCATCAACGGACTGTCGGAACAGGACTCTCCGGACCTCGACCCGGACTATGGCCCCATCGACAACAGGCTCGTGGGGTTCTTCCTGCAGGACCCCTACACCGCGAAGTCGACCTCCGGGTTAGCGGTGGAGTTAGTCAACCGCAACACCGGGCTGCCGTTCGATCCGCCGGTGACGGGCATAGCCGACGACAAGTACGGGTATGTCCGGCTGGCCATTCCCACGGGCGTGGTCGAAGCCGGGGTCAAGGTGACGCACAGCGACGGACAGGTGACGTACAACTATGGCAAGGCCCTTCGTCCGGGGGGCGACTTCCTGTGGGTCGCAGCCTACCCGGCGACGGCCTTCAGCCACTACATGGAGCCCTTCGACCTGGAGCCCGTAACAGGCAAGGCCCAACTGTGGGGCTATCTCTACTATCAGGGGCCGGCCAACCGGTGGTCCGTGGAACCCCACAACTGGGGCGTCGGGTGCGCCACCATCACCTCGACCCCTGTGCTCGGTCGCATCTACTACACTCGGCCGCCCAATTACACGCCCAACGCGGCCGCGACCTCGACTCCACTGCAGAATTCGACGTGGTATGCGTTCAACGTGGATCCGGTGCAGCACACGTTCACGGCCCAGGCCGAGGGCACGCCTCTTCCCGTGAGCGTGCCCGCCCTGGTCGCGGACGCGATCACCGCGGTCTTCATGGTCTTCGAACGCGCGGACTACCTCACGAATCCGACCGTTGTCGGTTGCGGGAATTAGGGGAACAGGGCCTCGGACCCCTGCGGATTCACGGATCCACGCGGATTACTGGTGCCAGTGGACCCGGCCCCGGTTCGTCGGGATATTGCACATGTTCAAGGAACAGACCCTGCGCGGGTGCCGAGAAGCGTCCCCAGTCCAGGGTGGCTTCCCGCGAAGGAGCCAGGAGGTCCCGTCGAATGTGCTCGATCGGGGTCAGACCCTGGGCGACCCGCACGCACGCGCCGACCACCCGCCGAACCATGCGCGGCAGGAAGTGGCTGGCCGTGATGCGCAACAGCACGAGTTCCCCGAACCGGCCCGTCTCGCAACGCATCACCTCCACGTGCGGATCCTTCTGGCGCGGAACGATCGCGAAGGCCGACAGGTCGCTGAAGCCCTCGAAGGCCTGCCACGCGCTTTCCAAAAGCGCTGGGTCAAGCGGGCGGTCGATCACCCATGCGAATCGGTGTCCCAGTGCGGATGGACGCAGAGCCAGTTGGTACAGGTAGGTCCGTGCGATGGCATGGTGTCGGGCGTGAAACCGTGGATCGCAGACTGCGATCGCCCGCACGACCAGGTCTGGAGGCAGGAATCCGGCGAGTTGGTGGTGCAAGTCGGCAGGGGCAACGGTATCGAGGCCCTCGACGTGCAGATGCGCCACCTGTCCCAGTGCGTGTACCCCGCTATCCGTGCGCCCCGCCCCCATCAGTTCAACCAGCCGCAATTCTGCCTTGGCCACGGCTTGCGCCAGTACGTCCGACACCGTCCGAAAGGCCCGTGCCTTGCCCTGGCCCTGCCAACCCTGAAACCGGGTCCCGTCGTATTCCATGAGCAGGCGGAAGGACATGATGCGTGGGGGGTGAACAGGGGGCATCGATCACTCCCGAGCCAGCGACTGCCTGGAATCCTCTCATATCCGGGTCGTCATGGACAGGTCTTTGCTTGCCTTGGTAGAGTGAATTTTTCATATCGATTCTGGACGATTCCTTATGCTGCATGGGAGCTGAGGCTATGGCAAGACGGGAGTTGGGTGTGCAATCTGCCCGTCATGACCAGCCCTGGCGAGATTCCCGCAACCCAAACCTACTCCCTGGACTTTGCAGTGGCTCCGGCGTTGCCGCCTCCTCCTCCAGTGCAGGAGAACTAGTAGACACCCGCCATCGATGCTGCCAAGATCATGCTGTCGCACCGCCGGGGTGGCGAAACGGTAGACGCAGGGGACTTAAAATCCCTTGACCGTATGGTCGTGCGGGTTCGACTCCCGCCCCCGGCACCAGCTTCACGTCCCTTCCCCGAGCATCCGGGCCATGGCGCCCAGCAACTGGGCCTGGGTGTAAGGCTTCTGCAGAAAACCCGCCAGGCCCTTGCCGGTGAAGCGACTGATCACGTCCTGTTCGTCATAGCCTGAGGTCATCAGGACCTTCACGTCATCCCGTAACCGCCGCATCTCATCGTAGCAGGCCTTCCCGTCCATGCCGGGCATGGTCATGTCCAGCATCACCGCCTTCACCTCCTGCGACCTTTCACGAAATCTCAGCAGTGCCTCCCGACCATCCGCTGCCTCCAGCACCGTGTAGCCCGCCCGCTCCAGGATAGTTTTCGCCACCGAGCGCACCGCTTCCTCATCGTCCGCCAACAGAACCAACCCGCTCCCCCTGTGCCCCGCCGCTGGCGCCTCACTGATCGCCGCCGTCACCGGCGCGTCTACTGCCGGCAACAGAACCTTGAAGGTCGTACCCCGATTCGGCTTGGTGTCGACCTTGATGGTCCCCTTGTGCCCCCTTACGATCCCCAACACCGCCGCCAGCCCCAAACCCCGGCCCGTGAACTTGGTGGTGAAGAAGGGGTCGAAGACCCGGCTTAAGGTTTCCGCGTCCATCCCGCAGCCCGAGTCCGAAACCTCCACATAGGAGTATTGCCCATCCGCGAGACCCTCTCCCAGGAAGGTGCCCTTCAGAAAGGCGAGGCTGCAGTGCATGGCCCCGGTCGTCACCGTCACCACCCCGCTTCTGTCGCCGATGGCCTCCGATGCGTTGGTGATCAGGTTCATCACCACCTGCCTCAACTGCGTTGCGTCCGCCATCACGGGCGGCAGTGCCTCGCAGAAGTTGCACTTCAGCACCACCTTCTTGCTGATGGTCACCGTCAGAAGTTGCGCCATCTCCTCGACCAGTTCGTTCAGGCTCAATGCCTGTACCACGAAGCGCCCCTTGCCTGAATACGCCAGGAGCTGCCGGCAAAGGCCCGCCGCCCTCGTGCCCGCGACCTCGATATCCGTGATCTGCTGCCTCACTGGCGCCAGAGCGGACGTCTCTGCCAACGCCAGGCTGGCGTTGCCAAGGATGCCTGTCAGGAGGTTGTTGAAGTCGTGTGCAATTCCCCCCGCCAGCACACCCAGGCTCTCCAACTTCTGCGCCTGCAGGAGCTTCTCTTCGAGCTTGAGCCGTGCCTGCTCGGCCTTGCGCCGCTCGGTGACGTCCTGGATGGTGCCGAACATGGTCTGAACCCGCCCATTGTCGTCATGTTCCAAGTCGCCCAGCCCGTGCACCCAGCGCAATTCCCCGTCGCTCCGCCGCAGGATCCGGTACTCGCGGTCGAAGCGGCTTCCCTTGCCAAGAACCTCCTGCTCAAAGTAGTCCAGCATCTCGACACGGTCCAGGGGGTGGAGGATCGAGGCCCAGAGGCCCATGTCCTTGCGGCAGGAGCGGCTGAGGCCGAAGATCTCCTCGAGGGCATGGCTGCATTCCCACAAACCGCTGGCCATGTCCAAGCGATAGGAACCGAGTCTCGCCACCTGCTGGGAACGCTCGAGATCACCCAGGCTGCGGCGGAGGGCCTGGGCCGCCTCGACCCGCTCGGTGACGTCCCGTGCCGAGGCGTAGATGAAGCCGCCCTCAAAGGGCATGGCTCGCCATTCGATGTGGCGCCAACTGCCATCGCTGTGGCGCCAGCGGTTGGTGAAGTTGATGGCCGGCTTGGCGGGACCCACGTCTGCCGCTGCCCGGGCGGTGGCGGCCCTGTCCTCGGGGTGGACCAGGTCCATGTAGCTGGTTCCCAGCAGGCTCTCGATGGAGTAGCCAAGCACCTGCTGCCAGGCGGGGTTGAGCCTGAGAAAGCAGCCTTCCTGGCTGACGATACACATCAGGTCCAGTGCCAAACTGAAGAAGCGTTCGAGTTCCTGGCTGGCCTCGATCCGGGCCTGCTGAGCGGCGCGGATCTCGGTGATGTCGCGGGCGACCGAAACCAGAAGCTTCTGCCCATCGAACTCCATCAGGGCCCCGCCGAACTCCAGGATCCGACGCTGACCCGAACGGGTACGCATCCTAACTTCCACATCGTTGACGCGGTCTTCGAGTTTCAGGCGCTCGATAATCTTCTGTCTGACCTCGGGGTCCTCCCAGATGTTCAGGTCCGTGGTGCGCTTCCCGATCAGTTCCTGCTTGCTCCAACCCAATAGTTGGCAATAGGCTTGGTTGACCGATAGCAGTGTGCCGTCCATGCCGCTCACAGCGATGGGGTTGGGTGCCAGATCGAAGACCTGAACGAACTTGCGCTCGCTCTGTTCGCGCCGCTCGGCCAGGCGCTTGGTTTCGGTAACATCGGTGAAAATGGTGGCGAAATGCCTGGGGCTCATGGGTGCCACTGAAATGCTGAAGTGGCGGTCCATGGGGGCGAAATGGGTCTCGAAGCGGTTGGCCCGGCCACAGTGGCCCGCCACCATGAACTCCTCCATGTAGGGAGGAGGGGTCACACCATATGCCTCGCCACTGGTCTTGCCGACCACCATGTCACGGGTGGCCCCGGTCTGGAGGGTGTAGGCGGGATTGATGTCGAGGATGCGGTAGTCGACGGGTTGGCCCTGGGCGTCGTAGATGACCTCGTGCAAGGCCACGCCCTCGGCCATGTGTTCGAACAACGAACGGAACAAGGCGGCCTGATCACTCAAGCTGCCTTTGCGCTCCACGCCCAACTCTGTCATGTCCCCCCCTGTCGGAGCGATGCCTCGTGTCTCAATTGTAGTTTGGGTCAGGATACTTGTCTCTTCCAATCAGCGTGAACCGCCTAGAGGTTCAGAAAAAGACGGGGGTGCTTCGGCACCTAGAGGTCCGCGAGCGCCAGCCACACGATGTCTTCACGCCGCACCAGCACGAAACTCACTGATGGAAGGTCCTCGGGCAGTCCGTGGACGTTGGCGTTCGTGATGGCAATGAATTCCTCGCGCATGTAGCGCAGCGCCTCCTGGGGATTGCCCTGCAAACTGAGGTGGATTCGGCCGGTGATGAGATGGGTCGAGGTCTGGATGCAGGCCTGGACCGCGCGTCTTTCCACGTGGTCCGGATTGAGCAGGGGCCTCGGTGGCTCCGCAGCGCCATTCGTCGGGGCAATCCATGCCACCTTCCGGCGGCTGAGCAGAACGCGCTCGGTCCCGAGTTCCTGGCCGGGGCAGACGGCCCGTTGTACGCTGTGCAGCACGAACAAATCATCACCGTGGTTGTTCAGCGCATCCTTCAGTCGGGTGTTCGGGGCGATGTGTACGTTTCCGCGCAGCATCCCCGTGTCGGTCTGGAAGATCACCGGCACGATGACCTGCTCGCCTTGGACCGGATCAGGTTGCCCGATCATGAAAACGCCTCCGTACCATACGAATGCCAGGATGATAAGTGATTGCCCTTCCCGGCACAACACGTGACTGCCATCATTGGTAACAGCCTCCAGTTTTCATGCTTGCTGGTCATGATGCGTGCCTGCTACCATCTCGGGGCGCCCAGGGAGGTTCATTACGGGGCATCGCATCGGCATCGATTTGGGGTCCGTGAGCCTGAAGGTGGTGGTGTTGGATCCTCTGGGAGGGGTGGCGTTCGAGGTCTGGGAACGGACGCGGGGACGACCTCTGGCCGCGGTGCGCGAGGTCCTTGGGCGTGCGTTGGCGAGGGTCGGTGATGTGCCCCTGGCAGGGGGCATGTGTACGGGGTCGGGCAAGGACCTGATCGCCGAGGGGCTTGGCCTTGCCACGGTCAACGAGATCGTGGCGCATGCAACCGCGGCCTGGACGTTGCATCCGGATGTGCGCAGCGTGATCGAGATCGGTGGGCAGGATTCGAAGTTCATCCGGATCGGGCGGGACGCGGACGGTAGCCCCTTCATCGAAGATAGTGCGTTCAATGACCTGTGCGCCGCAGGTACCGGGGCGTTCCTGGACCAGATGGCCGAGCGCCTGGGCCTGGACATCGAAACGTTCGGACGCCTGGGGGGCGGGGCTGCGCGCCCGGCCCGCATGGCGGGGCGATGCACCGTGTTCGCCAAGACCGACATGATTCATCTGCAGCAGCGGGCCTGCCCGACCGACGAGATCGTGGCGGGGCTGTGCTTTGCGCTGGCGCGTACCTATCTGGCCAATCTGTGTCATGGCCGCCGCCCCGAGCCGTTGGTGGTGGTGCAGGGCGGGGTGGCGGACAACGATGGGGTGGTGCGGGCGTTCCGGGAGATCCTGGGACTTGGTGGCGACCAGGTGGCGCGGGCCGCGCGGCCCCGCGTGATGGGGGCTCTGGGGGCGGCTTTGCTGGGTACGGCGGTGGGGGCAAGCCTGGGCGAGCTGGCGCGACGGGCGCATGGCCTGCTGGCGGATTTGGGGCCGGCGAGCGGGCTGGGTCCGTTGGTCCGGGGGGCGGCGGAGGAGGCGCGGTCTGGTGACCGCGCCCTACAAGGGAACGGGGTGGCTCAATCCGTCGGTTTCCAGACGCCGGGCGTGCTGATCGGGATCGACGTGGGTTCCGTGAGCACCAAGGTGGCCATCATCGACCGGGATGCGCACCTGGTGGCGTCATCCTACCTTCCGACCGCAGGCCGCCCCGTGGATGCGGTGCGGGCGTCGCTGCAACAAGCCCTGTCCTTGATGCCCCCGAACACCCCGGTGCTGCGGGTGGTGTCCACGGGCTCGGGACGTCTGGTGGCCCGCGATGTGGTGGGTGCGGACGAGGCGGTCGACGAGATCTCGGCCCAGGCACGATCCGCGGCCCATTTCTGCCCGGCGGCCGACACGGTATTCGAGATCGGTGGCCAGGACGCAAAGTACATCCGGGTCGATCAAGGACGCGTCACGTCGTTTCAGATGAACCGCGCTTGCGCCGCAGGGACCGGGGCGTTCCTGGAAGAGCAGGCCGGCCGTCTGGGCCTGTCGATCCGTGACGATTTTGCGGCCCGCGCCTTTGCCTCGACGCACCCGGCCCAGCTTGGTTCGCGCTGCACCGTGTTCATGGACTCGGACCTGGTGCACCACCTGCAGCACGGGGCAGAGGTCGGAAACCTGTGCGCGGGCCTGGCCTACGCGGTGGCCCGCAACTATCTGGAAAAGGTCGTGGGCTCGCACCCGGTGGGCCAATCGGTGGTGTTCCAGGGCGGGGTGGCCCGAAACGAGGCCGTGGTGGCTGCATTGCGGGCAAACGTGAAGGGACGTCTGGCGGTGCACCCGCATCCCGAGGTGTCCGGTGCCCTGGGCGCGGCGCTCATTGCGCGCGATGCGTTCGCGGCCGGCGCGGAACCGACCCGCTTTCGTTCCGATGCGGGCTTGTTCAGCGAGGTATCCATCCGGACCTTCGAGTGCCGGGCCTGCGAGAACTTGTGCGAGGTCCAACGCATGGACCTGGGACAGGGCCGGGTGTCGCACTTCGGGAGCGTCTGCGGGAGGTTCGAGCGCGCCGACGAGGCCACGACGCCACCCGCCGATGCCTTTGTGCATCGTGAACGCCTGTTGCAGGCCGCAAACCAGCCGCCCGCCGAACCCCGCGGTACCGTGGGCATCCCCATGGCCTTGACGCTGCACGACTATCTGCCGTTTTGGCGCATCTTCTTCCAGTCGCTCGGATTCGCGGTGACCCTGTCGAACAAGAGCGACCGCGAAACGGTGCAGACCGGCACCGCGCGTGTGCCCGTCGAGTTCTGCCAGCCGCTCAAGGTGCTGTTCGGACACGTGCACCGTCTGCTCGAGCAGGGAATCACCACGCTGTTCATTCCGCACCTGCGCATGTTCGAACCGCCGGGCGAAAAGGAGTCCCGCTATGCCTGTCCGTACACCCAGGCGGCGCCCTACGTGGTGCGCGAGCATCTGGCGGCTGCGGGATGGCCCGATGCGCATCTGCTGACGCTCGAGTACCCGGTCGCTGGCGAGGAAGACCACTGGCTGGCCGAGGCGGCCCGCATCCTCGGCCGCCCCGTGAGCGAGATCAGGGCGGCATTCGTTGCGGCGTCCCAGGCACAGACCGCATTTCGCGAAGGCTGCGTGGCGGCCGGGCGATTGCTGCTGGCCGGGCTTGACCAGACCGGTCGCCGCGGCGCAGTCCTGCTGGGGCGTCCCTACAATACGGCCGACCGGTATGTGAACCTGAATCTGGTACGCCGGTTGCAAGCCGCGGGCTTCGAACCCATCCCCTTCGACTTCTTGCCGCTGGCCTCGGAGCCCCTGCCACCGTACTGGGCCCGGGTGCGATGGGGCTTCGGGCGCGAGCAGTTGCAGGCTGCGCGGATTCTGCGGCAAGACCCGCGTCTGGTCGCGGTGGTGGTCACCAACTTCGGGTGCGGGCCGGATGCCTTCGTGGATCAGTACTTAGAGCACGAGCTTGCGGATACCCCCCATCTGCTGCTCGAGTTCGACGATCACCAGGCCGAGGCAGGGCTGGTCACGCGCATCGAGGCCTTTGCACGCACCTGCCGCGATACGCCCCCGAACGTGCGGCCGGACCGGGCGATCGGGCCTTCGGTGGGCACGCCTGACCGCCCATTGCGCGATTTCACCTACTACATCCCCTTCTTCAGCGACCATGCCCGCGCCTTCACCGGCGCGCTGCGCAGTGCGGGATGCCGAGCCGTGTTGCTGCCTCCGACCACCGATACGTCGTGGCAGTTGGGGCTGCGACATGCCTATGGCCGCGAATGTCACCCCTACGTGTCGTTCCTGGGGGACCTGCTGATGGCCGCGGGACGTCCGGATTTCGTGGCAGCTCAGGCCGCCTACTATGGGCCGTCGTACTTCGGGCCCTGTTTGGTGCCGCAGTACATGGTGGCCATGCGTCTGGTGCTGGACCGCGTGGGGCTGCAGGACGTCCGCCTGATCAACGTGGCGGACCCGCCGACCATGGCCTCGCTGGGCCGTGGCTACATCGCGCGCCTGGGCCTGGGGATCTATGCGATCGACCGGTTGTACAAATGGAAGGTCGAGGTCGAGCCCTACGAGCGCAATCCCGGGCAGATCGCGGCCACGCACGAGCAGAACATGGAGGCCATCGAACAAGGTCTGCACCATCATCGATTCCTGGCGGCCGTCCGGGAGTCGGTGATTCGCATGGCCGCAGTGCCCTTGCGCACCGACGTGGCCTTGCGCCCACGGATTGGCATCGTTGGGGACGCCTACACCCGCGTCAACGAACACGCGAATGCGGGGCTTTACCGGCGCTTGCAGGATATGGGCTTCGAGGTCTGGACGTCCTGTTCGCTGATCGACATCTCCATGATGGGGGCCGAGCAGCTTCCCGACGAGATGGCCCGCAAGGGACGCAAGGTGGCCGCGGCCGGGGGACGTCTGCTCATCCCGCCGGCGGTGGCCGGGATGCGACATCTGGTGGATCGGCTTTTCCCCGACACCATCCGCACGCCGCAGGAACGAACCTTCCGGGAAGTGCGTGTGGTGGCCGACCGTTACGCCAGTCACTGGATCGACAAGGCGCTGTCACTGAACCTGAACCGGGTCGAGGAGTTCTGCGAAGCCGGGGCGCATGGCGTGATCAACGCGATGTGCCATAACTGCATGCTCGGAACCGTGACCGCAGCCCTGACCGATGCGATGCGGCGTGACTTGGGACAGTTGCCCATGTGCAGCCTCATCTACGACGGGTTGCAGTCCACCCACCATGTCAATCGTCTGGAAGCGTTCGCGCACCAGGTGAGGCAGCGCGAAGAGGGCAAGCAGTCCCGCTAGAGCACGTCCTGCAGTTCGAGCAGACTGTAATCGTTGGCACGAACCGCCGCGTCCATCGCCGGGTAGACTCCCGCGAGCTTGGACGACGCCGAATAGCGTTGCAGGGCGTTGAGCGACTTGTACGACGACACGATCTGGTTGAACTCTTCCTGTGACGGCTTCTTGGTCCCGTTGTCGGTCACGCGCATCACGAAGGCGATGAACGCTTCGACCTGCTTGCCCCAGGCAAAGACGTTCAACCCGCCTCCTTGCGGGGCCTTGGTCGCGGCGTTCCCATCGGCATAGTTCATGCCTTTGCGGGCGTCCGGCGCCTTGACCGGCGGGGTGGTGGTGAGGTTCTTCTTGGCTTCCTCGGCCTTCTTTTCCTTGAAGAGCATGTTCATGACAAACTCCTTTCTATCCAACAATAGTATGGCACTTGGACCCGGATCAGAGCAAGGGGGTCAACGAAACTCGTAGGTCCTCTCGAGCGGGGTGCCTTTGCGCAACAGACGCAAGGTGAGCATGTCCGACCCGCGCAGGGATGCGTATGCCGAGAAGGCGTCCGCGATGTGGACGAGCCGGATGTTGTTGACCGACACCAGGATGTCCCCCGACTGCAGGCCCATGCGGTCGACCACGCCCCCCGGCTTCACGAACGACAGAAGGAACCCGGCCGGCATGAGGCCCATCAGGGTGGGCGCGGCCCCGGCCTCTGCCGCGAAGGCCAGGGGATCCTTGGCAGCCAGCGAACGGAGTTCCTTGGACAGGATGAATCGACGCTCATCCAACTGCTGAACGGCTTTGGGTTGGTCGAGGACTTCCCGCGAGGGCACATCGACGCCCCGCGTGGTGATACCGACCACGTGGTCGTCTGCATGGATGATCATGCGGGCATTGGTTCCGCGCGATGCGTTGCCAGGGGCTGTCCTTGCCCAGTCTGCCACGGCCTTGTAGCGCTCGAGCAGCAGGCGGCCCTTGGACATGCTCAGTTGCCAGCCCGACCGTTGAAGCGAACGGTTGACGGCGGCCACGGCATCGACGAAGCGGCCGGGTTTGGGCATGTGGACCGAGATGGGGTGATCGAGGGACTTGTCGAAGAACACGGGAACGAGGCTGCCCGTGCAGGCCAGGACGTCGAACAAGGACAGGATGGATGCCTGCTCGACCGTCACCTGCACCTTGTAATCCGGGGGCACCGGGATACAGGCGGCGCGTTC
>CAYRIB010000025.1:7908-17201 GCA_964424165.1 uncultured Myxococcales bacterium | reverse complement strand
ATACTGGTTGATCACCGATTCGATGCTGCGACCACGCTCGACGATGTCGCGCTTGAGCCTGCGGATGAACCGGATGTCGTCGTCCGTGTCGACGTAAATCTTGACGTCCATCAGGTTGCGGACTTCCTCGCACTCGAGCACCAGGATGCCCTCGACGATGATGATGGGGCGGGGCTGGACGGTCAGGGTCTCGGGACGCCGCGTGTGGGTCACGAAGTCGTAGACCGGGGCCTCGACCGGACGCCCCTGCTTGAGCGCTCGGACGTGCTCGGCCATCAGCGTCGCGTCAATCGCGTTCGGGTGGTCGAAGTTGTGCTGGGCTCGCTGTTCGGCCGGAATGTGCTTGAGGTCCTGGTAGTATCGGTCCTGCAACACCACCGTGACCTGGTTCTCGCCGAAGTCCTCGACGATCATTCCTGCAACCGTGGTCTTTCCCGAACCGGACCCGCCCGCGATCCCGATGACGATGTTGTCCGACATCTGCGACTCCTGCGTAAGGGAACCGGGGTCCCGATCGGCGGCATTATGGCACATGCGTTCCCGGAAGCACAGCCCACCTAGCCCGTGTGGCCGAAGCCCCCGGGCCCCCGTTCGGTCGCATCCAGGGTGGCGACCTCGGTGACCAACGCCCTCGTGACCGGGGCCACGACCATCTGGGCGACGCGATCGCCCCGATGAACGGTGTAGGACGCGTCCCCGAGGTTGATCAGGATGATCTTGACCTCGCCGCGATAGTCCGCATCCACGGTGCCGGGACTGTTGAGCACGGTCACCCCATGCCGGGCCGCCAGCCCGCTGCGGGGCCGCACCTGGACCTCGTACCCGGGCGGCACGGCCAAGGCCAGTCCCGTGGGAATCAAGGCGTGGGCCCCGGGCTCGAGCACCAGATCCCCGGTCACGGCCGCGCACAAATCCAGACCGGACGCGTGTTCGCTCTGGTAGGCGGGCAACGGGACGTCTGCGGTCGCTCGGTCAAGTCGAAGAATCTGAAGGTGGACTGGAGTGGACATGATGCTTCCGGCAGGAGAGGGGCCTAGCGACGATTGCGATCCCCGCCGCCGTGGTGGCCGCGATCACCGCCGCGATCACCGCCGCGGTCCCCACGGCTCGAGCTTCCGCGCTCCGGGGGCAGGTTGGGTTCGTAGTTCTCGTCGCCTTCGTGCAGGACCGCACGCCGCGACAGGCGAACCTTGCCCGAGGCCTTGTCCACGTTGATGACCTTGACCGTGATCTCGTCGCCTTCCTGGCAGATGTCTTCCACGCGGTTGATACGTTCGTCGGCCAGTTCCGAAATGTGCACCAGTCCCTCGACGCCCGGCAGGATGCGCACGAAGGCCCCAAACTCCGCGATCTTGACCACGCGGCCCGTGTAGGTCATGCCCACCTCGGCCTCGTCGGTCAGTTCGCGGACCATGGCGATGGCCTGCTTGGCGATCTCGGCATCCGTTGCCGCGATCACGACCTGGCCTTCGTCGTTGACTTCGATGGTCGCGCCCGTGGCCGCCTGCACGCCGCGGATGTTCTTGCCACCGGGGCCAATCAGGTCGCGGATGCGATCCGGGTTGATCTGCAGGGTGTACATGCGCGGGGCGAAGGGCGAATAGTCGTCCCTGGGCTTTTCCATGGTGGCCGCCATCTTGCCGATGATGTGCAGCCGCGCCACGCGGGCCTGTTCGAGCGCCGAGGACATGATCTCCTTGGTCAGGCCGCTGCACTTGATGTCCATCTGCAGCGCGGTCACGCCATCGGTGGTGCCCACGACCTTGAAGTCCATGTCGCCGAGGTGGTCCTCGTCACCGAGGATGTCGGTGAGCACCGCGACCTGTTCGCCTTCCTTGATCAGGCCCATGGCGATGCCGCCCACGTGGCACTTGGTCTTGACGCCCGCGTCCATCAGGGCCAGCGACGAACCGCAGACCGTGGCCATCGACGACGAGCCGTTCGATTCCAGGACCTCGGACACGATGCGCACCGTGTACTGGAAGTCATCGCCCTTTTCGGGCAGGACGCGCTTGACACCGCGTTCGGCCAGATGGCCGTGGCCGATGTCGCGCCGGCTCGGGCCGCGCATCATCTTGACTTCGCCCACGCTGAAGGGCGGGAAGTTGTAGTGCAACATGAACGAACGCGTGGTGTCGCCGGTGAGCAGGTCGAGGCGCTGCTCGTCCGCGGTGGTGCCGAGCGTCACGGCCACGATCACCTGGGTTTCGCCGCGCTGGAACAGGGCGGACCCGTGGGTGCGCGGCAGCACGCCGACATCACACGTGATCGGACGGACGTCCGTGAGCCCACGACCGTCGATGCGCGTCTTGTCGGTCAGGATCTGGCCGCGCACGCGCTCGCGCTCGAGTTCCTCGATCGCGGTGTTGATCGCCGCCTTTCCTTCGGGGAATTCCTCGGCCAGGGCAGTTTGCGTGGCATCGCGCACGGCGACCACGGCATGATGCCGCTCCGCCTTGGTCCGGATGGCCAGGGCCTCGCACATCGGCTTCCATGCCAGTTCGCGAACGCGGGCAATCAGGGCCTCGTTCTTGACCGGTGCCACGAACTCGCGCTTGGCGACCCCAAGTTGGGCCGCGATGCGACGCTGCATGTCCAGGATCGGCTGTGCGGCCTCCTGAGCGAACACCAACGCATCCACCAGCACGGGCTCGGGCGCGAACTGCGCGCTGCCTTCGACCATGCACAGCCCCTGCGGGCCCACGGCCACCATGATGTCGAGTTCGGAGTCCTCGCGCTCGGCGTAGGTCGGGTTCACGAGCCAATTGCCATCCTTGCGGCCGATGCGCAGGGCCGCCACCGGGCCTTCGAACGGCACGTTCGAAAACGTCAGGGCCGCACTGGCACCGATCATGGCCGCGATCGCCGGGTCGTTTTCCTTGTCGGCGGACAAGACCAGGGCCACCACCTGGGTGTCGAACTTCCAGCCCTTGGGGAACATCGGGCGGATGGGTCGATCAATCAGGCGCGAGTGCAGAATCTCGATCTCGGTGGGCCGACCTTCACGCTTGAAGAAACCGCCGGGGATGCGACCCGCCGAATACGTGCGTTCCTGGTATTCCACGGTCAGGGGCAAAAAGTCCCAGCCTTCCTTGGCCGTGGCTGCGGACACCACCGTCACCAGGACCGCGGTGTCACCGAGCGTCACGAATGCCGAACCATGGGCCTGCTTGGCCAGACGGCCGGTTTCGATGGTCAGGGGCTTGCCGAAAAAATCGAGGGTCTCTTTCACGAACATGTCTTCTTGTTCTCCTTGTCACGCGCAGGGATGGCGCCCAACCGTGGACGCGCCCCGCGGAACCTGTGGGGTCGACACCGGACCGTCATTGCGAAGGGGGGTTCGACTACTTGCGAATGCCCAGATCCGCGATGATCTTGGTGTACCGAGCGTTGTCAACGGACTTGAGGTAGTCCAGCAGGCGGCGCCGCTTCCCAACGAGCTTGAGCAGCCCGCGACGGGAGTGGTGGTCCTTTTGGAAGACCCGGAAATGCTCGGTGAGGTAACGGATTCGCTCGGTCAGCAGGGCAATCTGCACTTCCGAGGATCCCGTGTCCGTTCCGTGGGTCCGGTACTTTTCGATGATCTGAGTCTTTTGTTCCGCTACGAGGGGCATCCCAACGTCCTCCGCTTCGTCCCATTCAAACCGCGTAATTCTAGGGGGCAGGGGAATGGATGTCAAGGGGAATCGGACGAATCACAACCCGAGCTGGCGCTCGATGTCCTTGACAGCGCGTTCCACCGCCGGGTCCTGCTCCATGATCCGGGCGATGTGGCGAAGCCCCGACAGAATCGTCGTGTGACTGCGCCCACCCAGGGCCGCACCAATGTTGGGCAACGATGCCGGGGTGTGCCTGCGCACCAGGAGCGCCGCGATCTGTCGCGGCACGGAAACGCCCCGGTGGCGGCGCGCGCACTTGATGTCCGAAACCGACAGTTGGAAATAGTCGGCCACGGTCTTGAGCACCATGTCGACCGTGAGCCGGCCGCTGCGGTCGGTCACGATGCGCTCGGACACCCGACGCGCCAGATCCAGGGTCAGCGGAATGCGCCGGATCAGCGCGTGAGCGGTCACACGATTGAGCGCGCCTTCGAGTTCCCGGATGGAATTCGAGAAATGCATCGCCAAGAAGTCCGCCACGTCCTTGGGCAGATTGATGCCCTCGCGTTCGGCCTTGGCCTGCAGGATCCGGCTGCACAGTTCCGGTTCCGGAGGGGCGATGTCCACGATCAGACCCCACTCGAACCGCGAACGGAGGCGCTCGGAAACCTTGGGGATGGTCGATGGGAACTGATCGCTCGTGATCACGATCTGCTTTTCGGCGTTGTAGAGTTCATTGAAGGTATGGAAGAACTCTTCCTGCGCGAACTCCTTGCCGGCCAGATACTGGATGTCGTCCATCAGCAGCACGTCGCACTGACCGCGGTATCGGTAGCGAAGCGTGTCGAGTCGGCCGTTCTTGATCGCGGTCATGACCTCGTTCACGTAGGATTCGCCGGACATATAGAGGATCCGCTGTCCGGGGAATTTCTGGTGAATGGCGTGCCCCACCGCGTGAACCATGTGGGTCTTGCCCAGTCCGACCCCCCCATAGATGAACAGGGGATTGTAGGTCTTCGCAGGGTTGGCCGCCACGAGTTCACACGCCGAGTGTGCCACCTCGTTCGAGGGACCGACCACGAACTGGTCGAAGGTGAAGCGGGACACCAGACCGTCGACCGCCTTCGGTGCCGCGGCTTCTCGAACGTCGGTCGACGGTGCCGCCGCGACCTTGAAGTCGATGCCCACATGGCGCTTGGCCGTGTCCCAGACCGCGTCCTTGATCAGTTCGAGGTAGTTGTCCCGGACCCACTTGGCGAAGAATTCGTCCGGAACCTCGAGAACCAGGTTTCCATCCCGGCCGTCCCGTTCGACATGGAGGGGGCTGAGCCAGGTGTCGAACTGCACGGGGTCGAGTCTCTTGCGGAGGAGTTCGAGGGCCTTCTCCCAGGTTTCAAGCATGGATATCCTCTAGCCGCCGAAAGGGCGGATCCGTACTGCCACCATCGTGATCTCTGTGAAAGGCGATTGCGCCTTGGCCAAGTCGAAAACTACCGGAGGCAGGGGGGGGATGCAAGACGCTCGAAACGACATTTCACGAAAGTCGTGCTTTCGTGGCAGGTTGCGTCATACGCGGGGGCGATCGAGCTTTCGTCGACGTGTCCGCCAAGTCCTTGAGAAGTCATGATTCCATGCGATTCGCTCGCCAATCCGGGAGGTTGTGCACCGTGGGATCCAAGTGGGGAAGATCCCAAGGAAAAGGCCATACTGCCCTTGACGACCAGCGGGGGGGATCGGATGATTGAGACGCAACGTGCGTCGAAAGGAGGCGACATGAGCGAAATTCACGAATACCGGGGTGCCAAGAACAGCGTGGTGATCACGATCGACTGGGAAACCTGCACGGGTTGCGGGGCCTGCGTCGATGTCTGCCCGTCTGGGGTGTACGAGGTGAACGCTGAGGGCTTTGCCGAGGCCAGCAACGTCAATCAGTGCATTCAGTGCGCCGCGTGCAACGGCGTTTGCCCGAGCGAATCCATCACGCACACCGCGTGGTAGGAACCCTTCCCGACCAACCCCACTCCAAGCGAGGCAATCCCATGAATCCGACCACCGAAAGCCCGGCGTCGGCAGTGCCGGCGAAGTTTCCAGGCGTCTTCTGGTCCGCCAACACGATCGAATTGTTCGAACGGGGCGCCTACTACGCCATGGCGAGCTTCGTGGTGCTGTATCTGGGCCAGATGGGGCTTGGGAGCTACTGGCCCAGCACGCTCAATGGCTTCTTGTGGACCCTTGTGTACTTCCTGCCGATCCTGTCGGGCACCATCGCGGATCACGTGGGCTTCCGGGCCTCGCTGCTGGCCGCGTTCGTGATGCTGGGCGCCGGCTACTTCCTGATGGGATACCCGGTGTGGTTCGGGGGCGCACAACTGTTGCCCCAGGTGTCCGAGCAGGTGACGGCAGGGCCCGGGGTGGTCGTGCCTCTGCTGTTCGGCATCCTGCTGATCGGCCTCGGGGGCTCGATCGTGAAGCCGTGCATTTCTGGCACGGTCCAGAAGACCGCTGGGGCTCGCGCCACCCTGGCCTTCGCCATCTTCTACATGGTGGTCAACATCGGCAGTCTGCTCGGACGCGGCATTGCCTACGTGGTGCGAACGAGCTTCGATTTGAGCTTCATCTTTGCGGTGGCCGTGGGGTCCGCGATCGTGGCATTCGTGCTGGTGGCCCTGCTGTATCGCGACCCGGTCGCTGTTATGCCCACGGTGGCTCGCCCGCGACGCAGCATCGGCCGCATCCTGCTTGACATGGTCCTGGTGGTGAAGAACGTGCGCTTCGCCCTGTTCCTGGTGGTCTCGAGCGGCTTCTGGTTCCTGTACAGTCAGGTCTACAACGTGCTGCCCCTGTATCTCAAACACGTGGTCGAACTTGAACCTGCCGTGGACCTTTACACCATGGCCAACCCCATCACGATCGTGCTGTTTCAGTTGCTGGTGACGAAGTTGTTCGGACGCATGCGGCCCATCCGGTCGATCGTGGTCGGCGCGCTGATCATCAGCGCGGCCATGCTGCTGAACATCGTCCCCGCGATCGTCGGGGGCGTCCGCGAGCCGGTGGCGGGCCTGATCCCGCTGGGTGCGGTGATGGTCATCCTGACCGTGGCCATGATCGCGTTCGGCGAGTTGTTCACGTCCGCGCGTACCTATGAATATATCGGCGCCTTGGCCCCCAAGGGGCAGGAAGGACTCTTTTTGGGGTACGCGAACCTGCCCATGGCCATCGGGTCACTGATCGGCGGTCCGGTCGGCGCGGCGCTGTTTCACGAGGTGATCTGCCATGACGCCCGCACGCTGGACAACGGGCTGTTGGCGCTCGACCCCTTCTGGTCGAGCGTAGGGTGGATGCTGCTCGTGGTGATCGGGCTGATCACCGCCCTGGGACTCTGGCTGTACAATCGTTGGCTCGAACGGCTGGAAGCCGCCGAGGGGTGAGGCATCGCTACTGCCGGCAGACCGCGGCGCCGAACTGTCCCGTCACCGTGTGTTCGGGACAGGTACCGGTCGACCAGGTCGATGCCTTGAAGTCCACGTCGAAGGTTCCGGGCACCCACGTGGAACCCGCTGCAAAGTCCTCGAGGGTCACCGCCCCGCCGGCCACTTCGTAGTAGCAGTCATCGGCCCCTTCGACCAGAAGCATCCCGCTGGTTGCGAGATTGGCGCCCGGAACGGGGTGGTCAACTGTCAGCGAGAACGTCACCTGATCCGCATACTGGCGGACGTTGAGCGTGTCCGGCTCCCACAGGACTTCAGCCCCGTTCAAGAAGTTGTCTTCGCCCGCGATCATGGTGCCATCGAGGCTGGCCTGAATGGCCCCATGACGCCACGATTCGACGAGCGCGCCCCACAAGTAGAATTCGAAGATCCAGCACTTCCATGCCGTGAAGTCCACGGATTCGATGTCCATGCTCGACGGCCACAAGCTGGCCACGGCACGGGCCGTGGTGTCGATGCGGCCCTTGATGCGCAGGGAGGCGCCGTTCGGGGCACAAGTCGGGGCCAGGGTCAGATCGAAGGTGCCAGTGATGCGGTCCCCGATCTTGTTGAATGCGTCCAGGGTGATGGTCCCGCTTCCGACCTGGTCGGTGATTTCATAGATCTCGTTGCCCAGGCCCACGATCGTGCCCATCGAACTGATGGCCTGCGCGCGGAACTCGTAGCCGTCGGTGGCGTCGGGGCCGACCACGTAGGTGGTCTTCGCGGTCGGGGCCGCGGCCAGTGAGAGCGAGAAATTGGCGATCGGACGGCCGTTGAGTCCGATGCCATCCGACACGACCATCTCGGCCGACAGCAGCCACGGGTATTCCGCATCCGGGTTGTCTTCGGAGCGCACGTCGTTGACGAGGATCCAGCCTCCGTCAAGGTCCGACAGGGCACCGTTCGCCCCGTTGAGCACGATGTTTTCGATGGTGAGGCCATCGACCTTGGACAGGCATTCGGTGAAGTCGACGTCGCTTTCGCTGGTCGCACTGGCCGCCCCGAGGACGATGTCCGGGGCCGATTCGCACGAGGGGCAGGCCCCGTCCTGGGTGGGCGTGAACGTCCCAGTGCCGGTCTGGCCCTGGGCCCCGGAAGCGGCCAGGGTGGCCATCGAATCCTTGGCCGCGGGCGCGCAGTAACGACCGTTGCTGTCGGTTACGACCGTATAGGTGGTCGTTCCCGTGGTGACCTTGATGATGGCGCTGCTGGGTGCGCCGTCTTCGTCGACCACGCGCCCCGAGATGCAGGACTTGCAGCCTGCGAAGTACGTGTCGTCGCAGTCCACGTTGGACTCGGCCGGGGTGCACGGCAGCACGATGTCCTGGGTCGCGCAGGGTCCGGCGGGGCAGGATGCCGTGGTGTCCGGGGTCGTGACCGACACCAACTGCACGAGGCGGTTAGCGCCATACCCGTGAGCCGCGGCCAGGGTGATCGTCGAACCCTTGCGGGCGTTGATGCAGAAGCGGCCGTCGCTGCTTCCGATCGTGTTCGACGTGCCATCGTAATCCACGCCTTGGGCCATCAGGTCGGCGCCCGCGGCGGGAGTGCCGTCACACAAACGCACCTGTCCCTGGACGCAGGTGGTCTCCATCTCCTGGTCGCAGTTCCAGGTCGAGAAATGGCCCACGTCGGCTTCGAAGGCCAGACGCGATGAATCCTGCGAGTACTCTTTGACCTTGCCCTTGCCTTCTTCGATCCATCGCCCGCTCGTCGCGTCGAAGTACCAGGCCGGCACCTCGTCGCCCACTTGCAGGGTGGTGTCCGGGGGCAACAGCATCTCGATCTTCGCCTTCTTGCCATCCTGGATCTGCAGCACGTTGCCGTCGTCGTCGGTCAGTTGGTAGTCCGCGATCGCGAAGGTTTCGAGCTGAACCGTGGTACCCAGGGCATTCGTTGCCGAGAAGTCGCCCGGGGCTGCGGCCACGTCGCGCGTGTGGATGTCCACGGGGGTCACGCGCAGGTGCACGTTGCCCGTGACGGGGTTGCCGTTCTGGTCGACCACGGCGTCCTTTTTCAAGGCCACGGTCCCGCGGTCCACGACCACCGGGGTGTCGCCGCTGTCGGTCAGAGGCCGGCCGGCGCCCTGCTGAGCGAGCACGGCATTGACCGTGACGCGGCCGTCCTGGAACAGGCCCGAGGTGCGGGTGGTCGGCACGAAGCCAGGCTTGGCAAAGCGGACGACGATGCGTTCGGTCGGGGGCACGTCCGCGATGAAGTAGAA
>CAYRIB010000025.1:0-7808 GCA_964424165.1 uncultured Myxococcales bacterium | reverse complement strand
CCCAGCGAAACCTTCGGTGCGATGCGTTTGCGCAGGTCCGCATTCAGCCAGAATGCGCCGAAGATTACTGAGCCAATGGCCAGAAGCCAAGCGACCGTATAGAGTTCCACGAGCATCACGACCTCGCGACAATCAGACGGCCAATATTCTAGCAGAAATGGGAGAGGGCACGCGATCAAACCGCGAAGCGGATCGAGCCAAAACCCGAGGGAAGCGAAATCTGGGACTGCGCAAGCTTGCTTGCGCTTTGTTGCGTCGGGGTGGCACATGCCGTCCGGAAAGCGGTAGCAAGCTACCGCACTCCAAGACTCATGAAGAACGATCAGAACTCGACGGTATCGGAGCCGTTGGTGCAGGTGCCGTGGAATTCGACGGCCTCGCAGTCCCAGGTGCCGTTCGCATCCTGGACGTGCCACACGCCGGTTCCGGTCTGGGTGTCGTAGTTGCCGCTGCACACGTACGTGCCGTCATCCAGGGTCACGAAGTACCAGATCTGGCCGTTTTCGTCGTAGTAGAACTCCATGTCGATGTTCGTGGTCTCGCCATCTTCGGTCACGGAGCCCTTGAACGAATAGTAGTAGTCGGACGAATTCGCGCTGCTCTTGGCCACGGTGCCCTTGCCGTCGTACACGGTCGAGTGGCCTTCATACTGGATCGTGCAGTTGTCGTACACGTACGTGACCGCGTAGCCGTCATCCGTGTCCTGCATGTCCATGGGGTTGAATTCGTAGGACAGCGTGCCGCCGCCGTTGCAGGTGCATTCCATGGTCAAGGTGCCGCCCGTGTAGTTCTGCATCTGGCTTTCCGCATCCGAGCAATCGACCGGGGTGTCGCCGGTTTCCGCACCCTGCACGGCCTCGACGGCCTTGAGCGCCTTGGTCAGCGCCGTGGGGATGCTGCTGCCGTCGCCCTTTTCGGCCAGGGCCGAGGCCACGCTGCCGGCATTTTCGCCGGTCACGGAACCGGTGGGATTGTCGAACTTCTGCTTGAGTTCGGAATACGACGCGCCCGAGCCACCGCCCCCGCCGCCGCAGGCCACCATGCCAAACGCTGCCAAGATCGTGAGTGTCAATGTCTTCTTCATGACCAGAACCTCCCTGGATAAATCCCTTGTTTCATTCCTCGCCACACCGGCCGTTTACCGGTAACGATCGAAAAACTAGCGATTGGGTCAATGTTTGTCAAGCCTTCGGGTTTCGTGCTATTTCCACGGAGTGACTCGATGCGGAGGCGACCTTGGACAAACAGATGTTCGTGGAACGGCGGCGACGTTTCTTCAAGGGCATGAAGGACGGGGTGGCCATCGTCTGCTCGGCGCCGGTCATGGTTCGCAATCAGGACACGGAATACCCCTACCGGCAAGACAGCGACTTTCTGTACCTGACGGGATTCGAGGAACCCGAATCGATCGCGGTTCTGATCAAGGCCGCGGGCGTAACGCGGTTCATTCTGTTCGTTCGTCCGGTGGACCCGGACATGGAAGTGTGGGTCGGTCCCCGTGCCGGGATCGAAGGCGCATGTTCGCGCTTTGGCGCCGACGAGGCCTATCCTACGCCCACGTTCTTCGACCATCTGGCCGGGCTCCTGACCAACCAACCCCGGCTCTATCTGGGCGTAGGTCGTAATGCTTCCTTTGAAACCCGTGTGTTTTCCACGATCGAGACGCTCAAGGGCGAGGGGCGCAAGGGCATCACGGGTCCGTGGGAGATCCTGGATCCGCGAATGCTGCTATGGGAACAGCGCCTCATCAAGAGTCGCGGCGAGATCCAGGCGATTGTGCAGGCCTGCGACGTGACGTCGGCCGGGGTGATGGCCACCATGAGGGCCTCGATGCCGGGCATGATGGAATACGAGTTGGCCGCGGTTGCGGAGTTCGAGTACCGTCGGCGCGGGTCGCCGCGGCTGGCCTTCGACACCATCTGCGCGGCGGGCAACAACGCGGCCACTTTGCATTACACCCGCAACAACACGCGCATCCAGGACGGGGATATGGTCCTGGTCGACACCGGGTGCGAGATCGGGGACGTGTCCGCGGACATCACCCGGACCTTCCCGGCCAACGGACGCTTCACCCAACCGGGGCGCACCGTGTACGAATGGGTCTTGCGTGCCCAGAAGGCAGCCGTGGACGCGGTCCGTCCGGGGGCCACCTATGCCAGCGTCCACGAAGCGGCCCTTGCCGTGCTGTGCGAGGCCCTGATCGATCTCCATGTCCTGCGTGGCAACGTGAAGCAGGTGATGGAAGAGGGGACCTACAAGCCCTACTTCATGCACCGCATCGGCCACTGGCTCGGGGCGGACGTGCATGACGTGGGTCCCTATTTCGAGGACGGACAATCGATACAGTTGCGGCCGGGCATGGTCATGACGATCGAGCCTGGACTCTATCTGGCGAACAACGTGCCGGCCCCCGCTGCGCTCAAGGGGATCGGGGTGCGCATCGAAGACGACGTGCTGGTCACGCCGACCGGCAACCGCGTCCTGACGCCCAAGGTGCCCCGCGAAGTCGCGGACATCGAGCGGGCCATGAAGGATCGTGGGGCATGGTGGGGCAAGGTCGAACCTGCTTCGCTCTGACGCGGTCGTACATGGCCTGATGCACGATCGGACTTGACACCGGGGCTCTCCTTTCGTATCTTCAGCGCCGCTTGGTGGGCGAAGTAGCTCAGGTGGTAGAGCAAGCGGCTCATATCCGCTGCGTCGGGGGTCCGAGTCCCTCCTTCGCCACTCACAAAATCACAGTTTGTCCCAGCGTTTGGCAAGGTTGTCCCGGATGCGGGACTGTTCGATCTCGTCGATTCGGGTTCGTAGGTCACGCAGTTCGGCCATCAGATGCCAGTATTTTTCGGCCAGTCCCGGAAGGTATTTGCCGTTGATGAACCAGGTGGGCATGCGATAGTCGGCCGGGTCGGTTTCTGCATCGGGAAAATGGTAGCGGACCAGGACTTCCTGGACCGCGGCTGCCACGTCCATCATGGGCTGCCACAAAGCCGTGTTTTCCGCGAAGGTCTTTCCCTCGGCCGCGATGTCGATGCCGGCGATCCACAGATCGGGCGGTTCCAGGGCCGCTGAGGCCTGGGCACGCAGGGTCTCGCCCAAGGTGGCCAGTTCTGCCTTCAACCTGGCGACAACCTCGTCATCGACCTCTTGCGCAAAGGCCGGATTGGCCACGAAGCGACGCTTGACCTCGCGGACCGGATAGCGGGCGATGTCATCGATCAGCACGGTGCGGACCTCGGATGCCAGCTTGAGGATGGCGGCTCGGGCCCGCGATTCCCGTTCCCTGAGCTCCTTGAGTTCGTCATCGACTTTCATCTGGGGCCTCCGATGCGGTTCAACGCTGTCATTGATAGCAGACAACCCGGACGTTGTAAACCGCACTACAATCGCTCGGGGGGGCAGGGGATGCAGACCTTCGACATCGATCAAGTTTCTCTGGCGATCGAGGAGCGGCCGCAACAGGCGGGTTGTGCCGTGGCCGTGTGCATCCTGGCCGGGGCGGCGTGGGAACTTCCCGACGAAGAGGGATGCGCGCATCTTCTGGAACATGTGGTTTGCGGCACGCCTGGCCCGGACGGACTTTCGGAACCTGTGATGTCGGCTGGGGGGACTTTTGACGCGTGGACGTCCCACGACGCGATGCAGTTTCGGGCGTGGTTTCCTGCCACGGCGGTCAGCGCCGTCATGCCCCGATTCCTGCACGCGCTGTGCGCCCTGGATCTGCACGATGAAACCCTTCAGGCCGAGAAGGTCCGCGTGATTCACGAGACCACCCCCGGGGCCACGGACCCGGCTCAACAGGCGCTGCGGCAACTCCTTGACCAGCGTTATCGCAATCACCCCTATGGCCGTTCGGTGCAGGGCCGCGTGGATGCGATTGGGCGCGTCAGCACCGGCACCCTGCGCGCCTTTCGCAACCGGATGGTGCGGCGCCCCCGCATGAGCGTTGCCGTGGTCGGGCCCGTGCCAGCGTCCGTGGTTTTTGGCCTCGTGCGTGATGCTCTTGCGGACCTGGATGGGGGCGAGCCCCTGCCGACCGTTCTGCCCGATGCCCCGCGGGGGATGGGCATCACGGATTCGGTCGTGATTGCCGGGGATGTCGCGCATCTGGCCCTGGGCCTTGCTCTGCCAACAATCCGGCATCCGGACCTACCGGCGTTGGAACGACTGTCGTCCCTGTTGTCCGAGCCGCGATTTGGGGGGCTGAATGCATGGCGCCTGTCGTCCCAAGAGGTGCGGGAGACTTCGGCCATCACCCATCTATCAATGGCAGGGGGCACCCTGGTGATCCGGGCCGTGACAGGGTCGGATCGGGTCGACGAGGCGCGAAAAGGGCTGGTGGCGGTGCTGACCGACATGCTGCGCTGCGGCCCGTCGACGGACGCGCTCGATGCGGCGAGGGCCGAGGCCATCACGGACCTCTTGGTGGCCACTGAGACCTCGTCCGGCAGGGCCGCGCTCATGGCCCACGGCCTGGGGGTGGTCAATGACCCGGATTTTGCGATTCACACCCTGCAGCGGGCTTTGGCTCTGACGCCTGAACGACTGGTCGAGGCATGGCAACGGCATCTGCGTGATCCCGAACCCGGCGGGTCTGCCGCTGCCGAGTCGTGGCCGAAGAAGCCAACGGCCTCATTGAGGCATGCTGCGGCGACCCTGCCCGGTGTCACCTCCCTGGACGCGGCCCGAATTCGGCTGGCCGGAGGGGTGCGCCACGAGGTCCCGGCGACCAACGGCTTGCACGCCCTTCTGGCCACCTGCCTTGCCCACGAACTCACGGCCCCCGCTTCGACCGGGCCATCCCGCGATCTGGCTCGCCTCGGTGCCCGGGTCGGCATGGACGTGGGATGGGATGGGCTCGATGTGTGGGTGGATGCGCCGCGCGAGCGGTTGATCGAGGCGGTCGGCGTGGTCTGCGAGGCCTGGCGCCATCCTCGGTTGGACAGTGCGGTGCTGTCTTATGAACGGGAACGGTTGCTGCATCGCATCCGTTCACGAGTCGGACGGCCAAGGGCCTTGGTGCAGGTTGAGCTGTGCGCGATGGCGTTTGCGGGGCATCCCTATGGTCTGGACCCTCTGGGTTCGCCCGAGGCGTTGGTGACGTTCGGGGTCGACGATCTGCGGGCCGCAGCGCACCGGTTGTGGGACCAAGGCGTGTTGGCCGAACCCGACGCGCCGATGCGCCGGTCAGATGGGGGTGTGATCCGGATCGAGGGCCCTTTCGCAGGGTGTCATGTGGGCCTTTTGTGGCGGGTTCCTCGTGAAGCAGGGGCGACCCGGGCGTTGCTCGACGCCCTTGGAGTGGCACTCGAGGCGGGGGACCAGGATGTGCCCGGGCTTCAGGTGCGGGTAATGCCCCTGGAAAAAGGCCCCTGCGTCATGCTTGACGTGGCTGTGCACGACGGGGACTGGCAAGCAACCCTCTCAGCGATTGGGCACAGGATTTCGAGTTTGCTCGATGGGGGACCTGCCGTGCACAGCGCATTGGCCAAGGCCATCCTGATCGCCGAGGCGCGTCATCTGAAAGCCGGCGAGGCCGTGCACGAACGGGCACGTCGGGATTGCGAAGCGATTCCCCGCGGCCCTGAGCCAGACCCGCAGAGCGTTGTAGCCGCGGGACGTGCGATCCTGGCCGAGCCTCCGTTCGCACTTCTGCTGCAACCATGCCCCCCCTTGCCAATCCGCAAACGGTGATTATCCATTCTCAGGCCCGCGGTTCATGCCGCGGAATCCGGTTTTAGTGACAGGGCGCGGCCGCTGGGGCAGGCGCCTGGACGTTGAAAGGAGGAATGTCATGAAGGTGAAGCCGTTGCAGGATCGTGTGTTGGTGAAGCGCCTCGAGCACGAGGAAAAGAGCCGTGGGGGCATCATCATCCCCGACACCGCCAAGGAAAAGCCGCAGGAAGGCAAGGTCATCGCGGTGGGGCCGGGCAAGGTTCTCGAAAGCGGTGAACTGCGCAAGCCGGTGGTTCAGGAAGGCGACCGGATCCTCTTCGGCAAGTATGCCGGGTCCGAGGTCAAGCTCGACGGTGAAGAGCACATCATCCTTCGCGAAGACGACATCCTCGCGGTGCTGGACTGATACGGCATCTGACCGCGGGGAAATCCCTGCGTGACAAGGAGGCTTGAAATGGCGGCAAAGGATCTGGTTTTCGGAGAAGTGGCTCGGGCGCGCATCCTCAAGGGTGTCAATGCCCTGGCAGATACGGTGAAGGTGACGTTGGGCCCGCGTGGGCGCAACGTCGTGATCGAGAAGTCCTGGGGTTCCCCGCTCGTGACCAAGGACGGCGTCACGGTGGCCAAGGAGATCGAACTCAAGGACCGTTTCGAGAACATCGGCGCCCAGATGGTCAAGGAGATCGCCTCGCGGACGTCGGACGAGGCAGGTGATGGAACGACCACGGCCACGGTGCTGGCCCAGGCCATCTACCGCGAAGGCGTGAAGATGGTGGCGGCGGGTCATGGCCCCATGGACATCAAGCGCGGCATCGACATCGCGGTCAAGACCGTGGTCGAAGAACTGAAGAAGCTGTCCAAGCCGTCGAAGGACTTCAAGGAAATCGCCCAGGTCGGGACCATTTCCGCCAACAACGACGAGACGATCGGCAAGATCATCGCCGAGGCCATGGAAAAGGTCGGCAAGGAAGGCGTGATCACCGTCGAAGAAGCGAAGTCCATGGAGACGACGCTCGACACCGTGGAAGGCATGCAGTTCGACCGCGGCTACCTGTCACCCTACTTCGTCACGGACCCCGAGCGCATGGAAGTGCGCATGGATGACCCGTTCATCCTGATCCATGACAAGAAGATTTCGGGCATGAAGGACATGCTGCCTCTGCTCGAGCAGATCGCGAAGATGGGCAAGCCCCTCGTGATCATTGCCGAGGACGTGGAAGGCGAGGCCCTGGCGACCCTGGTGGTCAACAAGTTGCGCGGGACCCTGCACACGGCGGCCGTGAAGGCCCCGGCGTTCGGGGATCGTCGCAAGGCCATGCTCGAAGACATCGCGATCCTGACGGGCGGCAACGTCATCTCCGAAGACCTCGGAATGAAGCTCGAGCACGTGAAGATCACGGACCTCGGTCGCGCCAAGAAGGTGGTTTTGGACAAGGACAACACCACGATCGTCGAAGGCGCTGGCAAGCCCGCGGATATCAAGGGCCGCATCGCCCAGATCAAGGCTCAGATCGAAGACACGAAGAGCGACTACGACCGCGAGAAGCTGCAGGAACGGCTGGCGAAGCTGGCCGGCGGCGTGGCGGTGATCAAGGTGGGCGCCGCGACCGAGGCCGAAATGAAGGAAAAGAAGGCTCGTGTCGAGGACGCGCTGCATGCGACGCGCGCGGCGGTCGAGGAAGGCATTGTGGTCGGCGGCGGCGTGGCCCTGCTGCACTGCATCCCGGCGCTGGAAAACCTCAAGGGTCTCGGCCTGACCGAGATGGTCGGCGTGAAGATCGTTCGGCGTGCCGTCGAAGAGCCGATCCGCATGATCTCTGAAAACGCCGGCGTCGAAGGCTCGGTCGTGGTGCAGAAGGTGCGTGAGAGCAAGTCCCCGACGTTCGGGTACAACGCCCTGACCGACACCTACGAAGACCTGGTCGAAGCCGGCGTCATCGACCCCACGAAGGTCACGCGCGTGGCCCTCGAGAAGGCGGCGAGCGTGTCGTCCCTGCTGCTGACCACCGAATGCATGATCGTCGAGAAGCCGAAAGAAGAGAAGCCGATGCCCGCAGGCGGCGGCATGGGTGGCATGGGCGGCATGGGCGGTATGGGCGGCATGGGCGGCATGGACGACTACTGAACCGACC
>CAYRIB010000024.1:0-31031 GCA_964424165.1 uncultured Myxococcales bacterium | reverse complement strand
GCGGTCAACGGGGGCATGCTGCTCGACGAAGCCGCGGATTACGCGGTATCCCAGCTCACCGCACTGCCCGCGGGCGCCACGCGTCGGCAGTTCGAGGAAACCCTGTCGGGGTCGCTGCGGGCCTTCTTCCGACGCAGCCTTGACAAGCGCCCCGTGATCTTGTCGTTCATCGAGGTCAGCGAGAAGTGACGCGTTTGAGCGCCGACCCACCCGAGGGGCCCGCGGACGTGACGCTGGTGGCCATGTCCCTGACCGACCTCGACGACGTCGCGGCGATCGAGTCGGTCAGTTTCCGCGACGCATGGCCACGCGACGCCTTCGCGCAGGAATGTCACAACCCGTTTTCCCGGCCGATTGTGGCCCACGACTCGACAGGCAGGACCGTGGCCTACATGATTTTGTGGGTGGCAGGCCCCGAGTGCCATGTGGTCAACGTCGCGGTCCGACCCGACTTGCGCGGCAAGGGACTCGGACGCTTGATGATCGAGGAGGCCGAACGAGTGGCCATCGAGGCGCGGTGCGAGTTCATCTACCTCGAGGTGCGTCCCTCGAACGAAATCGCCCGCGGCATGTACGAACGCCACGGTTTCGAGGTCGATGGCCGGCGGCGCGGATACTATCAAGACGGCGAGGATGCCCTGGTGATGGTGCGGTATCTTGGGCCGCAACCGGATGCATGAGGAGTGCCGCATGCGCATGTCCGACATCGTGGGCCACGATCACGTCAAGGAGGTCCTGCTGCGACTGGTGCATGCGGACCGGGTCCCGCACGCCATGATGTTCCACGGCCCCGAAGGAGTGGGCAAGCGCTCTCTGGCCATGGCATTCATCTCGCGACTCGTGTGCCGAAGCCCGCAAAACGATGACGCCTGCGGAGAATGCGTGGCCTGCCGACAGGTCGCGGATGGAACCTACGTGGATCTGCGCCTGGTCAAGCCCGAGAAAGGCGTGATCAAGATCGACGCGGTCCGCGAACTGCTTCCGAGCTTGTATTTTCAGCCCATGGCCGGGGCCTGGAAGTGCCTTCTCCTGGATGATGCCCATACCATGACCCAGGAAGCTGCCAACGCCGCGCTCAAGACCCTCGAAGAGCCGCCGCGGCAAACCGTATTCTGCCTGGTCACTTCCGCGCCCGACACCCTGCCGCGCACCGTGATGTCACGCTGCTTCGCCCTGCCCTTCGGCCCGTTGCGCACCGAAAGCCTCACGACCTTCCTGGCGACGCGCCTATCGCTCGCGCCCGACGAGGCGCGGGCACTGGCCGTGCGTGCCCGGGGGCGAACCGGCCTGGCCCTGCGCTTGGCCGAAAGTCCAGCCATGGCCGATCGGGTCCCGTTCATCGCGGAGTTTCTGGCACTGGCCGATGCAACGACATCGCGGCGTCTGGCCTTTGCCGAAGGGGTCGCATCCAGCAAGGAAACGGCCGCAGACCTCATCGAAATTCTTCAGTCCGTGATTTCGGACGTCCTGCTCGCCGTGGCGGATATCCCGGACGTGTCCCTGCAGAATGCCGACTTCGCGGACCCCATCCGAGCCTTTGCCCGGCGAGTGGGTGCGCGCAAGGTGTTGGGTCTGTCCGCCACGCTCCTCGAATGGGACGCAACCCACCGCTACAACCCCGGCCTGCGGGCCATGATGGACCGGCTCGTTCTGAGTCTGTGATTGAAATGAGGTTACCCAAAGAGTATAACTTGCCGGATTGTCACGATCCCTGAGAGGGGGGCCGGTCCTGAATCGCAAGAACGCCACGGATGGACGCGTCACGCCGATCGAGATTGGGGTCGAGCCGAAGGCCGATCTGGGTCAGCAGATCAAGAAGTTCACGTTCCTTCTCAACAAGCGCAAGTGGTGGGCCATCCTGACGTTCGTGGTGGTGCTCACGGGCGTGACCCTTTATACCCGCCATCAGAAGCCCGTGTTCCGGGCCACGGCCGCAATCATCATCGAAAGCCAGCCTCCCCGCGTTCTGTCCGGGGTCAAAGAAGTCGTCGAAATGGGGGCCAGCAACTACTGGCTCGCCAAGGACTATCTTCAGACACAGTTCAAGGTCATCACGGGCCTCGACATTGCCGAGCGCGTGGTGGCTCGGCTGCACCTGGACGAATCCCCGGATTTTTTGGGCGTGCCCCCCGATGAGACGCTCCCGGACGAGGAACGTCGCAAACGCATTGCGGACAAGGTGCCCGCTCGCATCGTGCAGGGCCGGATCCGGGTGGACCCCGTGCGCGACAGCATGATGGTGCAGGTAAGCGTGGACGACACCGACCCCGAACGGGCCGCGCGCATCGCCAACGAGGTCGCCTATGCCTTCCGTGCGCAGAACATGGACTACCGCCGCGCGGTGCTGCAGGAGGCCAACACCGAACTGCGCGAAATGGTGGAAAAGTTCCGTCTGGACAAAGAGAAGGCGGACCAGGAACTCCTGGCGTTCGAGAAACGGCATAACATCGGATCGTTCAGCAGCCGCAAGCTGGCCCTCGAAGAGCGGATCAAGCTCCTGACCGATCGGCAGGGCGCCCTGTTGCTGCGCAAGGCCGAGATGGACGCCAAGGTCGCACGCATCCGTGCCCTGGACAAGGACGGGGACCTCACGCACATGCCCTTGGACGAGGTCCTGGGAAGTGCCGTGGTCACCAACCTGAAAAGCCGTCTGGCAGACCTCAGGGACCAGAAGACGTCCCTGGCCGTCCGCTATGGCGACAACTACCCGCAACTCGTGTCGATCGACCGGCAATTAGGCGAGGTCGAGTCCACCCTGCGTGCCGAGATCAAGGCCCATCTGGACGCCATCCGCGGCGACTACGGCGAGGTTTCGGCTGTGCTTTCCGACGTCGGGGGCCTACTGAAGACCGCCAACACCGACCTGACCGAGATGAGCTTCTTGCAGGTCGAATACAACGCACTGTCCGAGCGCAAGAAAGACACCTCGTCGCTGTACGATCAGGTGCGCAACCGGCACATGGAGACGAGCCTCTCGGCCCAGGTCGAAACCAACAATGTCCGCATCCATGAACTGGCCGCGGTGCCGGGCGCTCCGTTCAAGCCCGACCTCCGCCTCAACATGGCCATCGGGGCATTGCTCGGGATCCTGCTCGGGATCGGTTTGGCCTTCCTCGTCGAACAGCTCGACAACACGATCAAGGGTCGCGAGGATGCCGAACGCCTGATCGGGGTCCCTTCGCTGGGCATGCTGCCCTCGATCCCGATCGCGCCCAAGCGCCGCAAGCGTGCCCTGGATGACACCCTGACCGAACGGGATCGGTACATCGATCAGAACCCGAAGTCCGCCATTGCCGAGGCCATCAATACCATCCGCACCAACCTGATGTTCATCGTGCCCGACCGTCGAATCCGGACGCTGCTGGTGAGCAGCGCGAATCCCTGGGAAGGCAAGTCCACGATGGTCATCTCGCTGGGCCTGACCATGGCCCGGTCCAATGCGAAGACGCTGCTCGTGGACGCGGACATGCGGCGTCCCCGCCTGCACAAGACGTTCAATCTGGACCCGCAGGCCGGTCTGTCCACGGTCCTGGTGGGCACGGACAGTCTGGATCAGGCCATCTATCATACCGACGTTCCGAACCTCGACGTGCTGCCGTGCGGCCCGGTGCCACCCAACCCCGCGGAACTGCTCCGCATGGACAAGATGACCATGGTGCTGGCTGATTTGAAGGCCCGCTACGACACCGTGATCTTCGATTCGCCCCCCATCATCCCCGTGTCGGATCCACGGATCCTGTGCGACCTGATGGACGGCATGATCCTGGTGGTCAAGATCGGGCGTACCACCGTCGAATCCCTGCACCAGGTGCGCCGCGAACTGCAGGCCATCGGGGCCAACGTGCTCGGCCTCGTGCTCAACGACGTGGACATCCATCGCCGAGGCTACGGTTACGGCTATGGGTATGGCGGCTACGGCGGCTACGGTGGATACGGCTACTACTACGGCAAGAAGCACGGGTACTACAGTCAGGACAAACGCAAGGCCGAATCCGCCTAGGAACGCGCCTGCAGAATATCCGTGAAGACCCGACCGACGCACACCGGACAAGGGTCCCCGAGCACCCGGCGCTGCACCGTCACTTCGGCGCGGGTGTTCTCCCACAGGTCGAACGACATCAGGGTCCGACGCACCCGATGCAGATTGCCGGTGAGGACCTTGATGGCCTCGGTCACCTGATAGGCCGCAACCACGGCCACGGCGCTCGAAAGGGTGCCCGCGGTCTCGGCGGTCGGCACCGCCCCGGGCTCGGGAAGGTCGGGAAGCAGACAGGCCAGACAGGCCGTTTCGCCGGGGATCACGGTCATCTGCAGGCCATAGGCACCGACGATGGCCCCGTGGACCCAGACAATGTCGTGCTTGACGCACATGGCATTGAACAGCAGGCGCATCTCGAAGTTGTCGGCCCCGTCCATCACCAGGTCCGCGCCTTCGACCAGGGCCTCGACGTTGTCTTCCGACACATCGGCCATGACCGCATCCACACGGACCTCGGGGTTGGCGCGCAGCAGTTTCTCGCGCGCGGCCTCGACCTTCAAGCGCCCGCAATCCGCATCTTCATAGAGCACCTGGCGATGCAGATTGTGCCGTTCGACCCGGTCCCGGTCTACAAGCGTCAGATGCCCCACCCCGGCCCTGGCCAGAAGCAGGGCCGCGAACGACCCCAATCCCCCGCACCCCATGATCACCACGTTCGATTTGAGCAGGCGGCGTTGCCCCTCTTCCTCGAACCCGGCCAGGGCCATGTGACGGCGATAGCGCGACAGCATCAGGTCCATGACGTTCTCCTTCAGCGCCCGATCCTCAGGCGATCGAGGTACTCCTCGATCACCAGGCGTTCCCCCTCGTAGGGGAGGCGGTCGAGGGCCAGCGACAAGAATCGCCTGGCCAGGGTCTCGTCACCTACCCACCCAGCGGCCTTCCCCAGATCCCGCGCAATTTCGGGTCCCAGGTCCGAACGATGTCCTTCTAGGATCCAGGCCATGCCCAGCGGAACCACGGCCTCGTCGAAGCGCCCGGCCGCGACCAGATTGCGACCGAGCAGGTAGTGGATCACGCCCACATCCGGTCTTCGCGCCGACCACACCATGAGGCTCGTCAGGTCTTCCGTGCCCACACCCGACAGGAAGCTTGCAACCGCGTGGGCCGATCCGGGTGCCTGATGCATCACATCCAGGCGAATTCGCACCGCGCGATTGCCCGCAGTGGCCCCGGAACTGACGGCAGCGCGTTCGAGCAATGCTCGGGCGATCTCGGGCGGGGCTTCGTCGGGGCCTTCGAGCAGGACCCACGCGTCAGCGGCCGCGACCCAGTCGGCCTGCGCAGGGGGGGGCGTGGCGTCTTGCAGTCGTTTCGTAAATGCCAGGACAGCAGCGCGGTCGCCCTGCAGGGATTGAACGAGCAGCAGACGCCTCGCCACCTGGCGATCCTCGGGCGACACGTCGAGCGCGGCATCGAGGCATGTCCCTGCTTCGTGCCAGGCACCGCGCTGCGAGGCCTCCCACGCATGGCGAAGGCGCCTCGCACGGTCGATGGGACAGCGTCGGCCGAGCACCCCTGGGCCCGCAAAGCGCCCCTGTGCCAGGGCAACCAATTCCGAGTCCATCGGCACGTCCGAACCATCCAGAAACGCGTGCCAAGCCGCCATTAGCGCTGGCAACGAAGTCATGGTGGCCTGCGCCAGATCGCCTCCTCGCGCCACCTCCTGCAAGACCTGTGGACCATACTCATCGGCCAACCAGCGGACGAACGACCCGGCCACGGTGTAGGCCCGTCGCGGCTGCTGTGACCAGAAGCCCATTCCCCCCATCAGAGCCGACACGTCCGTGTCGATTCCCGCCCGTCGCATCGCCGCTGCCCACTCGTGGGGCGACGGACCGTCGGCAGCGAAGGCCGCGGCCACGGCCAAGCCCTCGAGTCTTCCCACGTCCACAATCAGCCCCGCGTGCAAGGGCATGGCCAAAAAATTCGATGCCAGCCGCCCGGCGACCACGTGCGCGACCTCGTGTGAAAGCAGCAAATCGCCCGGGACCAGACCGTCGAGGTGGATTTCCTGCAGCCACGGCTTGGTCACGGCCACGCCCCGGGCACCCATCAGGCGGGCCTTCTGGTCCGAATCGTCGTAGACGTAGAGGTGGATCGGAGGGGTCGCAGGGACATCGAAGAACGCGGCCGCCGCACGATGCCGAAACCCACAATCGGACAGGATGCGAGCGGCGTCTTCTGGGGGCATGGCCGGCCCGTAGTGCAATTCGCACCAGACGTCCGACATCTGGTGCGGCAAGGCGCGCTCCACCTCGGTTCGGTCCCCCCTGAATCCCAAGGCTCCCCCAAGACCCCACAGCAGGGAAGCGGCCATGGCGCCTATTGCCAGGCCAGCCCAGGGAAGCAGGCGCCGTGTCGGATTGAAGCGACCGCGCCCATCGATCAGGACCCATTGGAGCATCACGGCCGTGCACGCGATCAGAAGACTCCACACCCTGAACCAACCATAGGCCGGCCCGATCGTGATCAGGTCATCGTAAATCGGCCCCGGGAAGTAGCCCACGAACAAGTCATAGGCGAAGACGGCCGGTTCTTGATAAAGCGTGCGCAGGCCCGTCAGAAGAGATCCCAGCACCACCAGCACGAAGGCCCCAATCGCAAACCCGGCGCGAGGCAGCAACACCCCGAAAAGTCCGCCGAACGCCATCCCACAAATGGCCGACACAACCGGGCCCATGCCATAGAAGGCCAACCCAGCAAGGGTGTCGCAGGGGCCGTGGATCAGGCCACTGACCAGCACGATCAGCAGGGGCAGGACCGCTGCGATCAACGAAAAACCTGCGGCCCGTTGCCATCCTGCCAGGCGTCCCCGGCCCGCGCGACGAGCCTCACAAAGCGATAGGGCCGAAAACCAACCGCACGCCAGCGCAACCAAAAGTCCGATCGCGAGCGAAAAATAGAGGGATACGACCTCGAAACCGGGGAACGTGACCAACACCATCGATGCGATGCCCAGGATCAGCAGCCAGATCAACGCGGTCAAACGAACCCATCGCTCCGGTTTGTGGACGAGGTCGCCCATGTCATGCCTCGACCGGCCCGCCATCATTGGACAATTCCCCTTGAGAATCCTAAACTATTTGTCGCCAGAAGGCATGGGGCGTGTTCGTGACTTCGCAATTCTGCACCACCTGTCATCGCACCTACGCGCAGCACCACGAGTTCTGTCCGCTCGATGGCACGATACTCAAAGACATGCCCACCGAACTGCCCGACGTGGCCACCGTGATCAACGGACGCTACATGATCCTGGCCCCGGTGAACGCCGGTGGCATGGGGACCATTTATCGTTGCCAGGACATCGGGCTGCATCGAGAGATCGCCCTGAAGGTCTTGCGGCCGGACCTGGCGGCCCGCGAAAACGCAGTGCGGCGCTTCTTCATCGAGGCGCGCGCGGCATCGGCACTGGATCACCCGGGCATCGTGCGACTGCACGACTTCGGGGTATCGCAGGAAGGCTTTCTGTTCCTGGCCATGGAGTATCTGCCGGGCCTGACCCTGGCGGATTTGCTGCGGGCCCGCCGACGCCTGAGCGTGGGCGAGGCCTTGCTGATTGCGCAAGAGACCGCAGCGGCCCTGGCCCATGCCCACCAGCGCGGTATCGTGCATCGTGACCTCAAGCCCGAAAACGTCTTTCTGGTAGTGGACCGCGAGTCCGGTAACCTCATCAAGATCCTCGATTTCGGTGTGGCCTCGGTGTTCGAGGCCGGTGCCCGTGGGGGGCTCCATACCGGAACGGTCCTCGGAACCCCCGAGTACATGAGCCCCGAACAGGTCCGCGGTGATGTGGTTGACGGTCGCAGTGACCTGTACTCCCTGGGTCTGCTGCTGTTCGAGATGCTGGCCGGCAGTCCCCCGTTCGTGGGGGACAGCCCGGGCGAGGTCATGCGCATGCACTTGTCGCAGGCCCCGCGGTCCCTGCCTGCCCTGTCGGTGCCTCCAGGGATCCGGCAGGGCCTCGACCGTTTGCTGATGTCCCTGCTGGCCAAGATTCCCGATCAGCGTCCCGCGACCGCCCAGGACCTGCTCGAACACCTGCGCGAGACCACCCTTCAGGTCAGTTCGGGCAACGTCGACGCCGTGAACGTCGCCATGTTCCAGGACGCGATTGCCCCGTTGCGCAGCATGGAACCCTTCCGCCTCGAGCCGTGGGCAGGCAGGGCCGGGGCCGAGGCCAAGGAAGCCGTCAGGCCGGGCGATAACGTGGCCGAGTTGATCGAGGAGCCGGAGCCCGCACAGGGACTTCTGGGACCCCGCGCAGCAGTGCCCTGGACCGTGGCTCGCGAGGCACGCCCCAGCACCCAGAAGAGCCCTGTCATCACGTTGATCCACATCGAATTCGACTACGGAGGGGACGAAGGGATGCCCCTGTCGCCCCGAACGATGTTCCTGCCCGAGGTCGAGGCCTTCCAGACCCACACCATGGCGCGGGGAGGAACGGTGCTCTTCGATTCGGGCCACGAGGTCCGCATCGTGTTCGGGATGTATCCGTCGGGCATGGACGGTGCCCAGGAAGCCTTTGTGTGCGCCCAGGACCTGGTCCGCAGGGCTGCGCGCTTCCGCACCGCCATTCGTCTGCCGATCGAGGTCCGCGTGGGCATCGCGACCGATCAGGTCCCGGCGCATGCCATTCGGGCCTCTCAGATGGACCATGGTGTCCGGGGTTCGGCGGTGGACGTGGCGATCCGACTGGCTCACATTGCCCTGCCCGGACAGGTCGTGATCGACGAGAACACCCGCAAGGCCTTGGGCCAGGACATGCCCCTCATGGACCTTGGTCAGATCCCCGTTCGCGGGGACAACCGCCAGGTCCGGATCTTTGGAACCCCCGCCATCCAGGAGAAGAAGGCATGATCAACCAACGCTCATTGTTTGCGTTTTCGCTGATGCTGGTCGCATTCCTGGCCGCCTGCGGCGGCGGGGGGGGAAATGACACGAACGGGGATGCCGTGGTGCTGCAAGACATCCCCTACGTGGTCGACATCAAGGACGTGGCCTCGCCCGAGGCGACCGAAAACACCCATCCCCCGGTGCTGGGCAAGATCGGGGATCGGGTGATCGCGGTCGGCGAGAAGTTGACGATCGTGCTCACGGCCACGGATGCCGCCAACGACCCGCTGACCTTCTCGGTGTATGGGGACATCCCGGATGGCGCTTCGTTCGACAAGGTCAACAACGTGTTCACCTGGGTGCCGCTGCAGGCCGGCACGATCGTGTACCTCACGTTCGTAGTCTCGGACGGGACGTCGCTGGACCGCGAGACCGTGGAACTGAAGGTGGTGGCCGAAAAGGTCGGTCATCCGCCGGCATTCCAACCGTTATCCGACCAGAAGGCCACGGTTGGAACCGCGCTGCGCCTGCAACTCGAGGCCCTGGACCCGGACGGCGACCCATTGACGTTCGGCATCCTGGGCTCGCGTCCGGACGGTGCGGCCATCAACCCCTCGACCGGCGAGTTCACCTGGACCCCGGCCGCGGCCCATGACAACAGCGTGGTCAAGGTCACGTTCTCGGTATCGGACACGGTGTTCGACGACACGATGGAGGTGCAGTTCCTGGTGGGCAGCGTGGGTTCCCCCCCCGTCATCGACGCGATCGGGGCACAAACCGCGACGGTCGGCACCGAACTGCGATTCACCTTGTCAGCATCGGACCCGGAGGGCGACGCAGTGTCGTTCGCAGTCACGGGTGGCATGCCGCAGAACGCGGTGTTCGATTCGGGTTCCGCGCTGTTCGTGTGGACCCCCCTCGATGCCGATGCCGGCCGGGCTTACGCGATCGTGTTCAGCGCCTCGGACGGGCTGTTCACCAGCTACGCAACCGTGGACGTGACCGTGGCCAAGGGCGGAGGCACCATCACCTGCTCGGATGACCAGTTCGAGCCCAACAACGCACCCGATCAGGCGCCGACGCTGGCGCCAGGCACCTACAACCTGTCGATCTGCGACTCGGCCGGGTCCCCGGTGGACTCCGACTGGTTCCTGGTGCCCATGAACCTGGGCGAGACCGTGACCGTGGTTCTGTCCTTCGTGCACGACCAGGGGGACATCGACTGCGATCTGTCCTACGATGGCAACGAAAGCGGGGTCGTGGCTTTCAGCAACACGACGTCCGGCCAGGAACGCTTCGAATTCACGGCCGACGAGACACGCACCTACGTCCTGGCGGTCTACGGCGTGGCCGACGCCACCTATTCGAACCCCTACAGCATGAACCTGTCGATCACCACGACCCCGCCGGTATGCCAGGATGACTCCCTCGAAGACAACGATACCGTGGATGCCGCAAAGGCCATCCTGGGAACCGAACCGGCATTGGCCGATCTGGTCCTGTGCCCGGCCGACGCGGATTTCTTCGCCGTGACCTTGAGGGCGGGCGACAGCCTGCTGGCCTCGGCGACGCCGTCGTCGGGCGCGGTCGGGCTGGAACTGCTGGGGCCGGACCGAGCGACCGTGATCGACACCGCAGGTCCGGCCACGGCATCGTCGCTCGTGGTGGTCGAGGAGGCCGTGGCAGGAACGTACTACCTCCGTGTGCTCGGCACTGGAACGGCCACCTATGGGATCGAAATCCTGGTCGAATCCGCAGGTCCGGCCTGCACCCCCATGTCCTGTCCACGGGGCCAATACTGCAACACCACGTCCGGGGCTTGCGTGTCCGAGACCTGTCAGTCGACCGCGAATTGCACTTCCGGGGCCTCGTGCATCGACAACCACTGCATCCTGCCCTGCGACGGTGACGAGGATTGTCGCACGTCCTACACGTGCAAGAACTTTCCGCTGGGACGCTTCTGTGGCGAATACGAAAACAAACTCTCGGGTGCCACGTGTTCGACCTTCCTCAAATGCGCGGGCGACCGGATCTGCCTGTTCCAGGAATACGGTGGATACTGCGCGACTTACGGCTGCACGGACAGCACCGACTGCGATCAGGACGCGGCCTGCATCAACGATAACGGTATGAACTACTGCGCAGCGCTGTGCACAACCACCTGCCGCAACGAACTGTTCGACTGTCGGTCGGGTTTGAGCACCGATGGCCTGGAACTCGATCTCTGTCTACCGTGACGGCCAGCCGGCCAGCATCTCCGGAACCAGCAGCGCCCTCATGTTGTAGGCAAGAACCTCGTCGACCACGTGATCGAGGTCCAGATCGAACCGGGTCTTGAGCACCCGCTGGATGACCTCCTTGATCGAACCGAGGATGGATACCGCAATGATGTGGGGGTCCAGCGGGCGCAGCAGCCCGATTTCGAGACCCAGGGTGAGCGACTGGGTGATCAGCGCGATCAGTTCGCCATAGAAGGCATCGAGCTTTTCGTCGAAGCCCTTGTCGAGCCCCACGGCCTCGTTGAGTACGATCTGAGTCAGTTCCGGATTCGATGCAAAGGCGTCGAGCACGCCGGTCACGTTGTCGCGCAACTGCCGGGCAATCCCTTCCTGACCCACGGTCTCGTCCACGCGCTGGACGCGATCCTGCACCACGGTTACGAAATCCGTGAGCAGGGTTTCGAAGATCTCGCGCTTGCTCTTGAAATACAGATAGAACGTGCCACGGGCGATGTCGCATGCCGCAATGATGTGCGAAATGTTGGCCGCGTGATAGCCCCGCTCGGCAAACACCGATTTCGCGGCATCGAGGATCTGCTGCCTGCGGGATTCCTTGAGCATGTTTCAGTCCGCCGCGTCCAGTCGCATCAGCACCTCAGCCGACAGGTCCTCGTAGGCCCGGGCACCCGAGGATGCAGAATCGTAGTCGAAGACGGTGACGCCCTCGACCTGGGCCCGCGCCAAGGCACTGCTCACCGGGATGGGGGTGTTGCAAACCAGGGGCCCATAACCCTCGCGCAGCCCCTCCATCACGAACTCGGTCACACGGACGTTGCGGCGATCCACCCGCGTGGGCAGCACGCCCAGCACACGGACCCGGCACCCCAAACGCTCGCGCACCGTTTCGATCACGGTCATCAAGTCCCCGACCCCTGACATGGCCAGGACGCTCATGTCGCAGGGCACCAGGCAGGCATCGGCTGCGGTCAGTGCGTTCAAGGTCAGATTGCCCAGGTTCGGGGGGCAGTCGAGCAGCACCACGTCGAAACCCTCGCGGACCCCCTTGAGCACACTGCGCAGCAGCATTTCCTTGCCGATGCGGCCTGCCATGATGCCCTCGGTCGCGGCAAGGCCCTTGTCCGAAGGCGTGACGAACAGATCAGGCACCCGGGTAGGATGCGCGATCTCGGACAAATCCCGCCCTCGACCGAGCAGAATGTCAGACAGCGACGGGCCCCCGGGGTCATCGACCTGGGCCTGCAGGGCCGCCCCCACGTGGCCTTGCCCATCGAGGTCCACGATCAAGGTGCGCAGTCCGTGGAAACGGGCGAGCGCTGCGCCAAGATTAACGCTCGTGGTGGTCTTTCCGACCCCGCCCTTCTGCGCACAAACGGCCAGCACCCTGGCCCGCGGATGCGCCGCGGTTTCTTCGACCGGCGCACTGAAGCGACGCAGCGCCTCGGAAATCGAAGACATCATGGCATTCCTCGTTGACCGACCCTGGGTTCGATTCTATGAGCCATCCGGCGGCAGGTCAAAAAACCGGCACGGTTATTGTGCGAGGGTCATGGGCCTGCTGCAATGGGGGCATGGTACCACGCCGCGGGCCGTCTGGCGGGTCCTGGGCAGCCGCACCCCGCAATGCCGGCAGATCAGGAAGGTCTTGACGTACGAGGTCTCGCGGTCCCGATGGGAACGGCCCTCGGGAAGGTCCCTGCCTCGCCCGACCGCGCCTGAGCGGTTCGATTGGTCAATGGTGCCGGCTTCCGGGGCTTCGGCCATGGGCGCGTCGGCCGCAGGCGCGACGACCGCAGGCGCGACGACCGGGGCGGGCGGTTCCACGACCTCGGGGGGGGCCTCGATCCCCAGCAACAAACACACGGCGCGTTCGACCCGTCGGGCCGAACGCATGGCGACGAGACTCGCTTCACGCGTAGCGCCCGCCTTTTTCGGTGTCGAAGATTCGGCCAGAACCGCCACGTCATCAATGATGTCATCGAGGCCCTTTTCCCCCTTGACCGTGTCGAAGGCCCGGGACAGGTCCCAGGTCAACATCATCTCGTGCCCGGTCGCGTGTCCGAGCGCGGACAGAAACTTCTGGGCCGACTGCGCAGCATGGTACATGGCCATGGCAGATCCGCCCCGCCGGATCAGGTCCTCGGCATCCACGAGGTCCTCGCGGGCCTCCTCTACCAGGTTCTGGGCCTCGTCATCGACCGTCAACTTCTTCCTTGCCATGATGGCTCCTTTTCAGCTCTCCTTGGGCCCAATATCGCGATGGACCACGCGCACTGCGTGCTCCTCCTGTCGCAACAGCTCCGCGACCGCCTCGGCCACGGCCACGGATCGATGTCTGCCCCCGGTACACCCGAAGGCCAGGGTCAACAGCGGCTTACCCTCAGCCTCGTGCAGGGGCAGCGCAAAGCGGATGAGGTCCGCCAGCCGCGACACGAATCCCGTCCATTCGGGCCGCGCGGCCAGGAAGTCCTTGACCGCCGTATCCTGTCCGCTCAGCCGGCGCAGTTCGGGCTCGAAATAGGGGTTGGACAACAACCGGCAGTCGAACACGTAGTCCGCCTCGCGAGGCACCCCCAGACGGTAGCCGAACGACAGGGCCGTGACGTTCATCGACACGGTCTTGTGCGGATCGTAGGCTCGCTGAACCATGCTCTTGAGCTGATGCACGTTCAGACTCGACGAGTCGATCACCCACCGCGCCCGCTCGCGCAGCACGCCCAGCATGGCACGTTCCCTGGCGATGGCCTCGGTTACCGAGCCGGATTCGCCTTCGAGGGGATGGCGGCGCCGGGTCTCGGAGAAGCGGTTGATGATCACCTCGTCCGAGGCATCGAGGAACAGCACGTCCACCGGATGCCCCATCCGCTCGATGAGATCCAGCGTCTCGCCGAACGAGGACAGAAAGCGTCGCTCGCGCGCGTCGATACCGAGCGCGATGCGGTGCATCTCGTGATTGTCGTCGATGATGATCAGCAACTTCTCGAGGATGACGATCGGGAGATTGTCGATGCAGAAGAAGCCGATGTCTTCGAGCGCCCGGATGGCCGTCGACTTTCCGGACCCGGACAGGCCCGTCACAATCACGATGTGGACGCGGTTGGGGCTTTGAACTCCGTTGGTCATAACTGCGTGATCGCGTCCCTTGGATGGTTTGATGATCAGGCCCGACGCGTACGGCGATCCTGGATCATCTCCTTGCGCTTGAGCAACTGGCGCTCGACCTTATCCAAGACCAGATCGATCGTGGGATGCAAATCCGAAAGGGTCTTCTCGGCGCACTTGAACACTTCCCCGAAGGCCGTGACGCTCAGGTCCACCGTGGTCCACGCCTTTTCCATCGACAGCGTGACCCGGCACTCCGCGTCATCCGTATCCGCCAACTTCCCGAGCCTCTTTTCGATCTTGCTTACGATCAGCGTCTTCAACTCGTCGTTTGCTTCGAACTGACGGAACGTGAATGTCGTCTGCATGTTTTCCCTCCAACAATCGTGGTGCCTCGCGCTTCACAAAATGGATTTGCGTCGCGCGGAAGTCAACACCCCCAGACCCTGTCGATACTTTGCCACGGTTCGACGTGCAATGTCGATGTTTTCCTTTCGCAGCAGGGTCACGATCTCCTGGTCGGACAGCGGGCGGTTGGCGTCTTCGGCGTCGATCAGCAGCTTGATGCGTGCCTTGACGCTTTCGGATGACTGGTCCTCGCCCGAAAAACTCCCGATCCGGCTGTTGAAGAAATACTTGAGTTCGAAGATCCCCCTTGGCGTATGCACGTATTTGCTGGTGGTCACCCGGCTCACCGTGGATTCGTGCATCCCGATGTCATCAGCCACCTCACGTAATACCAGGGGGCGCAAGGCAGCAACGCCCTTTTCCAAAAAGTCCCTCTGGAAGCGAACGATGCTCTCGGTCACCCGGCGGATGGTATTGTTGCGCTGGTGAATGGACCGGATCAGCCATTCCGCGGAACGCAGCTTCTCTTTGATGAAATCGCGGGCCTGACCCCCACCCTTGTTGCGCAGGGTTTCTTCGTAGTACGGACTGATTCGCAGGCGGGGAAGGCCGTCCTCGTTGAGCGTCACCACGTACTCGTCGCCGACCTTGTAGACGTAAACGTCGGGTTGTACGTAAACCACTTCGCTGCTTGCAAAGGCACGCCCCGGACGCGGTTCCATCAGAAGCACGGTCTCGACCAGGGCCGCGACCTCGGACATCGAGCACTTGAGTCCACGCGCAATCGTCGCGTAGTTGCGCCGCTCGAGTTCCGGCAGATAGCGTTCCACGAGAATCTGGAGCCGAGGATCGTCGGCGTGGTGCACCCGCGCCTGGATCGACAAGCATTCCGCCAAGTTACGGGCCGCAACACCCACGGGATCGAACGTCTGGATGCGGGTCAGGCTGGCGACGGCCACTGCCTCGGTGGTCTGGGCCTGGGCCGCGAGTTCCTGGATGGTCATGTCAACGAGATACCCGTCCTCGTTCAGATTGCCGATCACCAGGATCCCGACGTTGCGCGCCGGTCCGGTCAGCTCGGACAGGTTGAGCTGCCACATCAGATGTTCCCCGAGCGTGGTGCGCGGACTGACGGTGGATTCCACCGAGGGGAAGTCTTCGTTGCCCACCTGGATCGACGGTCCGGTCGTGAACCGGTTGTAGTCGTCGACGTATTTTTCCCAGTCTTCGCGTTCAGCGCGTTCCTGCCGGTTGGGCGCCTCCCTGCCCGAATCCCCTTCCGACCCGTCGTCGCTTGGGACCACGGGCGGCGACTCGAGCAATGGGACGTCCCGCGTGGCCTCCTCATAAGTGATCGTGCCCGAATCATCCGACTCTTCTTCGAGGGTCGGGTTGGACTCCATCTGGGTGTTGATCTCTTCGACCAGTTCCTGCCGCGAGAGCTGGAGGAGACGAATGGCCTGCTGGAGCTGGGGAGTCAGCACCATCTTCTGCAGAAGTCGGGTGCTGAGTTCCTGTCTCAGTTCCATGGCAAGCGGTTCCCATGCTGACGAGCGCTCATCCAACCTTTATAGCATCGGGTTCTCCGCTTGTAAAGCCGCGCCGCGGCGCATACAATCCGGCGCAGGGAGTTCCCGATGACCGTCGATACCAGTTTGCACAAGCTGTTGTCCCTCGAAGGGGTCACTCTGCCGGATATCGAGTCCCTCCGGCTGATCCTGCAGGGCGGCTCGATCATCGACTGGCATCGTCTGAATCTGCCCACCCCGGAGGCCGTGCAGCAATTCCTGCGCGTCAACTGCCACGACCCGGACTCGCCACACGACCAACTGCGGCTGCGCCATCTGTTGTCCAAGTCGGTTCGGTACCTCGAACGCAACTTTCGCTATCACTTCCCTCCCCAACTCGCGGAGCCCGAGCACGTCGAAGACCTCTTTGTGCTGGCCTCGGGAAAATCCGAGTTCCAGAATCTGGCGTGCATCCTGCTCAAGGTCATGCAGATCCTGAACCACGTGGATGCCGGGGAACTCAAGACCCACCTGTCGGTCAGTGAGGACGTACTGCTGCGGCGCGCCGAGGATGCGGTGACCCGCACGGTTCAGCGTTTGCAGAAGGCCGGGGCCCCCATCGTGTCGTTCGTGTCGAGCCGAAAGTCCCGGGACAGCCTGATTACGAAGCTGCTGGCCAAGAAGACCACCGTTGCAACCCAGGTCTATGACCTGCTGCGATTTCGGATCATCACACGCACGCCGCTGGATCTGGTGCCTGTGCTGACGTTCCTCAAGAACGAGCTGTTGCCGTTCAACTACGTGGTACCCGGGCAGTCGCGCAACGAGATCCTGAAGATCCACGACGTCTTGCAGCACCTGTCCCCGGCCGTGAACAGTCGACTCGAACACACCCTCAGCCGGTTGCAACTCGAAGACGTCAGCATGGAGGAAGAGAACCGCTTCTCTGCGGCCAACTACCGAATGATCAGCTTCGTGGTGGATCTGCCATTGCGCGTGGACGATCTCATCGACCCGGACGACCCGGGACTGTCTAACTTGGGGTTCCTGGTGTTTTACGTCGTGGAGTTCCAGATGTTCGACGAACAAACGGACGTCGAGAACCAGCAGGGCGACTCCAGCCACGAGAGCTACAAGGATCGCCAGCGGTGGGAAGTGATTCGTCGCCTGGTGTACGGGTCGCAGCTCTCGGATGCAGGCGGGCCCGCGCACGGGCGAACGTCATGACATCGTCGATCGAGGGACGTGCCTCGGCATCCACCGCGGTCATGGCCGCGATCAGCATCTGGAACCAGGGTGCCACATCCGCCGTTGCGATCGCCTCGAGCACCCGTCCCAAGGCATAGACCTCGTCACAGGGCCTCAGGGACGCGCCACGTGCCCGGTCCGGGGACACGAAGCCCGCCGTGCCGCAAACCCACCCCTCGGCCGCCTCCCCCTGTCCAGGGGCTTGTCCGCTCACGTCGAGCAGCTTGACGCGCCCGCTGGCGCACACGAACACGTTGGCCGGCGAGAGGTCACCGTGCAGGCGGGGGGCAAGTGGATTGCGCAAGTGCAGCCAGCGCAGGGCAGACCCCGCATCGAGCAGCACACGAATGGCCAGATCCGGGCCGCATGCACTGGGGCGACCCATGCATGCCGCCAAGGTTTCCCCATCCAGGGCCTCGAACACGTGAACAAGTGCTTGATCCGTATCCGTGCCGCTCGCCAGCAACCGGACAATGTGACGATGGGCAATCGCGGTCAGGATTCGCGCATCCGGAGGCGGCGGCCAGGGACCGTCGATTCGAACGGTCGGATAGCGCTTCGCGATCACCGGTCGATGCCCAAGCGTGGCCTGCCAGACCTCCGAGACCGGACCGAATTGCAAGGGTCTGATCAGCCGGAGGCCCTCGATCATCAGTCCTCCTGGAGATCGCGCAACTCCTCGTAGAGCTTGCGCTCCTTCCTCGACGGCTTCTTTGGGATCACCACCTGGACCCGAACCCACAGATCGCCCCGATCGCGGCGGTTCAGCCGGGGCATGCCTTCACCACGCACCTGCAGGGTCTGTCCGGACGGCGTTCCGGCAGGGATCACGACCTTCACCGGCCCAAACAGCCCCTCGACCTCGATCTGCGTGCCCAGCACGGCGTCGGACACGCGCAGCGGCACGTCCTCGATCAGAAGGTCGTCCCCCTCGCGCTTGAGCACCGGATCCTCGTGGACGTCAAGGCGCACGTATAGATCCCCGGCGGCCTCGCCCGCGTCCCCGTTGCCGCCCGCGCCCGACACCCGCAGGGTGTTTCCGGAATCGACTCCAGGCGGGATCTTCACGCTGACCTTGCGGGTGGCCGTGACCGTGCCGCGCCCGTGGCAGTCCTGGCAGGGGGTGGCAATCACATGCCCGCTGCCATGACACTTCGGGCAGGCGGTCGCGATCGTAAACAGGCCTTGACGATGCGCCACCTGCCCCTGACCGTGACACACGCTGCAGGTTTCGGGAACGGTCCCGGGCGCATTGCCTTGTCCCTGGCAGGTCCCGCATCGCTCCGGGTGCCGCAGCGTCAATTCGCGTTCCACGCCGGTGGCGGCCTCGCGCAGGGTCAGCGAAACCGCCACTTCGTGGTCCTGGCCTCGGCGGGATCGGCGCGACGAACGCCCCCCCCCGCCCCCGAACATGTCGCCGAACGCGCTGCCGAACATGTCCATGAAGTGCGAGAAGATATCGTCGGCACGGAAGTCGTAGCCGCGGCCCTTGAGCCCATCCTCGCCGAAGCGATCGTAGATCCCCCGTTTCTCGTCATCCGAAAGGACATCGTAGGCCTGAGCCACTTCTTTGAACTTTTCCTCGGCCTCGTGGTCGCCGGGGTTGCGGTCCGGGTGGTATTGCACAGCAAGACGCCGGTACGCCTTCTTGATCGCATCCTTGTCCGCCCCTCGGGCGACCCCGAGGATGGCGTAGTAATCGCGCCCGCTCATCGCCGGTAAATAGTAGGGCCCGAACGGCGCATGTCAACCCCCATGTCCGACCGCTTGACAAGCGGGATCAACCCTTCGGATACTCAGGCGACCGGCCGCCCTTGGTGGCGCAACATACCCTTGCTCGGAGGCCCCCATGACCGCACGAATTCTTGCACCGACCCTCTGTCTGGCCATTCTCACGGCCGGCACTGCCCTGGCCAAGGATATGAACGGCAAGTTCGGAGTTGGTTACGACCAGAGCCTCGGCGGCGTGTCCGGGCTGAATCTCAAATACTACCTGGGCGACGTGGCGATCTGGACCACCTTCGGGTTCGACTATTTCAAGCCGGACCCCGGCGATGACCGCATGGGATTCGCCGCGGCCATCGGGGGTATCTACAACTTCGCCCGGTCCGAGCAGGCCAACCTCGGCGTCGGACTGCGCGCCAACTTCGGGTTCCGAAACGCAGGCGCCATGAACGGGTCCGACGGGTCGTTCCAGTTCAACATGGAACTGCCTCTGGTGGCCGAGTTCTTTTTCACGGACCACTTCTCGATCCATGCGGGAACGGGCATTCTGCTCGTGATCGTGCCGGCCAAGGGCCGTTCGCTCGACGTCGACGACTCCACCTCGGGCGTGACCAGCAGCGCGAGCACCAAGGGCATCGGTGTGGGGATCGGGAACGGAAGCCTGATCGGCAACGCGGGATTCACATACTACTTCTGAAGGTCCTGCCGCACCTCGTCATACAACCCGGTCAACACCTCGGACACCCGGGCATTCAGACGGTCCCGATCTTCGTAAGTCAGACCCGCGGTGGGAATGGGTTGCCCGATGCGCAACGCGGTGCGTCCGCGGTCGATGTGCCATCGACCCTTGGGCATGAGTGCCCGCGTGCCACCGACGGCCACGGGCAGGATGGGCACCTGGGCCTGGATGGCCAGCACGATCCCGCCTTTCTTGAGAGGCAGCATGTGGTCATCGGGCGACCGGGTGCCCTCGGGGAACAACAGGATGCTGCGGCCTTTTCGCAGCAAGTCGCACGCCCTGGCCAGCCCCGACAGGGCATCAACCCGGTTGGTCCGCTCGATCGACACGTAGCGCGCACCGTGGACACCCCAGCCAAAGATCGGGATGCGCATCAGGACGCGCTTGATCACGAAACTGAAGGCCAGGGGCATGTGCGTGATCAGGCATGGTGCATCCAGGTTGCTGCGATGGGTGGACAGGATCACGCAACTGCCCGCCTGCGGCGCGTGCTCGGTCCCGTGGGCCTTGCAGCGAACCCCGAACACGAACAACAACGACCCCGACCAATAGCGGATCAGCGGGTCGATCGGCCAGTACCACCGGATCGCCCCGAACAAGGCGCACAGCAGGGCGACCGGAATGGTGTTGAGGATGACCCACGCGTACCCGAAGATGTTTCTCGCCGTGCCCACGCTTCCTTATCCCTCCGAAAGCAGCGACTGCCGGATCATACCGCATTGCGGACCGCCCGAAACGCTGGTAAAGTCGCCTGCCGCGACACGACCCGGGCGGGCGCCCGGGCGGGCAAAAGGAGAGCAGCATGAAGATCGACGTCGAGGACCTGGGAAACCTCAAGGTGCGCATGACCGTAAACGTGGAACCCGAGAGGATGGAGAAAGAGAAGATCCGGCTCGCCAGGGCCTATTCTCACCATGTCTCGGTGCGCGGCTTCCGGCCGGGTCATGTTCCGACCGAACTGGTCATCCGTCAGATCGGTCCCGCCTTCGAGGCCGAACTGCAGGAACATGTCCTGGGCGAGACGTTCAAAGAGGCCCTGAAAGAAAAATCGCTGAGCCCATCCTCGGAGCCTGCCTTGAAGGTGGTGGATCCGACGACCCCGGGGGGCATGACCTACGTGACCGAGTTCGAGTCCCTGCCCGTGATCGAGGTCAAGGACTATCTGGGCGTGGAGGTCGAACAACCCGACGTGCCCCCCGTCACCGATCAGGACGTGGATGCCGCCCTGGATCGCCTGCGCAATGCGGCCGCGAAGACCGAACCCAAGGCGGATGACGGGGTAGCCGAACCGGACGACCCCACGGTCTGCGAGCTGGTGCACTGCGACCCGGACACTGGCTCCGAACTGCGTCGCGACACGGATGTGCGCCTGACCGCGGGCATTTCGGATTCGCCGATTCCCGGGATTGGCAAGGCCATTCTGGGTCTGAAGGTCGGGGAATCCAAGGACGTCACCGGCACGCTCGACGGTTTGCCCCCGACCGCGGAAGGTGCCGAGCCCGCGCCGCGCCCGGTGCGCACCACGGTGCACGTTCGGCAGGTTTTGCACCGGGTGCTGCCTGCCCTGGATGACGACTTCGCCCATTCGTTCGCAGGGGCCGAGAGCCTGGCCACATGGCGCGAACAGGTCCGTGCCCGTCTCGAGCAGAACCGCATCGAGAACCAGAAGACCATGCTGACCGACCGGGTGATCGACGCCATCATCAAGGCCAACCCCGTCGAGGTCGGCGCCGAGACCGTGGGGCGGATGGCGGATGCGGCTGAAAGCGCTACGCGCGATCGCCTGCTGCCGAACCTGCCGCCCGAGGAACGCGCCAAGATCGACCTTGGGATTCCCCGCGACCTCAGCGAAAACCAGGCACGCGAGACCCTGGCCCGGCAGATTGTGCTGGGGGCGATTGCAGACAAGGAAGACGTGCAGGTCACCGACGAGGACTTTGCCGCGCGTCTGTCCGAGATCGCCGCCGAGACCGGAATGCCGCTTCCGCGCCTGATGGCACGCCTGTCGGGCGAAGACGGCGATCATCTGCGCCGACGGCTCCGGGTCGAAAAGACGATCGACATGCTGACCCGCTATGCCGTGGTCGTACCCAAGACCACCGCACCTGCGGACGAGGTGCCACCTCCGGCACAGGAGACGGACAAGCCATGAACTGGTGGATTCCCACCGTCATCGAGCAGACTCATCGCGGCGAGCGCGAGTGGACGGTGTTCTCGCGCCTGCTCAAGGATCGCATCGTGTTCTTGGGCTGGCCGATCGACGATAACATTGCCTCGGTGGTGGTTGCGCAATTGCTGTTCCTGGAGTCCGAGGACCCCGACAAGGACGTGTATCTTTACATCAACTGTCCGGGGGGCTTGGTGCATTCCGGGATGGCCATCTACGACACCATGCAGTACATGAAATGCCCGATCTCCACGATTTGCGTGGGCCAGGCTGCCAGCATGGGCGCCTTGTTGCTGGCCGCCGGGACACGGGGCAAGCGCTTTGCCCTGCCGCACGCGCGGATCCTGCTGCACCAGCCACTCGGATCCTTTTCCGGACAGGCCGCGGACGTGGACATCCAGGCGCGGGAGATCCTGTTTCTCAAGCACCAGATTACGGACCTGTTCGCCCTGCACACCGGGCAACCGCGCGAGCGCATTGCCCAGGATTCGGATCGCGACTTCTTCCTGGGGCCGGCTGAAGCCAAGGCCTATGGACTCATCGACGATGTGGTGGCGCGGCGCACGTGACGCTGACCACCGAGCTTCTTCCGATTGACACCCACGGTTCTTGGGAGTAGTTTGCGTTGCGCGATCCGGGAGGGATCGTGCCGATCCGGAGTATGTCATCAGGAGGTCCACCATGAACCGTTCGATGAGTCTGGTCGCAGTGTCCGTGCTAACCGGGGCCCTCGTCATCTCCGGATGCAAAGGAGGGGCGTCGCCGAAGATGGCGGTCGATTCCTTTGCCAAGGCCATGACCGCGTGTGATGCAGCGGCCATCAAACCCATGCTCAGCAAGGCCTCGCTTGAGCAGATCGATGCGATGACGAAGGCCGTTGCGCCCGTGCTGCCGACGAAGCCCGGCGAAGCCGAGATGTTCCAGGCGATCTGCAAGACCCTGGGCACCGTCGAGGTGGTGAAGGAACAGGTGGCCGGGGATGCGGCCACGCTCACCGTCAAGGTCGACGGCAAGGAACAGAATTTGTCGCTCGTGCGCGAAGCCGGCGCGTGGAAGGTCAACTACGCCTCCCTGACCAAGGGAAGCGCCTACTCGCCGACCGCAGCCTTCCAGGGCTGGATGGCCGCCATGAAGGACTGCAATACCCTGGCCATCGCCTCGGGCCTGAGCCTCGCCTCGCTCAAGCAGATGGAAGACATGATGAAGCAGATCATGTCGCTTATCCCGCCGGACAAAGCGAAGGACTTCAACATGTTCGAGCAAATGTGCAAGGGCTTCAATCCGGCCGAGGTGACCAAGGAAGAAGTCACCGGCGACAAGGCGTTCGTCACGATCAAGGCCGAGGACAACGAGGAGAAGCTCCCCATGCTGCGCGAGGGTGGCGTGTGGAAGGTCGACTTCGCCTCGATCGTGCCGCAGGCGCCCCAGGGCCAGCCAGCCGAACCGCCCGCACCCGCGCCCGAGGGAGCGGCTCCGGCCGCGGCTCCGGCTCCGGCAGCAGCTCCTGCTCCGGCAGCAGCTCCGGCTGCGGCTCCCGCTGCGGCTCCTGCTCCAGCTGCGGCTCCTGCTCCGGCTGCGGCTCCCGCTCACTGATCGCTGCGGATTCCTGATCCCCCGTTTCGACTGACCGCCCCTATCCCCCATGGTCGCGAGCGAAGCGAGCTCTTGGAGTGCGGTAGCTTGCTACCGCTTTGACGAAAGCCCGGATCGCCTCGGCGCGCGAAAGCGCAAGCAAGCTTGCGCACTCCGAAGGCGCGCTATCGCGCGCGCCCGCCCAGCGCCGCTGTCCACTCATGCGCCCCTTGTCCCACCGCTCGTTGACACCGCCTTCTGCAGTGCGCTACCCTGTCGCCGGTGGTCGTCACTTCGACGCCTTTTTGGGGGTTCCACCTACGGGAGGTCTTATGAAACGGTTCGCCATGACCATGCTGCTCGTTTCGTTCATGACAATCATGGCCGCCTGCAAAGGCGGCAGCGTTACCCCCAAGGGCGCGTTCGAGAATTGGATGACGGCCATGAAGGCTTGCGATACCACGGCCATCCGAGCCGGTATCACCTCGGATTCCCTGGTCAAGATCGAGGAAGTGATGAAGCAGGCCGCGGCCATGATGCCGGCCGACAAGGCCGCAGACTTCGACGTCTTCAAGCAGATGTGCAAGGCCCCCATCTTCGCGGCCACCGAGGTCATCAACGAGGAGATCACCGGGGATACCGCCGTCGTCACCATCAAGTCCGAAGGCCGTGAGCAGAAACTTCCGATGCAGCGTGAAGGCGGGGTCTGGAAGATGGACTTCGCGTCCCTGATGAAGATGGGGCCTGCGGGCGGGGCGCCCGCTGCACCGTCGCCCGCCACCCCGTAAGCAATACGAGCTACTGTTCCACAACCTCGGCGTCGATCACGTCACCCTGGGCCCCACCCGCCGGATTGGCGCTGCCCTGATCCCCATTGCCACCCGCCGGCTGGTCTGCCCCTGCCCCGGGCGTGGGCCCGGCCGTCCGGTACATGGCCTCGGCCATCCGGTGCGACGTGGCCGTCAGGTCGTCCATCGCCTTCTGCATTGCAGCCTGATCACCCTTGGACAACGCGTCCTTCGCAGTCCCGAGCGCCGCTTCGACCGCGTTCAACTCGGCCACAGGGATCTTGTCCTTGTTTTCGCGCACCAGCTTTTCGGTCTGGTAGACCATCTGGTCGAGTCGGTTGCGCAGTTCGATCTCTTCGCGCCGCTTCTTGTCTTCGCCTTCGTGCTGAAGCGCCTCGTCGACCATGCGCTTGACCTGGTCCTCGTTCAGGCCCGAGGACGCGGTGACCACGATCTTCTGCTCGCGGCTCGTGGCCTTGTCCTTGGCCTGCACGTGCAGAATGCCGTTGGCATCGATGTCGAACGTCACCTCGACCTGCGGAATCCCGCGCGGCGCCGGTGGAATCCCGTCGAGCGTAAACCGCCCGAGCGTCCGATTGTCGCGCGCCATCTCGCGTTCGCCCTGCAACACGTGAACCTCGACGCTCGTCTGGCTGTCGGCCGCGGTCGAGAACACTTCCGTCTTGCGGGTCGGAATTGTGGTGTTGCGCTCGATCAGGCGGGTCATTACCCCCCCGAGCGTTTCGATCCCGAGCGACAAGGGCGTTACGTCGAGCAGCAGCATGTCCTTGACCTCGCCGGTCAGGACCGCCCCCTGGATGGCCGCGCCCACGGCCACCACCTCATCGGGGTTCACGCTGCGGTTCGGTTCCTTGCCGAAGAAATTCTTGACCACGGCCTGCACCATCGGAATCCGGGTGGAACCACCCACGAGGATGACCTCGTCGATGTCCGACGCCGACAGCTTGGCGTCCTTGAGCGCCTGACGGCAGGGCTCGATCGTGCGATCGATCAGATCCCCCATGAGGCTTTCGAGCTTGGCGCGGGTGATCTTCATGTTCAGGTGCTTCGGACCCTGCGCATCCCCGGTCAGGAAGGGCAGGTTCACCTCGGTTTCGAGCATTCCGGACAGTTCGATCTTGGCCTTTTCGGCCGCGTCTTTCAGGCGCTGCAACACCATCTTGTCGGCAGTCACGTCGATCCCGGACTCCTTGCGGAACTCCGCAATCAAATATTCGATGAGCCGCTGATCGATGTTGTCGCCGCCCAGATGCGTGTCACCGTTCGTGGCCTTGACCTCGACCACGTTGTCCCCGACTTCGAGGATCGAGATGTCGAACGTCCCGCCGCCAAAGTCGTAGACCGCAATCGTTTCGTCCTTCTTCTTGTCCATGCCGTAGGCCAGGGCCGCGGCGGTGGGCTCATTGATGATGCGCTTGACGTCCAACCCCGCGATGCGGCCTGCATCCTTGGTCGCCTGCCGCTGCGCGTCGTTGAAATACGCGGGCACCGTGATCACGGCCTGCGTCAGCGGCTGGCCGATGTAGTCTTCGGCGGCCTTCTTCAGCTTCTGCAGAATCTTGGCCGAGATCTCGGGCGGACTGACGGGCTTGCCCCGTACGTTCACGTAGGCACCGTCGCCCTCGCCACTGCCGACCGAATAGGGCACCAGCTTCATCTCCTGGCCCACCTCGGCAAACCGACGCCCCATGAAGCGCTTGATGCTGAAGATCGTGTTTTCGGGGTTGGTGATCGCCTGACGCTTCGCAATCTGGCCGACCAGGATACCGCCCTTGTCGTCGTAGGCCACAACCGATGGCGTCGTTCGCCCGCCTTCTTCGTTCTGGATGACCTTCGCTTCCCCGCCTTCCATGATCGCCACTACGGAGTTCGTGGTTCCAAGGTCGATACCAATGATGCGTTCCATCTTGTCTCCTCCAACAGTCAAGCGCGCCGCCGCCGAGGCGGGGCATCCAACCCGCACCAAAAGGTAATCACGACCGGGTTGAAGTCAATGTCGTCGAGGTGAAATTCGCGGTTGGCGCCAGGACGATGTCAGGCAGGGATGTCCGGGTCCGGACGGACCCGCGGGTACGCTACGGGAAACGGTAGGTGGCGCCGAGGGTGATGCCCTTGGCATCGATCGCGTCGCCGAAGGCCGGGTCCAGGTTGCTGAACGTGAAGTTCATGAACAGGTCCATGGCCGGGATGACCGTGTAGCCCGCCGTGATGGCCATCGCAGGAACCAGGTCCATGTCCGGGCTCAGCAACTTCTGGAAACCACCGGACACGTCGAAGAACAGCTCGGGGGTCGCATTGAAGGTCACGCCGCCGTCGAACACGATCCCGATCTGCGGCATCTTGTCGCCCCAAAGTTCCTTCTTCGCAAAGCCCATGACCAGGTCCGGGCGCACGTGCACCATCAGCATACCGGGGATCGGGTGCCACTGGATCGGGATGCCCAGGGTCACGCCAACGCGGTTGTCAGAGATGTTCTGACCGGCCATGTTGATCTGCAGTTCGACGCCGGTCTCGAGGATGTTGCGCCCACCGGGGACATCCGTCAGCCGGAAGAAGCTGAACTTGCCATAGACGTCCACGCCGTACAGGTGGAAACCGTCATTGGCGTACTTGTCCTTGTCCATCCAGCCCATCTGCAGGCCCAGGCCGAGCTCCAGGTGGTCGATGATGCTGTACGCGAACGTGAGACCGCTGTACCGATCGCCAAAGTACTCGTTGGCCACCGCGAAACGCTTGCCCGCGGCGCTCTTGTCCAGACCCAGGCTCAGATCGAGGCCCACGGCACCAGTGTTCACCGGCAGCGTGATCGCGCGGTCCACGAGCGGAACGGTCTGCGCCATCGCGGACGCCGCACCCAGGACCATCACGGCTCCCATCAACCAAGACAGCTTCTTCACCATTTGAATCCTCCTGATTACAAAAACCAAACCCAAGTCACCTTCTTACCCGGGCAGGCTCGCAGCACCGCCAAGAGCCTCCCCAAAAGCGGCGTCAATCTAGCCGCCTTTACCCCTTGTTGTCAAGCGCGAAATCACGCGCCCGTCGACCCGTGATCCACACGAATGACACGTGGGTCTAGTGGTTTGAATGATAGGGCCATTGAACCCGAAGCGTCAAGAAAATTGCCGGACGAAGATGGTACGCGAAGCCTTGTGGCCAGAAGAATCGAAGGGTTTGACCCCGAACCTAGCGCGTGGCAGCCACGATGTCCGCGTCAGTGCGAGGCGCCAGATAGTACGTCTTGTACTGGTTGGTGCTGCCGGACACGATGTAGCGCACGAGGCCCGTAATCGAGGCAAAATTCGTCGCCGTCGGCTTGGTCAGGCCGTAGTCGTTTCGCACCTTGATGCCCCCGGTGACCGTCAGCCACGGGTCATCCTCGGTCACCTTGGACACGTCAGCGATCGATACCAGCATGCCTTCGTAGGGTTCCGCAGCAGCGCCGCCGCCAGCAGCGAGCGCGGTCTTGACCGCCGGGTCGGAAACCGGCGTGACGGTGACTCCGGTACCGCTATTCATGAAAGAGTTCACCGTGATCTGACTCATGCAACTGTATTCCGACACGTCTCCACTGGTCACGAAGACCCGATCGCCGACATCGAACGCCGGATCCGGGGCGGGGAACATCAGGAAGATCCCGTTGTAGGTCGTTGCCGACGAAGGATAGTCGCTGCCGTAGTAGCCAAAGATCGTGTCGCCCGACATGGCACGCACCCCGGACGTGATGACCACGTCCTGGATGCGGACGCCGGTCGGTCCCACGTCGGTGCGTTGTCCGGATTCCGGCGGCACACAGCCGGTGCTGAGCGCGGCGCTCTGGATCGCATTGATCGTGGTGGTGCCCACCACCTCCACAACCACGTCCGCAGCAACGGTGTCATCGACCACGTCGGGCGTGGGCTCGACCACGTCCGGGGTCGGCTCGACCGGCGTGCCTTCGGTCTCGATCACGCGGGCCATGATCCGGTACTTGCCCCAACTGTACTTCACCGGTCCGGTGATGCTGGCCAGGTGCTGGCCCACCACGGGCGTGAAACTCGGGTTGTAATCCTTCGAGATCTCGATGCCATCGTGATCCGCGCGACCGTCGTCATAGCCCACCACGAACCAGCCGTGATCCGAGGTATCCGCCGTGATCACCACGTCGCGAATCGTCACCACCACGCCCTCGAGAGGCTCGGTGTAGTTCGCATCCGTCGAGACCTTGCTGCCGCCACCAACGAACAAGGCCGGGTCCACGTCGAACGGCCCCGGCACCGCGTCCACGCCGGTCTTCTCGATCACCGCACCAGTCCCGTATGCCACGATCTGCGTCTGGCAGTAGTACTCGATCGCCGTGCCCGTGATGTGCAGCACGTCCCCGGGCGCGAAGTCCGTGGCCATGCTTTTGAGCACCGCCACGAACACACCCCGGTACTCGAAATCCGTGGTCACATCGAGTTCCGACACATAGTAGCCTTCGATGTTTGCGGAAACCGACACCTTCGGGGCGACCACCACCACGTTGTTCAACTCCACCGCCACCGGGTTCGGGTCTTCCATCGCTTCCGACGTGCAGTCAACCGACTTTGCGGCTTCCTGGAGCGCCTTGATCTGGTCATCGCCCTGCACCGTATCGGTGATCGGCACGTCCGTGTCGGTCACGGTGTCACCGGGGGTCACGCCCTTTTCGACCAGGTCGTCCATCGAGCGGGGCATCAGCAGATACTGACCGTAGTCGTACTTGACCACGCCCACGATCTTGGCAAACTGGTCGCCCACGGTCCGTCCGCTCGTGTCCTTGTTCATGTAGGCCAGGCCGAAATCGTTGCCCACGATCACGTCGCCGGTCACCTGGAAATGCCCATAGTCCTTGGTGCCATCCGGGTTCGCATTGGTCACGGTCACGTCGAGGATCTGCACCAGCACGCCCTCGAGCGGCTCGGCCGTGCCCGGAGTCTGGGTGCCGAGGTCCTGCGGGTTGATTGTCAACGGCTCTGCCACCGTGACGCTGCCGACCACCACGAAGCTTTCGAGGCTCAGTTCGCTCATGCAGTAGTATTCGATGTGTTCAGCCTTGATCGACAGCACATCGCCCACCTGGAAGTTGGTGTTGTCCGCCGAATCCACGGTCGCCATGATGCCGCTGTAGGCCGCCGCGGTGCCCAGACCGTAGTCCATCAGGTAGTAGCCGTCGAGCTTCGGGGCGCCCGTGGCCTTGTCCGTGGAGGCCACGAACTTCGGGCTGACCACGACCACGTTCGCGTACTGCACGTCGCTATCCACGTTCTTGATGCCGTCCGTGCTGCAGCCCACACTGTCGGTGCCCTGCTGCACCTGACTGATCGTTCGACCGTTCGGGACGTAACCGTCCGTGTCCGTCCACCACAAATCGGTTCCCGAAAGATCGTTTCCTCCGCTCGTATCCGTGCCGGTCTCGGCACCGCCACCCCCACCGCAGGCCATCATGGAGGTGAGCAGGGCCGCCAACAGTGCGGTCTTGGGAATTCGTCTGAACATGTTTCATGCCTCCAGGCAATAAGAAAGTCGCAAATCTTGTACCGGATTCGTCGGGACGTGTCAATGAAGACCACACCGACAACGATCAGGAATCAGAGGGATGAATGGGAGTCAGGAAGAAGGGGTCAGACGATCGACTGGACTACTTGCACTTCTGGAAGTCTTCGAACTTCTTGGCAGCGATCTGGCAGTCGGCCTTGGCCTTGCCCATGCGGTCCTTCGTCGCCTTGTCCACACACGCCTTCAGCGCGGCTTCTTCCTTCGCCTTCAGCTCGGCATCGGCCTTCGCCTGGGCTTCCTGGGCGGCCTTGAGCGCATCGGCCTTGGCCTTCTGCATTTCCTGGAACTGCGGGGCCATTTCCTGGGCCTTCGTGTTCTTCATTTCGTCGTAGGTCTTCTTCAGGGCTTCCTTCGCGGCATCGTCCTTCAGCTCGCCCATCTTCGTCTGGAGTTCGGCATCGATGGCCTGCATCGCCTGGGCCTGGGCCGTCTGCAGTTCCTGCAGCTTCTTCTGGAAGTCAGCCTCGACCGCCTGGATGGCATTGGTCGGCGCCGGCTGCGGCTTCGCCGCCTTCTCGAGAGTCATCATATTCTGGCAGGCCTTCTTCGCCTCTTCCGGGGTCGCCTTCTTCGCGCAGGAAGCGGCGAACACCATAGCGAACACAGCCACCATCACCGTTGCGATCTTCTTCATGGGATCCTCCTCCAACAGATTCTCTGCCAAGAACACCGACACGTCCTCGTCCCGTGTGGCGGGGATGTGCCAACTGTGGTCGGGATGATGCCACCGGTCCCATTGGATGTCAAGTCTTGTTTTCAGGATGGTTCGAAGGCGGATAGTCTAGGCGACCTTCTCGCTGACGCAGGCGAATTCTTCGCGGTTCTCGCGGCCCTGCGGGCAGCGGTAACACGCGGAACGCCGGTTCTCGAAGGCGTTCGCGTCCAGATAGTCGTCCAGACACCGATCCAGACCCAGTTCCTTTCGCCGGGAATGACAGAAAAAGTTGCGATCCAGCCGATCCACCGTCGCGCGCGTCAGTCGCATGTCGCCTCCATCCGCAAATCGCCGGGGCTGAATTTCAGGGACCAATTAGGTCCACAAACGAAGTATGCCTACCAGCGAGTGTGCTGTCAAGAGGAGAACTGCCTCCCTGATTCCCCATCAGAAAGATGAAGAAACCCCGTTGTCCCTTTGATCTCAA
>CAYRIB010000023.1:0-32780 GCA_964424165.1 uncultured Myxococcales bacterium | reverse complement strand
GCTGCCTGCAAAAGCGCACGGCTCACCGGATGCCCCGCGACCTCCCCGCGCGAGAAGACCTCCCGAGCCAAGGCCACGTAGCGAGGCGGGTCTGCGCTTGCGAGGGCGTGCAGCACCACGGCTGACGCGCAAAGGCTGGTCTGACCCTGGTCGATGCGATCCGGATCGCGCACCCGCTGTGCGATGAGGGGCGCGATCGCATCCCACGATACGTGTGCCCAGGGCCCGGCAGAGGGCAAAGGGCGCAATCCTGCCAACGCCGTTGTTCGGTCGGGGTTCATGCGGGTCATTATCGCTGATTCGCCTTGGCGCAGGTGCGCGAATTGGTCATTTGAAGGGATTCGAACCTACACTGGGGCGCAGGAGGTGCGCTCATGCGAGACTGGACGAAGGCGACGGACGTGGACCTCTCGAAACCCTGGTTTACCAAAAATGCGGGCTGGCCCGACGAGGTCGACCCTTGCATCACGATTCCGCAGATGACGCTTGGCGAGATGCTGCGCCAAACCGCCCGCACCCATCCCAATCATCGAGCCATCTGGTTCTTGGACACGTTCATGAACTACGCCCGTCTGGACGAACTCGTGGACCGGATGGCCACCGGGTTGCACGGTCTGGGGCTTCGAAAGGGGGATGTGGTTGCGCTGATCCTGCCCAACAGCCCGCAGTTCGTGGTGGCCTACTTCGCCTGCGCGCGCCTGGGCTGCATCGTGACCGGGGTCAACCCGACGTACAAGCCCGCTGAAGTCCTGCACCAACTGCAGGTCACCGGGGCGCGGACCCTGATCGTGCTCGATACGCTGTTTGAGGCGTTGGTCGTTCCGAATCTCGGGAAGATGGCGATCGATCACGTAGTTTTTACGAACATCGCGGACTTGATGGATCTCTCGGTGATCAAGCGTGCTCTGGGCCGGTTGCTCGGGAAGATCCCTGTGGCGCGTGTGCCCGCCCCGGCGCATTCGATGACGGGACTACTTCGAGCGCCGGCCACGCCACCACGGGTCGCGATCGGTGTGCACGAACCGGCCGTGTACCTCATGACCGGGGGCACCACGGGCGTACCCAAGGCCGCAATGCTGTCGCATTTCAACTGCGTGGCGAACGCCTGGCAATGTCGCCAGTGGCTCTACCGCTTCGACGATCAATCCGCGGACCTGGGGGTGTTGCCGCTGTTCCACGCGTTTGCCATGACCACCATCATGAACGTGTCGGTCATCACCGGTGCGTGGATGATGTTGTTTCCGCGACCGCCCGCGACCGAGGAACTGGTGGCCCGCATCGCCGCCCTGGGGCCCGAGAACCGCACCATGTACGCCGGTGCGGAGCTGCTGTTTCGCCGTCTGACCGACATGCCCGGCATCGAATCCGCGGGAATCGCCCGCCGCTTCTCGCTGTGCGTGAGCGGTGCGGGTCCGCTGCACCGACCTGTGCAGGAGGCCTTCGAGGCCCGCACCGGGGCCCGGCTGGTCGAAGGATACGGACTGACCGAGGCCGGACCCGTGGTGAGTGCCGGTCCGTTCTGGGGGGAACGCAAGATCGGGACCATCGGATTGCCCCTGCCAGGCACCGACTGGAAGATCATGGACGCCGATGCGTTTGGACAGGAGAAGGAACCCTGTCCGAACGGCACGCCCCCGGACCTGGTGCGCCATATCGGGGAACTGGTGGTATCGGGGCCGCAGGTCATGCTCGGCTACCTGAACGCGCCCGACGAAACCGCGAGCCACATCCGGGAATTCGAGGGCAAGCACTGGCTGCTCACCGGGGACATCGGATACATGGACCCCGAAGGTCGCGTGGTTCTGCTGGATCGCAAGAAAGAACTCATCAAGGTGGGTGGATTCAGCGTGTTCCCGAGGGAGGTCGAAGAGGTCCTCGGCGCGCACCCCGCGATCCAAGACGTTGTGGCCGCGGGCATTCCGGATCGGGATGCGGGTGAGCGCGTCAAGACATGGATCGTGTTGCGACCGCCGTATCGCGGGCAGGTCTCTGACGCGGACGTGGTGGCGTGGTGCCGGGATCGCATGGTGCGCTACAAGGTGCCCGCGCACGTCGAGTTCGTCGAGGAACTGCCCAAGAACCTGCTCGGCAAGGTACAGCGGCGACAATTGCGCGAGAACGACCCGTTGTATCGGGCGTATCACGAACAGGGGGCCTAGGCCCGACGGGACCGAATCCGGCGTGTGAACCCCACCAACCCCACCAGCGCGATCAGCAACCATGTGCCGTTCGAGGCGCTCTTTCCGGCCGCGCAATGACTGCTCGACGAGTCGTTCCCCTCGGGGCCCGGAACGATATCGCGCGGCACGCTGGTGTCTCTGGGGCCCTGGTCTACCTTTGGGAGGTCCTGGGGCACCGAGACGTCCTGCACCACGTCCGGCGTGGGCTCCGGTCCCGTTTCCGCGCCGCAGGAAGGATTCGGGGAACCGATGCAGGCCCCGCGTCCGTCACAAAGGTCGTTGACGGTGCAGTCGTCCTCGTCGTCGCAGACCATGCCCGCTTCGACGGGCGGATAGTGGCACCGTACGCCAATGCCGCTTTCGTCGAGCACCGGATAGCCATGCTCCACGGCGCATGCGTCCCGGAGGTCCGGGCAGTCGAGCCGGGCCTCGGCACATTGTCCGTCCGTGCAACCGCTGCTGCAGGTGATGAGCCGGGATTCGTAGGTACACCCCTTCGCCTCGATTGAGCATACGCCGCTAGCGGCCCATACCTGCGAAGTCCGTCCCTCGACACACGTGGGCTCGGGTGGTTCCATGCACGGCAGGGTCGTGGACGTGAGACAAACCCCGCCGGTGCGGCAGGTTTCATCGACCGTGCATGCAATCCCGTCGTCGCACGGACTGCCCACGGCCTTGTGGGCCACGGTGCAACCACCGGTTCCATCGCACACCGAACTCGTGTCGCAGGGACCAGGGGTGCAGGAATAGGCCTCGGCCACGCACAGCGGCGAGGTGCCGTCGCAGTGATCGCCGAATGTGCACGAATCCTGGTCGCTGCACGTGGTGCCGGTGGTGGTGCGCGCATCCGGCGGGCACTGGGCCGAGATGCCGTTGCACGATTCGGCCGGGTCGCAGGGGCCAAGCGACGCCCGGCACTGGCCCGTGGACTTGAGGTCCGCGGGGCAGTTGCCGTTCTGACCGTCGCAGAACTCGGCCGGGTCGCACAATCCCGCGGAGGCGCGACACTGGGCGGTGGACTTGACGTCGTTCGGGCACACGTTGGCCACGCCATCGCAGGACTCCGCAGGGTCGCACACGCCGGTCGACGCGCGGCACTGCGCCGTGCTCTTGACGTCCGGCGGGCAATCGCGGGAAGAGCCGTCGCAGGCCTCGGCCGGGTCGCAGCCTCCCTTGGAAGCACGGCACTCGATGCCTGGGCTTGCGTGATTGGGCAGGCACGTGCCTGCCCCGTCGCAGGTGTCCGGTGCGCTGCAGGCGGTGATTGCCCCGTCCCCGCAGAACGTCCCCACGGCCTTGACCGTCAGCCGCTGACAGGTGTTCATGACGCAGACGCCCACGCAATCGTTGACGGGATGGGTGCATTCGCTGTCTTTTGTGCAGGTGTATTCGAACACGGCCGTCACCACGAGGTCCTCGGTCACGTCAGTGATCGTGAGGGATTGCCGGCGACCGTGCGACACGTCATTGACCAGCACGTCTTCGACGTGATACCCCACATCCGCGGCCAGGGTGACGGTCACGGACCCAAGGTGCCGGACGAACGTGTCGCCCTGCGGCGCGATGGTGCCGTGTTCCGCCTGGATCACGGTCATCTGGTGGCCGATCTCCAGGGTCACGGGCATCGACGGCGGTACGGCACGCGAGTGCGGCGTTCGGATCCACAACCCGGCCTCGTAGGTTCCGTGGACCATGTCCCCGGTGTTGGCCGTGATGGTGGTTTCGGACGACCCGCCGGGTGTCGTTTCGCCCGCTGGGGGCGTGGTTGTCAGCCAGGCATTGTCAACGGGCTCGCCCTTGATCAGGAACTCGATGGCATTGATCCACCACTCCAAGGTGTCATCGCGGCCGTCCTGGTCCAGGTCCCCCAGATGTGCGGAATCCGTGAATCCACGGAAAATGGTGCGCCCCTCGTTGCCGAGTACCGCGACTGCATTGCCTGCGGCGGGAGCTTGCGTCAATCCGGCGAGTTCCACGCTGCCGGACGTGGCGTAGCCCTGCTGCCCGTAAACCCCGTAGTTCGCGTTGTGGGGCCCCGAGAAATCGGGGACCTCCTCGAGGAAGTCGAAGATCGGGTGCTCGACCCAGGGATACACGGGCAGGGGCGAACGATACTGCGTGCCCACCGTGAACCCCAGACGGGTGGTCAGTGGCGTGTCGGCGCTGATGTACCAGCAGTGGAACACGAGCCGTCCCCCTGCGGCCACGTAGGTTTCCAGTTCGTCGAACACGTTGACGTCGCAGTAGTTCTCGCCGTGATAGATCACCAGATCCCATTCGCCGCTCGTCAGGGCGTTCGTGAACGGGACAAAGTCGCCGTTGTAGAAGGCGGCTGACGTGTATCCCAGGGCCGCAACGGCCTGATCCACAGAGGTGTTCGACGTGGACTGGCGACTGTCGCTGTAGAACGTCAGGATTCGTGGAGCGGTCATACCCGCTGGCCTGGCGATCAGTTGGAATTCGCCAAGGCCGTTGCCCTGGTTGCGCAGCGTGGCCGGCCGGGACTCCTGCTCACCGGCGAGCAGTTCGAACGTCATGGTCGCTGGATCCATGCTCAGCGCGGCCTCGGTCATCGCGACGTCGTGGCGTACGAGGTCGCGATCGGTTACCACCGGATGCGCCTCGTACGGCGACATGCCCCCGCGCGACGCGGTCAAAGCCGCGGTGCCCGACGGGGCAAACACGAAGTACACACCGTCCGAAGTCAGCGGATCCTCCGGGGTCGCCACGGACGCGAACGTCGAGCCCCCGACCGCGGTCACCGGTACCTGCGTCATCGCCGCGCCGGTCGCGGCCTCGGTGACGAATCCGGCCACCAAGCCACCCGACAGGGCCGTGCACGTGGGCGAGAGTTGGTACCCTGGTGCCGTGCACGCCGAGGACACCTTCATCCGAAGATCCAGGGCATACGGGCTCGGCCCGGCCGTGAACGCCTGTCCGAGCGTGTCGTACCCCGGCAAGGTGGCCCAGGCGATCGCCACGTAGCGGTGGCCTTCGTACACATCCATCGACCATTGTCCGGTGAACGGATCGGAGTTCGTGTAGGCGTACTGACCGAAGTCCATCGAGCCGACGTACACCCGGGCATACATGGGCCAACCCTGGCCGGAGCCGTCAACGACCGTGCCCTGGATGCGGGTCGGCGCACTCGGCGTCAGGCCCAGGTCCACCCGGACCAGCGAATCTGCCACGGCATTGGTCACGCTCTGGCCGCTCTGGAAGCCGTAGTGAGCGCCCGTCACGGTCACCGGGCCGGGCGGGGCCGCGACGTACCACAGGCCGTCGTCGACCGCCGGGTCATCCGATGTTGCCCCCGACGTGGTGCGCTGGCCGAAGTTCGTGGACACGGCCACACTGTTCATGGGTTCCGACGTCACCGTGTTGCGGGCGAAGCCTCCGACGAGCCCCGCCGGGGTCGCTGCGCATCGACTCAGTGCGATGTCGTCGAGGTACCAACCTTTGGAGGTGATCGAACCGTCGGACTTGAGGTGGAAGCGAACCTTCAGCGTCGAGACGCTGAATTCGGCGGGCAGTTCGATCGAGTTGCTGGTCCACGTGTAGGTGTAGTTTCCAGACACCGGACCCCAGACGGTCACCCAGGTGTTCCCGTTGTCCTTGCTGGCCTCGACCCACACCGTGTCCCACGAGCTTTCGGTTGCCACGTATTGCCAGAACGACAGGGTCAACGGCAGCGAGGCTCCGCCAGCGTCGATGGTTCCCGACGTCAGATAGCTGTCCTCCATGTCGTTGTAGTCGCCGCCCAGGTTGGTCGCCCACACCTTGCTGCCCGAATGGGCGGCATTCGGACCGCTGGTGGGAACGCCCCAAGCCCACGAGGAACTGGTTCCCCCTGCCACGAAGCCGCCGTCGCTAGCCTCGAAGTCCGTCCCCAGAAGGGGGGTCTGAGACACCGCATATCCTGGCGCCGCGCAGGTGATGGCCAAAAGGTCGAAGTCGAGCAGCCCGGTGTCTGCGGTCTGGGTGGTCGACACCGTGCCGTACTGAGTCAGCCAGGGCGTCACGGTGTACGTCATGGCCACGCCGGCCATCGTCCGGCCCGCCCATGCCCCCGTGAAGGGGTTCGAGAACACGGTCAGTGGCGTGCCCTGGTTCGGGGGCTGGATGGTAATCCGGGCATACAGCGGCCACCCGTGACCCGAACCGTCGCGCACCACCCCGGTGACCGGCACGAAAGGCTGCGGCGTCATCGCCAGATCGACCACGACCTCGCCGTCTTCGACGATCGTCACGTTCGGAACCGAGGCGTCTTCGAACCACGTGTGCGTCGCCGTCACCTCGTAGGTACCCACCCCGACGTGCGACAGAACGTAGGTGCCGTCCGCTGCCGTCAAGGTGCTGCGCGTGCCCGCGCGCACCGAGGCCCCGGCCACGGGAAGGCCCCCGGGGCTTTCTCGCACCGTGCCGCGCAACGTACCCGAGGGACCGCACCACGCCATGGCCGCTTGCACGAAGGCCGAAGCATTGATCTCGCCCCAGCCGGTCTTCATGCTCGGGTACCCGCCGTCGCCCTCGCCCGCGCAGCCCGACGCATCGGGGATGGGGGTCGCGCTCGTTTCCATCAGGGTCTCGGTGTCCGCGTACTGTCCGATGAGGCAAGGAGCGGCCTGCCAGGCCAGTGCCACGAGTCCGACCACGTGCGGGGCGGACATCGAGGTGCCGCTCCAACTCGCGAAGGTGGTGTCGCCCGTGTTCACCGACGACCGGATCGACACCCCGGGGGCCATGACCTGGGGTTTCACCGTGGGATAGTCGCGCGGATTGATCGTGTCCGGGTGGTCGGTCGGTCCCCAGTTCGAGTGGGATGCGTAGGTTCCGTTCGCCTGTCCGGTCGAGCCTACGCCCGTGACGTTGCCGTAGCGGGCAGGGTTTCCCACGGTATTGCAGCCTGGGGGAGCTGCATATCCGCAGTTCGAGGCGTTGCCGTTCGAGAAGACCGGATAGATGCCCGCCGCATGCCATGTGTCCACGGCGCCCTGGTACCAGTTGTTGTATGCGCGACCGCAGTCGCCCCAGGAGTTGTTGACCACGTGGGGCCGCAGATCCGGGTTCGGGGCCGTGCCGGCCAGATTCCACGGCGCGATCACCCATTCGGCGCACTCGAGCAGTTCCACGCTGCCGCACGAAGAGGTATTGCATCCACGACAGGCCATCCAGCGGGCGCCGGGCGCCATACCGGTGGTGTTGGCCGCCGAGGCCCAGGCCGGTGCCGTTCCGTCCGAGCCCACGATAGTGCCCATGGTGTGGGTTCCGTGACCGTTGCCATCCATGGGGGCCGTGGTTGCATCGTAGGGATCCCACCAGTTGTAGTCGTGTCCGTGGACCCACCCCGGCTGGTTGCCCCGGTAGTGACTCTGCAGCACCGAATGCGAGCCCCGAACGCCCGTGTCGATGTTGGCCACCACGATGCCGGACCCGTCGATGCCCTCGGCCCACACGTCGGGTGCGCCCACGTGGCTGATGTTGGCCTCGGCCGCCCGGGGACCGATCGCATCCGCCGGTTCCTTGGCAACGGGTTCGATCAGTCCCACCTTCGGGGGGTCCTGGATCGCCCGGATTCCCGGCAGCGACGACAGGGCGTTGAGCGTTGCCATGTCCGATTGGCGCACGGCGATGACGTTGTCCACGAAGAAGGCTCGATACGTGGCGCCGCGGGCATCGAGTTGAGCGATCGCGGCAGCTTGCGATTGGCGAGCGGTCTCCTGCAGACGCGCGACCACGAAGCGCCCTCGTGAGGTCCAGTCCATGCTGGCCGCTGCCGACAGATCGGGCCGCTGATCGAAGTACACGAGATAGTCCGCGGTCTTGTTCGCCGCGATGTTCTCAATCACGGCCGGGTCGATCGCGACCGTGCTCGTCAGTGCCGCGTTGAGGGGCACCCCGGCGGGTGTGAGAGCTGCCTCCTCGGCCACCTGTGCACACCCGATTCCCGCCACCAAACACACCAGAAGTCCCCACATCGTCGTTCGCATTCCGCCCCCGCCAAGATGTTGTCTGCAAGGCCCCTCATGCCGACCAGTACGGTCGACGAATGCACGAAGTATAAGCGGATCAACCCGAATTGCAAGGAGATTCAGGCCTTTTGCGCGGTTTTCGGCGTCGCCTTGCAACGAGCGGTCGAATGCCCGACAATGCCCCAGTCTTCGTGACGCGGTCTGAGGAGGATTCATGCGTACAAAACTGGTGCTTGCAATCATTGCGGGACTGACGATGACCGTCAGCTTGGGAACGGTGCTCGCAGGTCCCAAGGCCAAGCGCCCCGAGGCCCGGTTGGCGGACCTGCGCCTGACCCTGGCCCTGTCGGAAGGCACGGTCGCACAGGGGGATGTCGTGCCGCTGCGGGTGACATTGACCCACGAGGGCAAGCGCCCGGTCAAGGCCCGGTGGATGTGTACGTGCGCTCCGAAGAATCCTGGTCAGGACTTCGAGTTCTTTGTCTTCGAGGTGCGTCGGGGCGGGGTCTTGCGCACGGTCCCGGCCGTGGACCCGAACGCCACCGTGGCCTGTCGGAAATGCAGCACCCTTTACACGGACTTGGACGTCGGACAGGCGAGTCACTTCGACTGGGTGCTCGATCTGTCGCGATTGGAACTGCCATCACGAGGGCCTGTGGAGATACAGGTCCGATACCTGCCACGCGGCGAATCTGCCCCGGGCTTGGCGTCGGGCACGGTCACGATCACCCCACTCACGCCTCCTGCTTCGGATGCGACGGCCCCCGCCATTTGACGGGAAGGCCCTTGTCCCTATACAATATTATGTCAGGAGTCTATTGCCTGATCGGGGTCTGACCATGCGATTGCGAGATAAACGATGATACGGACCCTTCTTCTGACGCTCACCGGCTTGTTGCTGGCGGCATCGGCCTCGGCGGCCGTGCCCGCGTCGATTGTGTTGACCTCTCAGGAACGTTTGTGGCTCGATGCGAACAAATGCAACGCCGAAGGACCCCGCGGTGCCTGGCTGTCGTTCGTCATCACGAACACGGGCAGCGTTCCCCTGACCGACGTTACCGTGGACTTCTCGGGGTTCACGGGCACGAATGCCGACTATTTCGAGGCCCCTGCGGATACGCAGCGGGTGTTTTCGACGCTGGCCCCCGGGGCCACACAGCCGGTGTATTTCTACGTGGACTACGCCGAGGTCTGCAACCACTCGAATGGGGGGGGCAGTCCATACGCCGGGTACACCGCGAACTACGCGATCACGCTCAATGCTGCGGGGCATACCCCGGTCGTGCGTGCCGGCGCGGTGACTACGGAGGAACTGCTGTCGGCGCGTGCCGCAGGCGTCGCCCAGAGTTCAATCCTTGGCCCGGGAACGTTTGTCGGTCAGTTGCTGACCCAGACGGTCACGTATTCGTTTGGAAACAACAGCGATCTGTTCTTCCAGCCCTCGGGGGAGGCGGCCTTCCCGGATGCATGCATCCGCCTGGTGGGGTCGCAAGTCACGGCCACTTCGGGGGGCGTCACGGGCCTGCTCGGTCAGAAGGATCGCCTGGCCTTTCCGACCGCTAGCGTGCCCGGGGGTGGTGGCACGGTCACCGTGACCTACACCTGGGAGATTCGGTGTCGCAACCTGCAGGTCGTGGTGCATCCCTGGGCTGCGGCCCGCAGCGGCAACAAGTACAAGTACGCCGGGTTCGCATCGTCCGCGATCCTGCCGTCGGCGTTGGCGAACTTGACCGTGCGCAAGTCCGCGTCGCCCATGATTCTGGCGGATGCATCAACAGGACCCGTGACCTGGACCGTCACGTTCGCAAACAGCGCCTCGGTGCCCGTGACCCTCGATGCGATCACGGACATCCTGCCGGATTGCATGTCGATCCTGAACCCCGCGGCCCCGAACAGTGGGGTCACGTCCGCGAACTCTTCGGCCGTTCCTTCGGTGGGCGCCACGGGCGAGGTGACGTGGCAGGGGTTGGACCTGGGCAGCAGCGCGGCGAGCACCTGGCGACTCGAACCCGGGGTTACCCTGACCCTGGTGTATACCACCTCGGTGGCGGGATGCCCCATCGGCATGCACACCAACGCCGCGACCGGTTTGCAGGGAAGCGCGATCGTCGGGCCCGCTGCGGCCTCGATCAACATCGGCATGCCGGCGGCGATCGATTTGCACAAGAGCGTGTCGCCCGCGACCTTCGCGATCGCGGGTCAGAGCCTGACCTACACCTTCGAGGTGCGCAACACCGGGATTAGTGCGCCGCTGACCGGGCCATTCCTGGTCACCGATGATCGGCCGTTGGTAGTGCGCGGGGTTGCGTACCCTGCGGGAACGCCTTTCGCCTGCGGCACGGGGCCGCTGATGCCGGGTTCTGCGACGAGTTGTACGGCCGTCTATGTCACTACTGCGGCCGACGTGGCCGCGGGCTTCGTCACCAACACGGCGACTGCTGCGGCAGACGGCATCTTCTCGGGGCCGGCCCATGCCGGGGCGCTCTATTCCGGATCGGCGCTGGTTTTGTCCAAGGCCCCGGTTCTGCCGACCTTCCGCGCGGCGGGCGAAACCGTGACATATGCCTACACGGTTCGCAATGCATCCGACGCGGTGCTCACAGGACCTTTCCTCGTGACGGACGACCGCATCGGAACCCCGCCGGGAACCCCGTTTTCCTGCGGCCTGGGCCCGCTGGCGCCTGGGGACAGCACCTCGTGCACTGCGGGGTATGTGATCACCAGTGCAGACGTCACGGCCGAGTACGTCACGAACACGGCATCGGTCAGCGGTAACGGCTTCACGTCGTCGCCCGTGCAGGCCACCGTGATCCTGGCACAGACGCCCGGGATCACGATCACCAAGACCGCGTCGCCCTCTTTCTTCGCCATGACGGGCGCCACCATCAACTATACGTACCGGGTCACGAACACCGGCAACACCACGCTGTCGACCATTACCATCAGCGATAATCGCATCGGCAACCCGGCAGGCACGTCGTTCGTCTGTGGTTCTGGGACCTTGGCCGCGGGGGCATCGCGCACCTGCACGGCCACCTATGCCATCACCGCGGCCGACTGGGCTGCGGGCACGGTGACCAACCTGGCCCGAGCCTCGGGGGTTTCGGGCAGCGGGGGGACCGCGGTAACGGTCCCCTCTGAACCGGCGAGCGCCACCATCGAACGCACGGCCCCGGAACTCACCCTGGCCAAGATCGCTCTCGAGACCGGTTTCGATGCGGTCGGGGACGTGCTGCACTATCAGTACGTGGTCCGAAACTCCGGCAACGTCGTGATCACCGGGCCCATCCTGATCACGGACGATCGGGTCGACGACGGGGTCGGGTTCGTGTGCAGCACGGCTAACCTAGCAGTGGGATCTTCGGTCGCGTGCACCGGAGCCGATGTGGTGACCCAGGCGGATCTCGACGCAGGATCGGTGACTAACGCGGCATTTGCTTCGGGTGGGGGGATCGTATCGAACACGGCGAAGGCGACCGTGGCCGCGATCCAGAGCCCGGCCCTGGCCTTGCACAAGTCCGTGAGCCCCGCCACGTTCGCACGGTTGAACGATGTTCTGACCTCGACGTACACCATCCGTAACGTGGGCAACGTGACTCTCGAGGGGCCTTTCGACGTGATCGACGACCATGTCGGGATTCCGATGGGGACGCCTTTTTCCTGTGGCGCGGGCCCCCTGGCACCGGATGCGATCACGACCTGCACCGCGATGTACACGGTCACTGCGGCGGATCTGGACGCCCTGTCCGTCACCAACCGTGCCACGGCCACTGGGAACGGGGTGGCGACGTCCGAGGTGTCTGCGACGGCGTTCTACGCTCCGACGGTGCTATCCGGTCTGGTGACGGACGCACTCACCCAAAACCCGATTCCCGGGGCAACGGTGCGGGTCACGGATGCCGACGGCAACATCCACGTCCTGATTGCGGGGCCGGATGGTCGCTACACCCTGACGGACAGTGCTTCGACCCCGCTCTCGGCCGGACCGGCCCTGGTCGAGGCCGAGGCCGCGGGGTACGTGGTCGCTGCGTCCAACCCCATCGTGGTGGCGGCATCCACCACGATCCAGGATCTGATGCTGCAACACGTCACCCTGGACGGCGTGCTCACGGATCTGGGCAGCGGCGTGCCCATTGCGGGCGCCACCATCACCGTGACCCAGGGCGCGGTCACCTGCGTGACGACCACAGGAGAGGGTGGGACGTACCATTTCGGCTATCCCGACTGCCCGCTCGTGGCCGGGCCCGCGACGGTTTCGGCCGCGGCGACGGGCTACGAGGATGCCTCGTCTGGCACCGCGATCCTGGCTTTGGGACCCACGTTGCAGGACCTTGCGGCCGGAAACGCCAACCTCCTGGTCACCAAGGACGATGCCCAGACCGTGGTCGTGCCCGGACAGGTTGTGGACTACACGATCACCATCGTCAACCTCGGCAGCGTTGCGGCCCTGGGCGTGACGCTGCAGGACACCCTGCCTTCCCATATGTCGTATCTGGGCGACGGTTCTGGCACGACGCCCGTCGAGTTCCCCGCGGGTACCCTGACCTGGACGCTCGGCAGCCTTGCGCCGGGGGCATCGCTTGCTTTCGTGGTGTCGCTCCGGGTTGCCGACTCCCTGCCCGACGGAACCACCCGCCTGCCGAACTACGCATGGGTCACGACCACCACGGCCGAAAAGGACCTCACGAACAACGAGGTGTCCGACGTCAACACCGTGACCACGCATCCGGATCTGCACGTGTCCAAGTCTGCGACGTCCATGCCGCCCGCGGGCAGCGGCGACATGGTTTCCTACCGTCTGGAGGGTGGCAATGCCGGCCACGCGACGGCCACCGCCGTCACGATCCTGGACGTGCTCGATGCCTTGTGCAGCTTCGATGCGGGCAGCGCCAGCCTCGTCATCAACGGAAATGCCGCGTCCTTCACGACCCTCGCCTATGACGCGGGGACGCACCTGCTGGCCTTCACGTTGCCCGATCTGTCACCCGCCGACGTCTTCGTGATCACCTACACGGTGACCGTCGGTACCGTCAGTGGGGATCTGCTCGAGAACACGGCCACGATCGGCATGGATCAGACGGACCTCGATTCGTCGGACAACGTGGCCTCGGCCTGGATGCCGACCGAGGGTGGCGAACCGGTCGAACTGTATCTGCACAAGGCAGCGACACCAAATCCCGACCCGGCCGTGGCCGGCGGGCAGATCACCTACGTGCTGGCCTACGGCAATGCGGGGGCTGGCACGGCCGATGGCGTGACGATCACGGACGTGCTGCCCGAAGGCACGACGCTGGTGGCAGGAAGCATCACGGGCGGCGGGGTCGAAGGCAGCGGCACCATCACGTGGAACCTCGGCAGCTTGGCTGGCACCGCCACGGGCACGGTCGGCTTCACGGTCCGGATCGCGGACTTCCTGCCGGCAGGGATGGACGCGATCGCCAATACGGCGGTGATCGCGAGCGACGCAGACGAAGCGGACATGGCCAACAACACGGCGACCGTGAGCACGCCCGTAGAAGCCGCGCCGGATCTACGGGTCGTCAAGACCGACGGGACCGTGGATGTCCTGGCCGATCAGTCGCTGGTCTACGACATCACCGTGGTCAACGTGGGTCATCAAGCAGCCACCGGGGTGCAGGTCGTGGACACCCTGCTGCGCGGCATCACCTACGTCGAATCAACTCCGCCGGGCGTGTATGACGCCCTGGCCGGCACCATCACCTGGGACGTCGGTGCCATCTCGGATCAAGCGCCGGTTTCCTTCGCGGTCCGGGTCACGGTTGATGGCGATGCCCTGGCCGGCTCTGTGGCGGCCAACCGCGTGACCGTCCTGGACGACGGTGCCAACGGGATGGACCCGAACCCCGGGGACAACACGGCCATCGACAGTGACCTGGTGGTGGCGCCGTTCATCGTGGTCGAGAAGAGCGCGAGCATCCCGGCAGGCAATCCCATTGGGGTGGTGTATTCGGGACAGACCTCTTCGTACCAAGTCGCGTGGTACAACGCGGGCAGCGCCACGGCATCCTCGGTGATCCTGAGTGATATCCTGCCCGTGGGCCTGGACTTCGTCAGCGCGGATGGGGGCGGGACCTACGACCCTGCGACGCGCACCGTGACCTGGAACCTCGGCGACGTTGCGCCGGGTGCAGCGGGCAGTCAGTTTGTGGTGGTCAGTGCGGGCGTGGCCCCGGTTGGCGCGACGCAATCCGTGTCAACCCTGAGCACGACGAGCGGGCAAGGCAGCGTCACGGTCACGAGCAGTGCCTCTTCGCTCGTCCTTCCCTGGTGCGATATCGCGGATAATCGTTGTGCGGCATTGCGCAGCGTGTATCAGGACACGGATGGCACGCCGCCGCCAGGCTACCTCGAAAACCCGCGAATGACGGTTTTCGACGATACGCTGTGGGCCCAACCGGGCGCGGCGAGCACGGCGGAACTCATGTACTGGGCAGACCCGGCCACCCTGGGGGCTCAGTGGGTCGCACCGAACACGGACCCTCATCTGGAGGGCAACTACACGTTCTTCCGCCAGACCTTCTGTTTGCCGCTCAATGCCACGGGTCTGTCTGCGACCTTGCAACTGGCCGGGGACGACGTATCCGACATCCATCTCAACGGGGTGTACCTGGGCCAGAAGATCGGTGCCGGGGCCGCGGCCACGTTCGACGGGAACAGTGGCATTCAGTCGGGCATCAACCTGCTGGCCGTGCAACTGCTCAACAACCGGCACGGCGGACATCCCATCCCCGGGTGTCCGGGGTGCGACCACATCGGTTTGCTGTTCCACTTGGCCGCCTCGTTCGATGCCTTGCGGCCCTTTGCCTACGGGCCAGATACGGTCCTGGCGGGGGCGATGGTGACCTTGGATGTGGACGAACTCGCCCTGGGTGGCCGGCGTCCCTACGAATACCGCATCGACTTTGGCGACGGCACCCCCGAAGTGCCCTGGCAGGCGGAAAGCACCTTCTCGCACACGTACGCCGAGCCGGGGACTTACACGGCCACGGTAACGGCCCGTGCGGTCTACGGGTGCACCGGTACCGACGAGGTTACGATTACGGTGCTGCCTGCGTCGGCGACCCTGTTGGCCAACGCGATCGATGTGTCGTATCGGGATGCGGAAGGAAACGTGTTTGCGGGCACCGGGGGCACGGGCGTCGAGTGGCGTGCCGCGGCCGATGTGTCGATTTCCAAGACCAACGGTATCGACACGTTGAGTGCAGGTGCCATCACGCAATACACCATTGTGGTGACCAATGCCGGCCCGGCCGCGGCCGATGGCACCGTGCTGTCGGATCCGGCGGCCGAGGGCCTGGTCGTGACGGGTGCGACGTGCACGAATGCGTCGGATGGCGCTGTTTGCCCCGCGGCAGTGGACATCGCGGCCCTGCAGGGAACCGGGATAATGATCCCGGTGCTTCCGGCCGGGGGCAGCGTGACGTTCGCGGTCACTGCCGTGGTGCTGGCCACCAACGGTACGGTGACGAACACGGCCTTGGTCGCGTTGCCCGACGGGGTGACGGACCTCACCCCGGGCGACCTCGTGGCATCCGACACGGATGTTGTTACGCCCGTGGCGGACTTGTCGATCACCAAGGTGGACGACATCGACCCCGCACCGGTCGGCGGGTTACTGACCTACACCCTGCAGGTGCGCAACGACGGTCCGAGCAGCGCGACCGACGTGGTAATCACCGACACCTTGCCCTCGGGCGTGACTCTGGTGTCGGTCCAAGGGGACTCATGGGCTTGTCACGAAGAGGCCGGCGACGTGATATGCGCTTTGCCGGGGATCGGCATGGGCGCCGTCTCCGAGATCCGGGTCGTGGTGCGCATCGAGGCCTCGGCCAGTGGTTTGTTGACCAACCGTGCCGGGGTGGCGAGTGCGACGTTCGATCCGGACCTCGGCAACAATCTGGCCGAGGAAACGACCGCGCTCGAACCCATGGCAGACCTGTCGATCACCAAGGTCGATGACGTGGATCCCTTGATCGCGGGCGGCGAACTCACGTACACCATGGTGGTGCGAAACGCTGGGCCGTCTCCGGCACAGGACGTGCGGGTGATCGAGAGCCTGCCGGTCGGCATGACCGTGCTGACCGTGACCGGGTGCGCCGAGGCAGGCACCGCGGGCGTGCCCGTGTGCACGCTCGGGACCATCCCCGCCGGTGACGAGCGCTCGTACACGGTTCGGGTTCAGGTCGCAACCTCGGTGGTCGGACAGCGGACCAACCACGTGACCGTGGTCGCATCGACCGGCGACCCGAATCCCGGCGACAATGCGGCGGCCGAAAGCACGCTGATCGACGCCGTGGCCCATCTGCGCATCATCAAGACCGCAAACCCCATCGCCCCCTCGGTGGGCAACCCGGTCACGTTCACGATTGCGGTCACGAACGACGGGCCGAGCGATGCGGACGGCGTCGTCGTGACCGAACGCCTGGCCTCCAGCCTGGCCTACGTCGGTGACACGTCGGGCGGCAACTACGACCCGGCGACGGGCACGTGGAACGTCGGGGTCCTTGCCGCGGGCGCGACCGCAACCATGGTTATCACAGCTACGGTACAGGCCGCGGGACAAATCCCGAACGTGGCGAGCATCACGGGGTCTTACACCGAGGACCCGGACCGGTCAAACGATTCGTCGGCCCTGGTGCTGAACCTTGGGGAGCCTCAGGCGGACCTGGGGGTGTTCAAGACCGTGAATCAGGACCATGCCGCGGTCGGCGACAGGGTGACTTTCACCATCATGGTGGCGAACAACGGACCGGATACGGCCGGGGGCGTCGTGATCCAAGACGTGCTGCCTGCGGGCCTGGCCTTTGACAGCGCCGAGAGCCTGGTCGGGGGCAGTTTGGCGGGTGTTTACGACCCGGTCTCGGGTTTGTGGAACATCGAAACCCTGGCCCCGGGCGAGGGTGCGCTCCTGACCTTGCGGGCGCGTGTCGAGGCCGCGGGCACGATCGTCAACACCGCGTCGGTAAGCGATAGCGATGTCTTCGACCCGGACACCACCAACGACCGATCGAGCGTGGTCATCCATCCCGACGACATGTCCTGGTATGCGGATCTGGCGGTCGACAAGAGGGTGGATGATGCCGTGGTGACCTTGGGTCAGGAGGTCACGTTCATGGTTCGCGTGCGCAACCTCGGTCCGATGGATGCGTCGAACGTGGTGATTTCGGAGGTGCTGCCGGCGGGCATGGTGTTCGTGTCCGCCGTGCCGTCCCAAGGTACTTACGAGGGTGGGATCTGGACGGTCGGGGTGGTTCCTGCGAGCGGCCTCGCCATGCTGGAAATCATGGCCCGGCAGAATAGCGCGAATCCGCAGACCAACACCGCGGCGGTAGCGGCTTCGGACGCCTTGGACCCGGATCCGGGCAACGACGTCGCGGCCGTCACCGTGACCACCATCCATGCGGACCTGGCCGTGAACAAGACCGTGGACGTTGCTGCGCCGATCGTGGGCACGGACGTGACCTTCACCGTGACGGTGCGAAACAACGGCCCGGATGTGGCCGAAGACGTGGTGGTGACCGATGCGCTGCCGTCCGGCTACCAGTTTGTGTCCGCCTCGGCATCGACCGGTTCGATCGCTCAGGATACCTGGCAGATCGGGTCCCTGTCTGCGGGCGCGGTAGCGACCCTGACGGTTACGGCTTCGGTGCTGCCCGACGGGGATCGCGTCAACACCGCGACCGCGGTGTCGTCCACCTATGACCCAACGACCCCGAACCAGGACACGGCAACCACTTCGCCGGTGTTCCTGGCGGACGTGACCACCGCGGTGTCCGCGCCAGACACCGCGGCATCGGGCACGACCGTCAGCGTGACCGTGAGCTTTGCCAACCTCGGGCCGCACGCGGCCGAGGGGGTGACTTACAACCTCCTGCTGCCTGCGGGCCTCGATGGCGTGGCCTGCGTGGGTGCCACGTGCATCTATGACGCGGTCAGCGGATCGGTCAGCATCACCGGACTTCCCTCGACCCTGGCAAACGGGGAAAACGTGGCGATCACTCTGAACTACACGGCCCCGGCAGATGCGAGCGTGACGGTGGTTGCTTTGATCGGCACGATCACGGGCCAAGGTGACAACGTGGCGCCCGACACGGCGTCGGACACGACCGTGTGTGCGCCGCTCGAATGCCTGATCGATTCGGACGACGATGGCGTGGTCGACTGCGAAGACGGATGCCCGCAGGACCCGAACAAGACCGTGCCGGGCTTGTGCGGATGCGGCTTTGCGGACGTGGACACGGACGGGGACGGGGCGCTCGACTGCAACGACCTGTGCCCCGCTGACCCGAACAAGACCGCGCCGGGCGTTTGTGGATGCGGCTTTGCGGACGTGGACACGGACGGGGACGGGGCCGCGGATTGCGTGGACGGATGTCCGAGCGATCCGAACAAGACCTTGCCAGGCGTGTGCGGATGCGGCGTAGCGGACACGGATTTGGACGGGGACGGGGCCGCGGACTGTGTGGACGGGTGTCCAAACGACCCGGCCAAGACGGCACCCGGTGCGTGCGGTTGCGGCGTGGCTGACACGGACTTTGACGAGGATGGTCTGGCGGATTGCGTGGACACCTGCACGGACCATCTCGGCATCGCGGGCGACTTCAACGTGTTCGTGCTCGAAAGCTACACGGGTTTCATGGACGTGCTCGGCAACATCGCGGCCGGATGGAACGTTGTAGGCGAAAGCTTCGAGGTGTCGCGCCTGAACCCGGAAGGGATCGCGATCGTGGCCGGAGGCGACGTGACGCTCACCGATGGCACGGTCTACGGGGACATGTGGATCGGAGGCACCCTGGTGCGCCAAGGCGTGGACGTTCAGGGAAGTCGCTATGGTGAGGCGGACATGCCCATACCCGTGGACTTCGGCTACGTGGAGTCCCGCTTGCAGGCCTTGTCCCTGCACCTGTCGCAGGTGGATGCCACGGGTACGACCGGTGGCAGCGGGGCACAGATCCTTCTGACCGGCTTCCGCACGGACGTCAACGTGTTCGACGTGCCCGGGGACCGCATCAATACCGCTTCGGACCTGACCTTTGACGTGCCTGCCGAATCGACCGTGATCGTCAACATCAGCGGGACGGATCTCAGCATCAAGCAGTTCGGGGTATTCGGCGGGGTCGACGCCACCCGGGTCCTTTACAACGCCTATGAAGCGACCTCGATCGCGGTCTGGTCCGTGGGGGTGCGGGGTTCTGTGCTCGCGCCCTTGGCTGCGATTCAGTTCGATGCCGGGGACTGGAACGGCACCGTCATGGCACGGTCCATGGCAGGCTACGGGGAAATGCACCACTACCCGTTCGCGGGCATGCTGCCGTGCTGGGAAGGCAGCGAAGGCAATGCCAATCCGCTGGGCAACGGTGCGGCCTACGCCGCATCCTCTGGGGGGGGGGCGTGCGCCGCGGGGTCGGGTGCGGGCCAAGGGGTGCTGCCGATTTCCACGCTGACCTTGCTGATGCTCGGCTTGCTGATGCTGGCGTTCGTCCGGCGACGTGCGATCCACGACCGGTAGATCATCCCCGGCTCCCAGGGTGCCAAGAGAGACATCGTCGAACTTGCGGTCTTGCCCTATTTCGGCCAAAATGCAATCAGACTGCACATTGGACGAAAAGCGTGTTGATCAAGAGAACCATTGAAGGTTTCATTCGACAGGCCACAAAACTCTTCCCCGTTGTTCTGGTCACCGGCGCTCGCCAGGTCGGCAAGACCACCCTGCTGCGCCATCTTGCGGACGAGCGACGGACATGGGTCAGCCTGGACGATCCGATGAATCTAAGCCTCGCTCACCGTGACCCGGCGCTCTTCTTCCAGCGGTTCCAGCCTCCGCTTCTCATCGATGAAATCCAGTATGCCCCGAACCTGTTGCCCTACATCAAGATGGCCGCCGATCAAGAACGACGTCCGGGCATGTTCTGGATGACGGGTTCGCAACCCTTCCACCTCATGAAGGGCGTGTCGGAATCCCTGGCCGGCCGCGTCGGCATTGTCCAGTTGATGGGATTCTCCCGACGAGAAACCCTGGGTCAGCCCGACCTGTCCGGGCCGCTAGCGCTGACTCCCGACGTGATCTCGGAGCGGACCCGCAGCGGTGGGGCGCTGCCCCTGAACACGCTGTACGAAACTATCTGGCGAGGCTCGTTTCCGGTCATGGTCCAGGAAACCGGGATGAGCCCGCATGCCTTCTTCGGCGCATATGTCCAGACCTACCTTCAGCGCGATGTCCGCGACCTTGCACGGGTGGGCGACGAAATGGCATTTTTGAGGTTTTTGAGAATCGCGGCTGCACGCACGGCGCAGTTGCTGAACCTGACTGCCATGGCTCGGGATGCGGATATCGCGGTCAACACCGCCAAGGCCTGGTTGTCCATCCTGCAGATCTCCGGGTTGGTGTACCTGCTCGAGCCCTACCACACGAATGTCACCGCAAGGTTGGTCAAAGCTCCCAAACTCTACTTCCTGGACACCGGACTGGCTGCCTACCTGACGGAATGGTCCAGTCCGCAAACCTTGGAAGCGGGCGCCTTCTCGGGGGCCATGCTCGAGACATGGGTCGTCTCGGAGCTTCTCAAGGGCTACATGCATCAGGGCCGGCACCCACCTTTCTACTTCTATCGCGACAAGGACAAGCGAGAGATCGACCTGCTGGTGGTCGCCGATGGAGTGGTGTCGCCGGTGGAGATCAAAAAGACCGCCTCCCCGGACCATGACGACATCCGGCATTTCCGGGCGCTCGGCACCTTGGGCATGCCGGTGGGGCATGGCGGGCTTGTCTGTTTGGCTTCCGACTCCATCCCCCTGTCCGACCAAGTCGTCTCCGTGCCAGTTGGGGCTTTGTGAGCTTCGCATCACTTCCTTGACAACTTACCGACCGGTAAGTAAGATTCGCGACGTCGGTGCCGGGGGGTGTCCGGACGCTGACCGTGGATTCGCGGAGGAAGTCGATGCGTGTGGCGTTGTGGATGTCTGCGTGGTGGATCGCCGTGGGTCTGTTCGCGCCACCGGCGCTGGGCCAGGATCTGCAGGAGTGTTTGCGGCTCGGGCTCGAACGCTCCGATCAATTGGCCGCGGCCCGCGCCCAGGTCGAGGCGGTCCGACAGGAAAAGAATGCCCTGACTCCGTCCTACTTCCCGCAGATCGGGGTCGATGCGCGGGCGCTTTGGGTCAAGCCGCACAGCACGGTTCCGACGATGGACCTTGGAGCATCCGGTGCCGGCCTGTCCCCGGAACTGGCCGGGTTGCTGGTCGGGCTTTCGGACAGCTTCGGCTCGTTCATGGCCGTTCCGGATCGCAACCTCGATCTCACGGTGCAGGCCTACCAGCCCCTGACACAACTGGCCCAGGTGGCCTACTACCAGAAGGCCCTCGGTGACGGCGAGAAGGTGGCGGCGCTCGGTCGCGATCTCGCCCACGACCGAATCGCCCTGGGCATCGGCGCGACGTACTTCAACGTGCTGCTCGCGGATCGGCAGATCGAAGCGCTGGCGCGTGCCCAGAAACAAGTCGATCGCCTTCTGGAAGACGCCGGAAAGATGCTCGAACAGGGGATGATCATCAAGGCCGATCTGCTGAAGATGGAGATCCGTCGGCGCGACCTCGACGTTTCCGTGCTTCGTGCCACGAGCGCCCGCGACCTGGCTCGGTCTTCGCTGGCGCAGTTCATCGGGTTGCCGCCCGACCGGGTATTGGTCGCGGACATCGACGTCCCGCTGACGCCGCTGCGTGACCTGGCATGGCATGTCGAACAGGGACGTGCGAATCGTCGCGAACTGCGCATGGGCTCGCTGCAGGAGAGCATGGCCGCGAATCAGGCCAAAGCCGCGTGGTTCAGCCTCTTGCCGCAAGTCGGCGCAATTGCGCAGGCGAACTTCAACGACGACAACATCCTGACCACTCCGGACCGGACATACATGGCCGGAGGAATGCTGTCGTTCAACCTCTTCGGCATGGGTGCCGACATTTTGAAGGCGCGGGCCGCCGACAGCCGACGATCGAAGGCCGCTGCCGAAGCCGCGTCCGTGCGCGACGAGGTGGATCTGTCGATCGAGAAGGCATGGCGCGATGCGATCGTGGCGCGTTCGGTGGTCGATGCGGCCAAGCGAACGATTGAACAGGCCGCGGAATCCTTCCGGGCCGAAACCGATCGCTACAAGGCCGGCAAGTCGACCACGTCGGAACTCCTGGGCGCGCAGACGCAGTTGACCATGGCCGAAACGGGCTACCAGAGCGCGCTGTACGGGGTTGCGCTGGCCGATGCCGCACTGAACGTCGCGATTGGCGTGGTGCCGTTCCCTGGGCTCATGTGACGAAGAACGAGGAAGAAATCATGACGAAGAGACTGCTTTGCAACGTGGTGACGGTGAGCCTGGTGGTGATTGCTGCGGCGGGGTGCCGTGAAGCCGGTTCGAAGACGAATGCGGCCAGCGAGCAGGCCAAGGCGACGGCCGCGGCCTTGGTTGTCCCAGTGCCGGTCCTGACCGCGGGCGAAGGGGGAACAGGCGGCGAATTCGTGGTCACCGGAACCCTGGATGCGGTTCGGGCCGCACCCCTCACGGTCGAGGTGGGTGGGACCGTCCGCAAGATCCACGTGGACGTTGGGGACCGCGTGGTCCAGGGACAGGCTCTTGCGACCATGGACACCAAGGACCGACAGTTGTCGCTGCAGCAGGCCGAGGCGGGTCTGGCAGCCGCACAGGTGCAGTACGAGACCGCGCACAAGAACTGGCAGCGCTTCTCAACCCTCGAGGCAGGCGGTTCGATCTCCAAGGCCGACTTCGAACAGGCCGAAATGGGATACAAGGCCGCAAAGGCCCAACTCGCCCAGGCGCGTGCCCAGGAAAGACTGGTGCGCAACATGGTCGAGGATGGGGTGCTGAGGGCCCCGTTCGACGGCCAGATCACGATGCGGGTGGCCCAGGTGGGGGGCTATATCAATCCCATGACGCACCCGGTCATGTTCACGCTCGTGGACGCGTCGCGCCTCAAGGCGACCTTGAACATCCCCGAGATGCGAGCGGCCCTGGTCAAGCCGGGCGACCTGGTGACCATCCGCGTTCCCGCGTCCGAACGGTCGTTTTCCACCCGGATCGAGGTGTTGACCGACGTGGTCGACCCCATGACGCGCAACCGGGCGGCCCTGGCGTGGATCGACAACCCCGGTCCCGAGTTGGTTCCTTCGGGCAGTTACTTCGAAGCGCGCGTGGTTTCCGAAGCGCTGAAGGGGCGGATCGTGCTGCCATCGTCCGCGATCCGCGAGGATACGGGGGGCGGCACCACGGTGTACGTGGTCGACGGCGGTGTGGCGAAGATGCGCCGGGTTCAGGGCCGGTTCCTGGCCGACCACGCGGACTTCGTGATCGATTCGGGCCTTCAGAGAGGGGACCTGGTAGTCAGCGAGTCCAGCATGGTCCGCGACGGTCAGGCGGTCGCGCCGATCAAGGAGGCCGCGCGATGAAGCTCGCGAACGTATCGATCGCGCGTCCGGTGTTTGCGACCATGATGATTGCGACGCTCCTGGTGTTCGGACTCAACGCACTGCGCGGGATGGGCATCGAGCTGATGCCGAGCATCGAGTTCCCCGTGATCACCGTCTCGACCGTATACCCTGGGGCGGACCCGTCTGCGGTCGAAGAGAAGGTCTCGCGCAAGCTCGAAGATTCGATCAACACGCTGCCCGGCATCGACAAGCTGATGTCGTACTCGAACGAGAACGTGAGCATCGTGGTCGTTCAGTTCGAGATGGAGATGGACACCGAACAGTGCCTTCAGGACGTCCGTGACAAGGTCGCCTTGGCACGCCGCGACCTGCCGCTCGACATCGAGGACCCGGTGGTTCAGAAGATCGAGATGGATTCCATTCCGATCATGACGTTTTCGGTGTCCGGGCCGCCGGATATGAGCAAGGCGGCGTTGACGCGATTTGCGGACAAGTCGCTCAAACAGAACCTCCAGAAGGCCCAGGGCGTGGGCAGCATCAACCTGATCGGCGGTTCTCCGCGCGAGATCCACATCCTGATCGAGCCTGCGGCCGTCGAGGCAGTGCAATTGTCGATCGATGACGTGATCGGCGCTCTGCAGGCCGAGAACATCGAAATCCCGGGAGGTCGCCTGGAACGCGGTTCCCGCGAGGTGTCGGTGCGCGTGGACAACCAGGTCCGAAACACCCGCGAAATCGGCGCGATCGAGGTGACCCGCATCAACGGGTCGCCCGTGTTCCTGCGCGACCTGGCTCGCATCGAGGATACGCAGGAGGAAGCGCGCAGCTTCGCCTCGGTGAATGCCCGTCCCGCCATCGTCATCCAGGTTGTCAAGCAGTCGGGCGCCAACGTGGTTGCCACGGCCCACGGGATTGCGCGCATCGTTGACGATCTGAGGCCCACGTTCCCGGAGGGCATCGAGGTCAGCCTGATCCAGAACAACTCGACCTTTATCGAAGAGGCCATCGGGGACTCGGTGTTCGACCTCGTCTATGGCGCGATTCTCGCGGTGCTCATCATCGGCTTCTTCCTGCGCAACTCGGCCATGACCTTCATCTCGGCCCTGGCCATCCCGATCTCGATCGTGGGCACGTTCGCCGTGTTGCAGGTTCTGGGCTACACCTTCAACTATATGACGATGTTGGCCCTGTCTTTGGCCGTTGGCATTGTGGTTGACGATGCGATCGTAGTCATCGAAAACATCTATCGGCACGTCGAGGCCGGTGTCCCCCCGATGAAGGCTGCACGCGAGGCCACGGCCGAGATCGGCATGGCCGTCATGGCGACCACATTCACGATCACGGCCGTGTTCGTGCCGATCGCGTTCATGGAGGGCATCGTGGGCCGCATCTTCCGCCAGTTTGGCGTGACGGTCGCGGTCACGGTGCTCATCTCGCTGTTCGTCAGCTTCACCCTGACGCCCATGCTGGCGTCGCGCATGGTGCGCCACAAGCCCCGGAAACTGCGGATCTCGGCGGCCATCGAGCGCGGGCTGGCGCGGGTCGACGCGGGCTACGGTCGCCTGGTGACCGGGGCGCTGCGCCACAAGGTGGTCGTGATCCTCGTGGCCCTCGGTTTGCTGGGCCTGTCCGTGGTCGCCATTTCCGGGGTGCCGGCCGAATTCATGCCGACCCAGGACGAGGAGCGGTTCCAGATCGCGGTCGAGACCCCGCCCGGGAGCACGCTCGACCACACCAGGGTCGTGTGTGCCAACCTCGAGAAGATGGTCGCGGGCTTGCCGGGCGTCGACCTCGTGTCCACCACGATCGGCGGCGACTCGTCCGAGAAGGTCAACGAAGCTACGATCGCCGTCAAGCTCGTGCCCGCGAGCGAGCGCGACCACACCCAGGAGCAACTGATCGTCCTGACCCGCGACATGATCGCGGACGTGTCCGGGGCGCGTACGTCCGTGTCGGCCCCCTCCGAGATGGGAGGCCGTGCCGAGCCGATCCAGTTCGCGATTCAGGGCAGCGATCTGCCAGCCATGGAGGCCGCGGCCCTCCGCATTGCGGACAAGCTTGCTCGGGAGAAGGGGTTCGTCAATGTGGACACAACCGTGCGCGAGGGCAAGGCCGAACTGCGCATCCGCGTGGATCGGTCGCGTGCGGCCCAGGCCGGCGTGAAGCCCGTGCAGGCGGCCATGGCGGTTCGCAACCTCGTGGCCGGCGCCAAGGTGGGCGAGATGGCCCAGGGCGATGACCGCTATGACATGCGGGTCCGGCTCCCGTCCAATCGCCGCATGACCTCTGCCGACGTGGAGGCCATCCAGGTCCGCGCCATGTCGGGGCGACTCGTGAGTTTGGCCGACATCGCGACCACCGAACCGTCCGAGGGCCCGACACAGATCCAGCGCCTTGGTCGCCAGCGGCAGGTCGTCATCTATGCGAACCTCGATGGCATCGCCCTAGGCGATGCGCAGCGGGTCGTGGCCGACATCGCGGATTTCGAGATCCCGGCGGGATGCTCGTCGGCATTCCAAGGGCAGGTCGAGATGATGGAAGACAGTTTCACCAGCATGATCGCGGCCTTGGTGTTGGCCCTGATCCTGGTCTACATCCTGCTGGCCAGCCAGTTCGAAAGCTTCGTGCACCCGTTCACCATCATGATCTCTTTGCCCTTCTCGGTGATCGGTGCGTTCGGGGCCCTGCTGATCAGCGGCTATACGCTGTCGATCATCTCGATGATCGGGATCATCATGTTGATGGGCCTGGTGACCAAGAACGCCATCCTGCTGGTGGATCGGGCGAATCAGAACCTGGCCGCCGGCATGGAGCGCGACGAAGCCCTCGCCGATGCGGGGCGGGTCCGTCTGCGGCCCATCCTCATGACCACGTTCGCCATGATCTTCGGGATGCTGCCGGTGGCCATGGCATTGTCCAAAGGTTCCGAGATCCGTGCGCCCATGGCCGCGGCCGTGATCGGCGGGCTGGTGACGTCCACGCTTCTGACTTTGGTGGTCATCCCGGTGGTCTATGCCTTGCTCGACGATCTCAAGCGCTTCATGGCGCGCATGTTGGGCCTTGTGACCGAAGCACCAACCGAGGAAGGAGGTAACCAATGACCGGTCGCAGCGAGGTTCTTCCGACCCGGGCCCGCATTCTGGATGCCGCGGTGTGCCGATTCGGGCAGGTCGGTTACAGCGCCGCCAGCATGGAAGAAATTGCCGGTGACATCGGGATCTCGAAGCCTGCAATCTATCACCACTTCCGGGGCAAGGACGACATCCTGGCCGCGCTGCTCGATACGCTGCTGGAACTGGCTGAGCGCCAATTCACGAAGCTGCCCGGCCTCGATGTCCCGTTTCCGACGTTGCTCGAGCGGCTGATTGAGCAGCGCCTCTCCATGGCGAAGGCGCGCCCCGACTGGGTCCGTTTCATGCAGCGAATCGACCTCAACCTAGGTGATCTCCCGGTGCTCGAAAACCTCCGTCGACGGGGCGCGATGCTTCAGCGGCTCGAAGAGGAGTTGTTTGCGGCGCGACTGCGCGATTTCTCCTTGCGCGAAGGCATCACGATGGCCCAGTTTGTGCAGTTCTCGCACGACGCGGTGTTCGCGTTCATTGCCCGCGCGATGCGGGATGGCGGTGGTGGCATCGGCGATCCGGCAGTCGAGGCACGCCGCCTGTGCAGCATGATCCTCTTCGGGGTGTGTGGACCGTCCCGCCCCTTCCATGACACAACCGTGACATCGTCCTGCGACCATGGGTCATGAGGTGGTCGACAACAACCACCCGGGTGCGCCGCAACGTGCGGCGATCCTTGCTCATAACCTGGGAGGTCGCGTGATGACACGGAAGATCCTGCTGACATCGGTGTTCGGGCCCTTTGGCGTCGACGATGCCTATGGCCGCAAAGAAAACAAGATGGAACTGATGCACAACCAGGTGACCCGCGAACAGGGCCTGTTCTCGTTTCGGTTTCATCATCCCAGCTTCGGACTGCACTTTCTGGCCGAAAACCTGCTCACGCCCGCGACGGTGCTGGACTATCCGACCAAGGCCGCGTTTCGTCGGGAACTGGCCAAGGGATACGCCTTCGTGGGCATCAGCTTCATCATCCCCAACTTCCTGAAGGCGCAAGCCATGGCCCGGATGGTCCGAAAACAATCGCCCCGTACCCGGATCATCCTCGGTGGCCATGGCACCAGCATCCCGGGCATCGAGACCCTGATCGATTGCGACGAGGTGTGCCGGGGCGAAGGCATCGCGTTTCTGCGGGCGCTGTTGTCCGAGCCGCTCGACCGGCCGATCCGACATCCCGTGATGCACAGTTCCTATAACCGCAAGGTGATGGGCGTACCGATTCCCGACTCTTCGGCCATCCTCGTGCCGGGCGTGGGGTGTCCCAACAAGTGCCGCTTCTGTGCCACGTCCCATTTCTTCGGGGCCTATGTCCCCTACCTGCGGACCGGGCAGGAGGTGTTCGACGCCTGCTGTCGCGCACACGATGAACTGGGCGTGACCGATTTCGGGGTGCTCGACGAGAACTTCCTGAAGATGCCCAATCGCGCTCGGGAGCTGATCGATTGCCAGGAACGGGCGAAACGGCCGTTCACGTTCGCGATCTTCAGTTCGGCCGAGACGCTGACCGCCATGGGGGACCTGGACCTGTTGGTCCGGATGGGCGTCAACTTCATCTGGATGGGCGTTGAATCCAAGCGCGACATGTTCGAAAAGAATCGCGGGGTCGATTTTGCGGTCCTGATTCGGGAGCTTCGCCGGCGTGGTATTGCGGTGATGGCCTCCGCCATCTTGTTTTTGGAACACCACGATGCGCAGACGATCCACGAAGACATCGACTTCGCCATCGGTTTGCAGCCCGATTACCTGCAGTTCATGGGCCTGGGACCGATCCCGGGAACGCCTCTTTATGAGGACTATGCCCAGCAGGGCAAGCTGCCTGCCGACATCCCGTGGGAAGAGCAGCACGGTCAGGACCGGATCTGGTTCGACCACCCTTCGTTCACGCGGACCGAGACCCGCCAGGTACTGATCGACGCGTTCTTGCAGGACTACCGCGAGAACGGGGCCTCGTTCATGCGGATGCTCGAGACCACCTTGAACGGCCTGCACTACACATCGACGCACGCGGATCCGCGCGTTCGCCTTCGTTCGAGCGCATTCCTGAGGCTGGCCCGGCAGTTGCGGGTCTTTTTGGCCGCATCCTTTATCTTCGCGCGCAACGAGGCCACCTCGCGCAAGGTCGCCGAGCTCAAGCAACGCTATGGCGAACTCCTGGGGCCGGTGACCCCCAAGGATCGGTTGGCATCGCTGGCCGTCACGGGTCTGGCGGCGTGGGAGAAGCTCCATGTTCGACTGATGGGGGATGTGCGGCAGCCGCCCCCGACGACCCGCCGGTATCGTCAGACCGAGTCGCGTCCGCAACTCTCGGCGCACCTTGCTCCGGCGGGGTGAAACGGTAGCCGATTCCGTGAACGGTCCTTATGTATTGGGGCTTCGCCGGGTTTGTTTCGATCCGAATCCGCAAGTGATGCACGAAATTGTCGACCGTTCGTTCGGTGCCCTCGTACCCGAAGCCCCATACTTCCCGCAACAGCACCTCGCGTGAAAACGACCGGCCCGGATGCCGCACCAGGAACAACAGCAGGTCGAATTCCTTGCCGGTCAGGCGCAGGTCTTCGCCGTCACGCCGCAAGGTGCGGGAGGACCCATCGATCGACCAGGCACCGAACGTCACAGGGCCCTCGTCCTGCCGGGCCTGACGAGGTCGCCTCAGCGATGCCTCGACGCGCGCCAGCAGTTCGCGGATACCGAAGGGCTTGGTCACGTAGTCGTCGGCCCCCTGAAGCAACCCCGTGACCTTGTCGGTCTCCTGTCCCCGCGCGGACAGGATGATCACCTGCATCGGCAGACCCACGTCCCGGATCGATCGCAAGACCTCGAGGCCCCCAATCCCCGGCAGCATCAAGTCCAGCAGAATCAGGTCCGGGCGTTCGTCACAGGCCATCCGGAGGCCCGAATGGCCGTCCGAGGCCACGCTGACGCGGTATCCCTCGAATCTGAGATTGTGCGCAATGCCCCGGGCCAGGTTGACATCATCCTCGATCACCAGAATCAGTTCCCGAGAAGACTCATTCATGGGTTTGTCCCCAAACAGGCAGTTGCAGCGTGAACACGCTTCCCCCTTCTGGCGGACACTCGATTGACACGTCGCCTTGGCATTGCAGGGCGAACTCCTTCACCTGGGCCAACCCCAGCCCGAGTCCGGGAATGCGGCTGTGGGTCGAATCCGAGCCGCGTTCGAAACGCCGGAAGATCCGCGATTGATCCCCGATCGGCACACCCTTGCCATGATCGCGAACGCAAAAGCGCACGAATTCCCCGCAAACGAGCATTTCGACCTCGACGGCACCGGGGCCTCCGTGGGTCAGGGCGTTGTGCACGAGGTTTCGAATCGCCTCGACCAGAGCGTCCCGGTCGGCCAACACGCGCGGCCGTGTGGTCAGTGGGCAGGACACGCTCACACGGTCGGCCTCCGGACCGTGGATCAACGGGTCCAGCGCCGTGCGAAGCGTGTCTGCGGCATCCAGGGGCTCGATGGCCGCGGAACGCCTTTTGTCTTCCCGAACCTTGCTCGACAGCAGATGTTCCACCAGGGACGTCAGCCGCTCGGTCTCGGACCCGATCGCGGCCAAGAACTCGGCCGTCTCTTCCGGCCCGGTCACGCGATTCATGCGCAGGGTGTCGACATACATCCGGATCGATGTCAGCGGGGTGCGCAACTCGTGGGACACGTTGGCGATGAAGTCGACCTGCAGGCGGGTCAGGCGGTTCTGGCGGTGCAACAGGATCAGGGCGACACCGGCCCCCATCAGCGACAGCACCGCGAACGCCACCGACAGGATGCGCAGGGCCAGACCCCCTTCATCATGCCACAGGGACAATGCAATGACCCCGATCGTCGCGGTGGCAAGGCCGGGCATCAGCACCGCGCCCAGCATGAGCCATGGTGTCAAACCGATCACCATGGGTCGCAAGGTCGATTTCACGATCCCGGCCTCCTTGCCGCCCCAGGCTACGATAACAGCACTTTAGCAAGACCGCGAATCCCGACCGATCCATTGGGGGCCACCAGAGGAAAACTGGGTAGATCGATACTTGCAAACTTTGCCAAGAACGAATAGAGTCCGTTTCGGCAACGTGGCGAGATGCGGATTGTGACGAGGTGATCATGAAGGAACGAACGAAGCTCGCGCTGATTCTGCTGGTGTTTGCCGCAGCCTGGTTCCTGCCGACTGGTAGCGAGCGGTTCTGGGGCGCGCTGCAGGAAAGCCTGTCGTTGGTCAAATGGTACGCCCAGGAGCACGTACTGCTGTGCCTGATCCCGGCGTTCTTCATCGCGGGGGCCATCAGCGTGTTCGTCAGTCAGGGCGCGGTGATGAAGTACCTCGGGCCCAAGGCCAGGAAGATCGTGGCGTACCCCGTGGCCGCGGTCTCCGGCACCATCCTGGCCGTGTGCTCGTGCACGGTCCTGCCCCTGTTCGCCAGCATCCACAAGCGCGGCGCCGGCCTCGGGCCCGCGGTCGCATTCCTGTATTCAGGGCCGGCCATCAACGTGCTGGCCATCATCCTGACCGCCCGCATTCTGGGCGTGGAACTGGGAATCGCACGGGCCGTGGGCGCCATCGTGTTCGCCGTGGTGATCGGGTTGCTGATGCACCTCATCTTCCGGCGCGAGGAAGCGGCGCGCGAGGCCAAGGGCACCGTGGTCTTGCCCGACGCGGAGAAGGGACGGGCGCTATGGAAGGATGGGCTCTACTTTGCGGCCATGGTGGGCATCCTGGTGTTCGCCAACTGGGGCAAGCCTAGCAGTGGGGAAGGGGGGCTTTGGGCCGCCATCCACTCGGCCCGGTGGGTGATCACCGGCCTGCTGGCCGCAGGTCTGATCGCGACCTTGGTCGCCTGGTTCAAGAAGGACGAATTGCTCACCTGGGTCGATTCGAGCTGGACCTTTGCCAAGCAGATCCTGCCTCTGCTTCTAGGCGGCGTGCTGGTGGCGGGCTTTCTGCTCGGTGGTCCGGGAGGCAGCGAGCGGGGATTGATCCCGAACGCCTGGATTGCGGGGGCCGTGGGCGGAAACTCCCTGATGGCCAACTTCGTGGCGTCGTTTGTGGGCGCCTTCATGTATTTCGCGACGCTCACCGAGGTGCCGATCCTCGAGGGGCTGATCCACTCGGGCATGGGCAAGGGCCCGGCCCTCGCCCTGCTGCTGGCTGGTCCGGCGCTGTCGCTGCCCAACATGCTGGTGATCCGGAGCGTCATGGGCACGAAGAAGACGTTGGTGTTTGTGGGGTTGGTGATCGTGTTGTCGACGTTCGCCGGCATGGCCTATGGGACGTTCTTCTAGCGGTTGGTCCTTGGAAAGAAGATGGAGACGAAAAATGACAATCAGAATCCTTGGAACCGGTTGCCCGAAGTGCAAGAAGCTCTATGCCGAGGCCGCGCAGGCCATCGCCTTATCGGGCGTGGCCGCAGCGCTCGAGAAGGTCGAGAAGATCGAGGATATTCTCGACTATGGCGTCATGATGACCCCGGCCTTGGTCATCGACGGGGAGGTCAAGTCGAGCGGGCGCATTCCGCCGGTCGCGGAGATTGTGGCGTGGATCAAGGCCATGCCCGACAAGGCCACAACCTGAGCCGAATCCCGACGTGGAGGTATTCGTGAACGATCGTGAAGCCTGCAGGCGGCAGGCGCGGGTGCTCAAAGCCATGGCCAACGAGTCGCGGCTCTTGATCATCGACCGCCTGAGCAGGGGCGAATGCAGTGCCGGGGAATTGACCGCCCTGGTCGAGTTGGATGCCTCGACCGTGTCGAAGCATCTGGCGGTTTTGAGGGCTGAGGGGATCGTGGAGGATCGGCGGGCCGGGACCACGATCTTCTACCGGCTGTTGATGCCCTGCGTGATGGACTTCTTCCAGTGCGCAAACCACGTGCTCAAGAGGCGCGACTGAACGTACCCAGGGTATCAATGAGGAGGGATGCCATGAACGGCAGGAAGATCATCACCGGTGCACTGCTTGCCTTCATCCTTGCGAGCGTCGGGTATCTGGTGTTCAAGGAGCAGCGGGCCGCCTCTGGCGATGTGCCAACCGGGGCTGGTGACGCGGAGTCCGTCGA
>CAYRIB010000022.1:0-34836 GCA_964424165.1 uncultured Myxococcales bacterium | reverse complement strand
GGGAGTAACTCAGTGGTAGAGTGCAACCTTGCCAAGGTTGACGTCGCGGGTTCAAATCCCGTCTCCCGCTCCAATCAAATCTGATGTCGTACCTTTCTGCGCATCCCGATGAGCATCACTGCGCCTAGCAGCAGACTGAACAGAGGCAACCCGCCGCCTGCGGATGCGGGAGTCGCATGGCAGCCCCCCCCCATGGCCCGGACGTCCACGGGCGGGACGTCGTCAGGAAGGACCTCCTCGGCCATGATCGGCTCGCAGGCCCCGTTCGAGCAGGTCGTGCCTTCGCCGCAAGGAACCGTCACGACGCCCAGGCATCCGTTGCTTTGTCGCACGCAGTCCAGGTAGCCCAGATGGTCCTCGGCGCACGTGCGCACCCCTTCCTCACAGGTGTCTTCACATGGTGCCACGCACGCGGCTTTGGCCGGTTCGGCAGGGTCTGGCCCGCAAACGAGTCCGTCGGCCTCGCAGTCGCGGGTCTCGAGCGCGCCGGCCTTGCACCACTTCACGGTGTTGCCGTCGCAGACGCCCGCTTCGGGGACGTCGCCACACGCGAGAGGACAGGCTCGCGGCCATGCCGCAGGACCTTCGCCCGAGAAGCCGCACTCGTAGGTTTCGTAATCCGAATCCCAGCCGCACCGGTTGGCCGCGCCACAGTCGAAGGTCACAATGGCGTTGTCTTCGCAGTACTTCAACTTCCCTTCGTCGGTGCAGCAGCCTTCGTAGGTGATGCCGCGGCACCGATCCGGCACGGCCACGCACCCCGTGCTGCAGTCGTTGCACTCGCACAGCCAAGCGGGTCCGACGCAGTCGCTATCGTCCGCGCAGTCCCCGTCGTAGCCCCCTTCGGGCGGATCGCAGACCCCTTGGTCGTTGCAAATCCCGTCGGCCACCCACGCCTCGAGTAGACCGGCGGGAATGGTTCGCGACACGCAATGCATGGCCCCGCCCCAGGTGATGACCTCGTCCGAGTTGACGCCCACGTGGGTCCAGTTTGGCAGCGCCGTTTTCCAGGCCGTCTCGGCCTCGGCCTGCAGTTCCGGCCAGCGCGAATACACGGGCCAGATGTTGACGGGGTAGACCATCGTGGAGTTGGTGTAAGTGCGCCAGACCTTTTCCGAGGAGCCGGCCTCCGGGGTGTGCGGGGGCATGGGGATGCGAATGACCTCCAGCCGGGCACCGCCCCCGAGGTCCACAGCCATCAGTCGTGCAAGGTTGTCTTCCAGGATCTTGGCATTGGCGAGATCATCGGATTCGGCGTAACGGCCGAGCAGGGCGCGGGTTGGGGACACCAGCTTGAAGAACATGTCGATGTGGGTGGTTCCCTCCCCCTTGAGCGGTTGCAGCACGACCATGGTCTGGCAATTGAGATAGTCGCGCAGTCGCGCGTCGAGTTCCTCGGCCGTGATGCCATTTTCCTGGTACAACCCTTGCGTCACGTAGCATCGGCCCTGGCCATCGGTCTGGAAATTGCCCCCCTCGAACACGATCTGTCCCCGGTAGTCCGTGATACCGAGTTCGCGGGCATGGTGGTAAGGAATGGCATCGTCGTAGGGACGTTCGGGGTAGTAGATGAAGTCCGCAAACGCAATGGTGCCCTCCGTATCGACGATCGGGACCGGGCCGAAATCGATGGTCCAGATCGAGTCCGCACTCCATTCCAGGAACGACAGGCGTGCATCGATGTCCTCGTCGGACACGCCCATCGCCCGGATCCGGTTGGTCAGCGAGGTTCGGGCCGATGCGGATTTGGACAGGACCTGGACCTTGGCATACGGGATCGCGTTGGCCGCGATGGCCGCGATCGACTTGCTGACCGCGGTTCCGACATCCGTGGAGGGATAGGAAAGCACCAGGATCTGGCTTGGTTCCCACTCGAGCAGGGCCCGAAATGGCCGTGTTGGTGCTGCGGTCGCAGCGAACATCTCCGGGTGAGTCAGGCGGTAGGTGTTGGCGTCGTCGGCCTTGCCTGCCTTGCGGATATCGGGGTCCCGCCAGGCGGGAAGCATGGTGAACGAAGGTTTGTCCTCGGTCAGGGGCGTTTCCACCGGGTTATCACACCCCGCCATCATCAATCCGATCGTCAGAACCAGGCTCCCGCCGCGCCACTTCGTCATTCTGGTCTCCGCCACGCAAGGCGAAACGATGCTAGCGATCGGGGTGGTGAAAGTAAAGCAGGGCAGGGCGCGGATGTCGCTAACGCTTCGAGAGGCTGAACGAACCGCGCACGGGCCGGCGTTCGGCGGTGCCCTCGAACGAGCCGCCCATGCTCTTGCCATGCTCGCGAATCTTGCCGTGGATCTTGACGAAGTCCGCGCCGGACTTGCCGTGCAGGCCCACGGTGCTCGGGGGATGGAACGTGCCGCTGAGCTTGAAGAACGTGCGGCCCACCGACAAGATGCCCGATGCATCCTTGCCCTTGACCGTGATCGTCAGTTCCCCGGAAGCACTGCCGTAACGCAACCCGCCCTTGAAGGTGCCCGAGTGGCTGACCTTGACCACCGGCTTTTCGGCCGTTGCCTCTTCTGGCTTGGCTTCGTCGGCCTCGCCGTCTTCGACCGTTTCGGGCATGCACAAGGTTTTCATTTTTTCACCCTCTTCGGTGCCGAAGCGGGCCTTGTCCTCGACAAAGGTCTTCAAATCGTAGTTGTAGCGGGTCAGGACCTGCAGTTGAATCTCGTCGGCCCGGTTGGGTTCGTTGTTCTTCGCGAGCGCGCACTGAACCTCGGCGTAAGTCTTCGAGAAGTCTGCCATGGACTTCGGGGGAAGGGGCGGCGGCACGGCCTCGGGCGCAGCCGCGGGAGCAGCGATCGGTGTGGCCACCGGGACCGCAGAGGGCAGGGCCCCAGGAACGGCCCCAGGCACGGCCGCGGGCACGGCTGCGGGCACCGCCGCGGGCACCGCTGCCGGTGCGGCCACGGGCGCGGCAACCTGCGGGGCGGTCTTTTCGTGCAGCATTTCCTTGGCCTTGTCGCAGGCGCTTGCACCCAGGCCCAGGACCAGGAAACCATACAGCAAACCGCGAGTCGTCATGGTCATGATCCGGGAGCCTCCGTGTTGTCGACCTTGCAAGTGTAAGCCGAACCATCCGATCGAAGCAAGGATCACGAAAGACCTGCCCTCATGTGGGCGAACAAACGGTCGATAATGCTATAATGTTTTTGTCGTCATGAGGGAATCGGTCATGGCCACGACGAAGCGTCCGAAGAAACGGGCGGGTCGCAAGGACAAGAAGGCGTTGAAGGCCCCGGCGGGCGCCGGGCTCGAAGAGACCATCCTTCAGCGCTACTCGCGGGTTGGGGTGGGACTTTTGTCCGATGACCGCCCCGACAAGCTCGACCCGAGTCTGCGCCGGGAACTCGAGCCGATCGTGGGCACGGACCTGTCCGACGTGCGACTGCATACGGGCGAGCGGGCCGCGAAGATGGCCGAGGCCATGGGGGCAAAGGCGTTTGCGGCCGGACAGAAGGACGTGTTCTTCGCCCGGGACCAGTTCGCCCCGCAGACCGCGGAAGGCAAGGCCTTGCTGGCGCACGAACTGACGCACGTGGCCGAGGGCCACATCGGGCTCAAGCGGGCACCGGACAAGGCCCAGCGCGAGGAACTCGAAGCCCGTGCCGATGCGGCCGAGGCGCGGGTCCTGGCGCGCGAGCAGGCTGCCAAGGCCAAGCCCGACAAGCGCATGATCGACCCGGTCGAGGTGGATGTCGGGGAACTCGAAGCATCGGGACGCAAGAAGGGTGCGGGCAAGAAGACCAGCAAGGTGGACAAGGTCCTCCTCGAACAGAAGGTGATCGACATCCTCGATCGGCAGATGCAACGCAACCGCGAAAGGACGGGCCATTGACGGCCCCATTTCCCGCCGTCCCGAAAAGGACACTGCGGACGACTTGAACGGATGAAAGAATGGGACTCATCTATTTCGTGCTGTTTTTGGGCGCACTGGTGTTCTTCCACGAACTCGGGCACTTTCTGGCCGCGCGTGCCGTGGGCGTGCGGGTGCTCAAGTTCTCGCTTGGTTTCGGGCCACGCATCGTAGGCTTCACGTTCCGCGGAACGGATTACATGCTCTCGCTTCTGCCGCTTGGCGGGTACGTGAAGTTTCTGGGCGACGACCCGGATTCCCCGCCGTCCGAGGCCGAACGCAAGCAAGGATTCCTGACCACGGATTTGTGGCGCAAGGTCCTGATCGTAGTGGCCGGGCCGTTGGCCAACTTCATTCTGCCGGTACTGATCTTCTTCCCGATGTACGCCTCGGATGGGGCGCTTCCCCCCGCGATCCTGGGTAGCATGGTGCGGGATGGGGCCGCGTGGCAAGCCGGGTTGCGGCCCGGGGACCAGGTGATCGGGGTTGATGGTCGGTCGGTCGGCCACTGGTGGGAACTGCTGAGCGAGGTGTCCGACCGCCCGGGTCGCAAGGTGGACGTGACCGTGCGCCGCGACGGGCGCGAGCGAAGCTTCGAGGTCATGCCTGATGCGGTCGAGATGGTGACCATGCGCGAGATCGGGCTGGTCAAGACCGTGGGGCGCCTGGGCGTCTCGCTCGAGCGATCCAAGGCGGTGCTCGGCGTGGCCCCGGGCAGCGCCGCCGAGCGGGCGGGGCTGATGGACCTCGATGCCCTGATCGCCATCGACAACATGCCCGTGGACGTGTTTCCCGAGGCGTGGCCGGCGCTCGAGGAGGCGCAATATCGGGCCGTGACCGTCACCGTGGCATCGACCTCCGCGTCGAGCCTGACCCCAGGACCTTCGGTAGACCTCGTGGTGGGGCCTCTGCTTCCCGGCGAGGCCATCGGTTTGTCCGATGCCTCGTTCCGCCTGTTGTCCGTGGCGCCGGGAGGTCCGGGCGATCGGGCCGGACTGAAGCCCGGGGATCGGGTCGTCCGGATGGATGGACGGGAATATTCGGAATGGGGCTTTTTGCGGGACGCGATGTTGCGGGACCCGAGCGCGATCCGAACCCTGACGGTCGAGCGCGACGGGGCCTTGCTGGATGTGCCCCTGTCGCTGGCCAATCCGCGTTGGGAGCCGGGTGCGGCCGTGCCTCGGCATGATGCGCCGGGAATCGAGGTCCGCGCCGCGTCGGTGACGCCCCCGGACATCCCCAACGATCGCGCCTTGGCCTATGGCTGGCATCAGGCGACCACCCGGACCTGGGAAGTATTCGTGGTCACGGTGGCGGGGATCTGGGGCCTGGTTTCGGGACAGTTGTCGGTCAAGGAGATGGGGGGGCCCATCATGATCTACGACATTGCGGCGTCTGCTGGACGCCAGGGGGCGATGCAGTTCTTCGGGGCCCTGGCCTGGCTGTCCATGAGCCTCGCGGTGCTCAACATCCTGCCGATTCCGGTGCTCGATGGGGGCCATCTGATGGTGTTCGGGTACGAGGCGATTCGCAGACGCCCGATGGGCATGCGCGGACGACAGATCTTGGGCTACATCGGGCTGGCGATCCTGATGATGCTGATGGTTCTGGTCTTTGCCAACGATATTCAGCGCAAGTGGGGGGACCTTGGAGGCTAGACGTAGCGGTGTCGCGCATCCCGTGGTGCTTGCTTGCGACACGTCATCAGGGTGCGCGGCCCTGGCCATCCTCGAGGGTGGCGTGGTGACCGCGGAGTGGAATCTGCTCGTGGGCGTGGGCCACAGCCGCGACCTGTTGCAGGATTTGGAAACCCTGATGACGCGGCGGGCTCTCGTCTGGTCGGACGTGGACCTGCTGGTGACGTCGCTTGGGCCGGGTTCGTTCACGGGAGTTCGTATCGCCATGGCATCGATGAAGGGGCTGGCCATGTCCTTGGGCCGGGAGCTTCGGGGCGTGGGCCTGCTCGATGCCCTGGCCGCGCCATTGCAATCGCGTGGGTGCGCGGTTCTGGCGGCCATGGACGCCCGCAAGGGGCAGCTCTACGCGGCTTTGTACGGGCCCGCGGGTGATGTCATCGTGCCTGCCTGTGCCGCAGGACCGCAGGAATTGGCGGCCGCGGTTGTGGCGGCTTGGCCCGAGGGGCCGATCCTCGGGGTCGGCGAGGGGGTCCTGGCCTATGCTTCCGAGTTGGCCTCGTGCCTGTCCGGGCGTCTGGTGGTGGCCGAGGCCGAATGGCACCGCGTGCGCGCGGCCGTGATCGCGCGGCTTGGCGCCGGGATGTCCGACGGCCAACCATCGCTATCCGACTTGGAGCCGCTTTACCTGCGCCGATCCGAAGCCGAGATCCGCGCGGAAACGGGGACCGCTTCGATGGGGGCTGGGACCGGAACCTGATCAACGGGGCTACCATGGCGAACCACGATGCCCTGTACAAGAACCTGGGCCTGCGCGTGGGCCTCGAAGTACATCGCCAGTTGGCGACGCAGCAAAAGCTCTTCTGTCACTGCCCGGTGCTGGCCTACAGTCCTTTGTACCACACGGAAATTCTGCGCCACATGCGGCCGACCCTGTCGGAACTCGGGGAATATGACCCCGCGGCCCTGATGGAGTTCAAGACCCGCAAGGATATCGTGTATCGGCTCAACCGGGACACGGTGTGTACCTATGAAATGGACGAGGCCCCGCCATTCGGGCTCAATCCTTCGGCCTTGCGCCATGCCCTGGTCCTGGCAGACATGCTCCACGTGGCGCGAGTGGACGAAATCCACGTGGCACGCAAGCAGTATCTGGACGGGTCCATCCCCACGGGGTTCCAGCGGACCATGGTGGTGGGGGTCAACGGTTTCATCCTGGTCGAGGGGCGACGCCTGGGGGTGACCCAGGTCAGCCTCGAGGAGGATGCCTGTCGCGAGGTGTCGGACACGGGGCACACGCGGGTGCTCATGACGGATCGTCTGTCCATTCCCCTGATCGAGATGGTGACGGAATCGGATTTGCACACGCCCGCTGAGGCGGCCGCGGCCGCTTCGGTGCTGCGGCGTCTGTGCCATCTGTCCGGGGTCGTGCGCACCGGCCATGGCACGGCGAGGCAAGACGTGAACGTGTCGATTGCCGGGGGCGCCCGGGTCGAAATCAAGGGGGTGTCGAGCATTCGCCAGATCCCCGGGCTGGTTCACGCTGAGGCGCTGCGCCAGAAGGCGCTGCTCGAACTGCGCGACGAACTGCAACGGCGCGGTGTGGGTTCCGATGCCTTCGACACGGTCGAGTGCCTGCAAACGGGTGTGCAGGAGGTCGCGGCCCTTCGTCTGGCGGGGTGCGCGGGTCTGCTCGGGCAGGCCACGGGCACGTCGCGGGTTTTTGCGAGCGAACTCGTCGACCGGGCTCGCGTGATCGCCTGTCTGGACTCGGGGGCCGGCGTGCGTCACTCGGACGGCATGGCCGACATGGCCACGTTGCGCCTCGTGGCCACGGCCCGCGATCGCCTTCACGCGGGCCCGGACGATGCCGTGGTGCTGTTGTCGGGCCCGTCGCAGGACGTGGCCGTGGCCGTGACTGAGGTGCAGACCCGCATGCGCGAAGCCATTGCCGGCGTCCCCGAAGAAACGCGGCGACCGCTCCCGAACGGGGAAACCGCGTTCGAACGCCTGCTCGCGAGCCCGGATCGGATGTACCCGGACACGGATCTGCCGCCGATCGCGATCACCGACGCGGACGTTGCGCAGGCCGCGGTACTTCTGCCCGAACCCCTCGAGGCCATCGAGGCGCGCTACCGAGCGTGCGGTTTGTCCGAGTTTCAGATCGACCGAATCATCACGCAGGATCGCTTTGTGCTGTTCGATGCGGCGCTCGCCCGGGTGCGTATCCGGGCATCGGTGCTGGCCTATCTGCTGGTGGATCAGCGGGTGCGGCTCGAGCGCGAGGGCGTCGCGACCGAGCCGTTGACCGTGGATCTGCTGAGCGCCTTGTTCGGTGCCGAGGAATCGGCCGCCTTGTCGCAAAAGGATGCCTGCGCTCGTCTCGAGGCGGCGCTTCGGAAGGGGGCGGTGTGATGGGGGACCTGCTGCAAGGCTACCGTGGCGAGGCGCGCGCGGTGCTCGAACGGGCGGGTGTGGCGGTGTGGGACAACGTGGACTTGCGCACCGACGAGGGCACGTTTTCAGGGTTGTTGCTGCCCCGCAGCGAGACCGCGGACGAATCTCACGTGGTGCTCAAACTGGCCAACGGGTACAACCTGGGCATCCGGGCCTCCCGGGTGCGCGAACTCGTGTCACATGGCCCCCGGGAGGTCCGTGCTCGCCCACCGCGTCGCGAGGTGGCCGTTGACGCATCGCGACCATCGGTGACCCTGCTTGGCACGGGCGGCACCATCGCGTCCCGCCTGGACTACCGGACCGGCGGGGTGGTGCCGGCTTTTTCGCCCGAAGACTTGTACGCATCGGTGCCGGAACTGGCCGAGACTTGCAACCTCAAGACGCGTGCCTTGTATTCCGTGCTGTCCGAAAACATGGGGCCCGAGCAGTGGATCGGACTGGCCGTGGCCGTGGCCGAAGAGATCCGGGGGGGGGCCGAGGGGATCGTGATCGGGCACGGCACGGACACCATGCAGCACACCGCGTCGGTGCTGTCGTTCATGCTGCAGAACCCACCGGTTCCGATCGTGATGGTCGGCAGTCAGCGCTCATCGGACCGGCCGTCTTCGGACGCGGCTCTGAACCTGATCCATGCGACGCGGGCGGCCGCGTTGTCGGACATCGCGGAAGTGACGGTCTGCATGTTCGGGCCTACATCCGACGAATATGGCCTGCTGCACCGCGGTACGCGGGTGCGAAAGATGCACACCTCGTATCGCTCGACCTTCCGGACGATTGCGGACATTCCGCTGGCCGCCGTATTTTCCGACCGCGTTCTGCCGCTGCGTACCGATTATTGTCCGCGCAGGCTGGATCGGACGGTGACGCTCGATGCGGTCTGGTCGGATCGAGCGACGATCGTTTACTACTACCCGGCCATGCGCGAAGACATCATCGATGCCCTGGTCGACCATGGCTACCAGGGGATCGTGATTGCAGGCACGGGGTTGGGACACACGGGCCGAAGCCTTTTGCCTGCGCTCAAGCGCGCTGTGGATCGGGGCGTGCACGTATTCATGACCGCGCAGACCCTGTGGGGATACGTGCAGATGCACGTGTACGACACGGGGCGGGACCTGATGGACATCGGGGTGATGCCGGCCAACATGCTGCCCGAGGTAGCCTACATGAAGCTCGGATGGGTGCTTGCCCACACGACCGAACGAAGCGAGGTGTCACGGCTCATGCAGACCTGTCTGGCCCACGAGATCACGCAGCGCGAGCCCCACGACGGCTATCTGGTGCTTCAGGGGGGGCTGCCCGACGTGGACCGCTACATCAAGCAGCATCGGATCTGACGTCAACTGCCCTTGTCCGGCATTGGCACTTTCTTGCTGACCACAATTCCTTCGCGATCGCGGGTTGCCCTGACCCCTCGAGGCAGTGCCACGCGTTTGCCAGTCTCGCGCAGGCTTGCGACGGCATCCACGTGCGTGCGCGATAGTCCGAGTGGGGCCGCAGTCAATTGCTCGAAGGCCGCCAGCACCCGGTATGCCAGCCAATCGTCCATCTGGGCCAGGGGGATGCGAATGCCATCCACGTCGTGGACCAACCCCTCCCGGGCATGAGCCCGAACCATGTCCCCGAGGGCGGTCATGTCCTCGGCCAGGTCGGACAGCAAAAAGTCCACGCGCGGGTTGAGGCGACGAAGCAAGGGAAGGACGCGCAAACGCACCCGGTTGCGCAGCGGACCCGGATCGCGGTTGGTGGGGTCCTGCAGGCACTGCATGCGATGTCGACCCGCGTACGAACGCACTTCCTGCCGTGTCAGGCACAGCAAGGGCCGAACGATGGCATCGGCGCGTCGTGTTGCGATGCCCGAGAGGCCGAGCGGCCCCGTGCCCCGGATCAGGCGCATGAGCAGGGTCTCTGCCTGATCCGTGGCCGTGTGTCCGGTCACGATGACGCGGGCTTTGGCCTCGATGGCCATCGCGTGCAGCAATTGATAGCGTTGCTCACGGGCCACCTCCTCGATGCCGCGATGACCTTGTTGCGCCAGGGACGGGCAGTGGATGTGGCGCAGATAGAAGGGCAATTGAAGGCGTGCGGCATGCTCACGCACGAAATCGGCATCCGCTGCCGAATCGTGTCGAATGCCGTGATCCACATGGGCCACCGACAGTCGAACCCCAAACGCATCCCGGATCTGGCTCAGAAGATCGAGCATGACCATGGAATCCGGCCCGCCGGACACCGCCACCAGCACGTGATCGCCCGCGTCGAACAATCGTCTTGTCCGGGCGAACTCGAGAACCCGCTCGTGGAGGCGACGGCGCCGGGTCACGGGGCACTCCCGGTGGTGCGGTCAATCGACCGCGGTTTAGGCACGACGCATGTCGCGGACCTTCAGGCGAGGTGCGCGGCTCGTGTCGTCGATGAACACGCTGGCTGCCACGTCGACCCGCTCGCCAACCAAAAAATCCGTTGCACCAGCCCGGAACCAGATGCCCGCGATCGTATCCTGTTCGTCGCGAAATCGCACCTGCAGGTGGGATTGATCGCGGCCGACGCGACGGCTTTCGATCAGCGTGACGGCGCGAAACGCAAACACCGGTTCGGGGTTTCCCATGCCATGGGGCTGCAACCGTTCGGCCTCCGGGGCAAAAACTGCCACATCCCGGATCGATAGGGTGGCCTCGATGCGCAGGTTGGGTCCAAGGGGTACGTCCTGCAGCATTTCGTCGGCCACGGTTTCGAACGCTTCGCGAAATGCGTCGATGCGTTCGGGCAGCAGCGTCACCCCGGCCGCCATGGGATGCCCGCCGAACTGCACCAGATGCGCGCGGACCCGTTCGAGTGCACGATCCATGTCGAGGCCGGGCACACTGCGGCACGACCCCCGGGCCAACCCGTCGGGGTCGATCGCAATCACCACGGCCGGGCGTTGAAGCTGGTCGACCAGTCGGGAGGCTACGATGCCCACCACTCCGGGGTGCCAGCCCCGACGCGCCACGACCACGGCTCGATGCGTCGGTCCGTCGGGCCCGATCTGGGTCATGGCTGCTTCAAGGACCTCGGCCTCGATCATCCGTCGGTCCGCATTGTCGCGATCGAGTTGTTCGGCCAAGCGCTTGGCCTCCTCGGCGTCCCGGGCCAGCAGCAGTGCGACCCCTCGGTGCGCATCCCCCAATCGACCTGCGGCGTTCAGACGGGGTGCGAGTTGGAACGCGATGTTTCCCGCGGTCACGGGACGTCCACCGAGGTCCGATACGGCGCAAAGGGCCGCCATGCCGAACCGCGGGCGCTGATTGATGCGCCGCAACCCGTGCGTGGTGAACACGCGGTTGTCCTGCACCAAGGGAACGATGTCTGCGACGGTGCCCAGGGCCACGAGGTCCAGCAAATCACGCAGATCAGGCAGAGGCCCCGGCCAGTTCGCCCCGGCGAGCGCACGGCGCAGCGCCCCGGCGAAATAGAATGCCAGACCGACCGATGCCAGGTGCTTGAACGGGAACGTGCAGTCTGCACGACAGGGGTTGACCAAGGCAGCCACGTCGGGCAGTTCCGGGCCGACCTCGTGGTGATCGATCACCACGAGGTCCATGCCGAGCGATGCGGCCAAGCGGGCCTCGTCGAGGCTCCGCGTCCCGCAATCGAGCGTGATCAGCAGACGGATCCCGCGGAGGGCCAGTTCCCGGACGCGGTCGGCATTCAGACCGTAGCCGTCACGCTGGCGATCGGGTACGAAGGCCTCGACCGCCACGCCGATCATCCGAAAAAAGGTGACCAGAAGCGCCGTTGAAGTCATGCCGTCCGCGTCGTAGTCCCCGTAAAGGGCGATGGACTCATGACCTTGCAGGGCCTGCAGGGTGCGAGCCACGGCGCGATCCATATCGCGAAGCTGTGAGGGGTCCGACAAAGAGGCCAGCCGCGGGTCCAGGAACGCGGCTGCCGATTCCGGGTCGGCCAGGCCCCGGTTCAGCAGGACCGCGGCCATGGTCGGCGAGACCTTCAAGGCATTTGCGATAGTGGAACAAAGTACGGGGCTTGGGGTCAGTTCATGCCACACGGTCGGCCAGGGGCGGGAGGAGGGGGGCATGCGCCTACGCCTTGGCGAGGGCACGCTTGCGGAAGAGCCTCTCGAGATATATGGTCAGCGGGGCCGCGACAAAGATCGACGAGTAGGTCCCGAGGATGACACCGATGCCGACGATGAACCCGAAGTCCTTGATTGTGCCGCCGCCGAGCAGCCAGATGGCGACCAGGGTGAATTCCGTGGTCAGGGTGGTCATGATGGTCCGGGACAGGGTCTCATTCACGCTGAGATTGATGACCTTGCCCATGTCGCCGCCCTTGCCCTTGCGCAGGTTCTCGCGGATCCGGTCGTAGACGATGATCGTGTCGTTGATGTCGTACCCGATGATCGTCAGGATGGCCGCCACCATGGTCAGCGTGAACTTGATGTCGAACAAGCTCATGACTCCCATCACCACGATGACGTCGTGGATCAGGCACAGCAGTGCGCCCGGCGCAAACCGCATGTCGAAGCGGAGCGAGATGTAGATGAGGATGCCGATGATCGCGTAGATCATGGCGAGCATCCCCGTCGAGAAGAGTTCCTTGCCGACCGAGGGACTGACCGACGCGGTCGACAGAACGCTGACGAACCGGTCCCCGAAGGTGGTCTTCAGCGTGGCGCTGAGTTGGTCCTTGATCGCCTCGACCTCGACCGTGAATCGCGTGTCGAGCAAGGCCGCGATCTTCCGGTTGGCCTCTTCCTCGACCTTCATGGCTTCGGCCTTGACCCCATCGTCGCTGGCGGTCATCAAAAGGTCCTTTTCCCGCAGCACGTCGCTGATGATCCGTTCTTCCTTGTCCGACACGGCCGCAATGTTGGCATAGCCCTTGTCGCGGAAGACCTTGTTCATTTCGGCTTTGGCCGCGGGAAGCGGCCATTCCGCGGGCAGAGTCACGTAGAACTTGTCCCCGGCCTCGGCCGGTGTTTCGACCACGGCGCCCTGCCCGAAGTGCTGTTCGAGCGCCTTGGCCATCTCGAGCTTCTTGATGGGCGTGAGCAGACTCGGCAGTTCGGTGAACAACTGGTACTTCACGGTGTCCGAACCGGCCGCACCGCCCACGTCGAAGTCCTGGACCTCGACCTGGGTCCCGGCCACGCCGGTCTGCTGCGTTACGAGTTGGTCCACGGCCTTCTTGATGGCCGTGCGCTCGACGCCCGCGTCCCGCTTGAATTCGGCGATAACCTTCGTGCCGCCCTTGAAGTCGATGCCCGAGTCGAAGCCCTTGACGGACAGGACCGCGAGGCTGGCCAACACCAGGAATACGGAGATCCCGATCCAGTATTTCGAAACCCCCATGAAGTCGAACGAGGTACCCGGCTTAATCCATTGCATCGCAATCCTCCTCGCCCTAGATGCCCACGCTCAGGCGTTCCGGGCGGAACTTCTCGACGTAGTAGTCGAACATCATGCGGGTGATGAACACCTGCGTGATGAACGTGCACACGATACCGATCAGCAGGGTGACGGCAAAGCCGTAGACCGGGCCGCTCGAGTAGTTCAAAAGGACCACGCCCGAGATCGCGGTCGTGAGGTTCGAGTCGAAAATGGCCGAGAAGGCATTGGCGTAGCCCGCCTCCACCGCTGCCCGCGGGCCCTTGCCCAGCCGCATTTCCTCGCGGATACGTTCGTTGATCAGCACGTTCGCGTCGACCGCGAACCCGATGGTCAGCACGATACCGGCGAGGCCGGGCATGGTCAGTGCCGCGTTGAACCCGACCAGGATGGCCAGGGTGAACAGCACGTTCAGGAGCAGGCCGATGTCCGCGATGATTCCGGACATTCGGTAGTACACCAGCATGAACACGAAGACCGCGATCATCCCGACGATCAGTGCCGTGATACCGGCATTGATCGTGTCGCGCCCGAGCGACGGTCCGACCTCGAAGTCGTGTACCTTGTGCACCGGGGCCTTGTAGGCGCCGTGGGTCAGCACGGTGACCAAGGACTGGGCTTCCTGCAGGATTTCGCGCGGCGAGCGGTTGCCGCCCATCGAAATCTTGGCCCGGCCGCCCCCGATCCGTTCCTTGATCACCGGGGCCGAGTTGACCTCTTCGTCGAGCATGATGGCCATGTGCTCGTTGACGTTCTTTTCGGTGACCTGTTCGAACTGCCGGGCCCCGATCGCGTCGAATTCCAGGCTGACGTAGGGTTCGCCCTGGGCCTCGAACAGGGTCATGGCGCGGGTCAGATGATCGCCGGTCACGTCCGCTCGCGAGAACAGGTAGTGCGTTCGGTAGTAACGTTCCTCGACGATGTTGCCGTCCCGCCGTTCGACCAGTTCGAACCCGACCAGATGGTCGTCGCCGATCTTCACGGTCTTGAGGAACGACCGAAGCGCATTCTGGGCCAGGGCGTCCGACGGACCGCGGATGTTGGCGGCCTTGGCTTTGACGAACCACTGGTTGGTGCTCGCGTCGCGGTCGAGGGTCATCATGCTGCCCTTTTCGGGGAAGCGGTCGGTGAAGTCCTTGAGCGCTGCCTCCTGGTTCTTGAAGAAGGCGGTGCCCTCGGGGGTGCGGTCCACAATGCGGAAGGCCAGACGGGCGGTCTGGCCGATGCGGTCGCGCACGGCTTCGACCTGGGCCCCGCGCACGCCCGGAAGCTGGATGTCGATGTCCGTGTCGCCGTTCTTGCGCACGTCGGGTTCGACCAGGCCGAAGGCCTCGACACGCTTGCGGATCACGTCCAAGGTCTGGTTGACGACCTCGTCCCGGATCTGCGAAACGCGCGCGTCGCTGACCTTGAGGAGGATACGGTCGCCGCTGGCCGGCAAACGCACCAGATCCACCTGCAGGTTCTCGATCAGGCCGGTCGTGAACACGTCCTGGTCCTCGGACGACGGGAACGCCACGGCCAGCGTGTCGAACTCGATGCGCTCGACCGTGAAGCGGGCCGCGATGGCCGCCTTCTCCTGGTCGTTCAAGGCCTCGACGTCCTTGCCGTCCTTGCGGGCCAGTGCCTCGACCACGGCATTGATCACCGTGTCGCGCGTCCGCAGCAGGTTGTCGCTGATGGCCTTCTTGTAGTCCACAGTATAGCGCAGTTCGAGGCCCCCCTGAAGGTCGAGCCCGAAGCTGAGCTGCTTCTTGAATGGGTACCAGCTTCCGAGCGACCCCTCGGGAACGAGGGACGGCAGCAGGTACACCACCGCGAACAGGACTAGCAAGAGATACAGAATCGGCTTCCAGATCTTCCGTTTGTTCATGTCAAACCCCTACACGGACTTCGATTCGCCCTCTTCCTTGAAAATGCTCACGACCTGGCTCTTGACGACGCGCACCCGCACGTCCTTGGCCAGTTCGATCGTCACCACTTCGCCTTCGATCGACACGATGCGGCCGATGAAGCCCGCCGCGGTCACGATCTTGTCGCCGGCCTTGAGCGAGGCGAGGAAGGCTTCGTGCTTCTTCTTCTGCTTGGACTGCGGACGAATGATCAGCAGCCAGAACACCAGGATCATGACGCCGAAGAAAATGAGCGTGGTCCACATGCTGCCCTGCGGATCCTGGGCGGCCATCGGGGCCATGGGGGTCGGGGCCTCTGCAACCACCGGGGCCGACTGCACCGCCGGTGCCCCGGGCGCTTGCGGCTGCCCGACAGGCGCAGTGCCCTGGGCAACCTGGGCCAGAACAAGAATCGAAAGTAGCGTGTTCACTGGGACCTCCTCGTCCAGAAGAACGGACGCGGATGAATACCAGAAATACGCGTCAAGGTCAAAGTCATTTTGGGGAGATAGCAGGACGGGAAGCGGCACCACCGTTGCCCGGTGCCCCTGGGACAAAGGATACGGACGTGCTAGGTAGAAGGCGCATCTACGCAGTACTGTCCCAGATCGTCACCGGCAAAGCCGCAGGTCTGGTTGCAGGGTGCACATCGACGTTGCTTGAGTTCATTGTCTTCGCACCACACTGCGATGTCGCCCGTGCGACAGGCGCCCTGCCAGGTCACTCCTTCGCAGGGGTCTGCGATGCAGCGGAACTGGCCGGACGCGTTTTTGCCGCAGATTTTCTGCGACAGGGTGGCGCAGTCCTGGGTGCGAACTTGACCTGCATCGCACCAGCGAGCCACGGTCCCGTCGCACAAGCCGATCAAGTCCAGGTTTTCGCAGTCGAGCGTTCCATCCACGTACCCGTTGACCCAGTCCGCCACGTGCCCCACGTCCGCGAAGTAGTCCACGTCCATGCACGACGGGTCGCCCCATGAGACCACGCCCAGAATGCGGAGTCCGTTGCCGTCGTCGTAAAGGGAGGGCCCCCCGGAATCGCCCCAGCACATACCGTGATCCCCGTTTCCATCGACCGAAAACTCCCCGGTTTCGACCCCGTGGATCGGCTCGACCACCCAGTAGCGCGTCGTGTTCCAGTCACTGATCTCGGTGGCACCGAAGCCCGCGTTCTGTACGTTGACCCCGACCATCCCTGGATCCAAGGCCGTCGTGGCGAACGGGATCGGGGTCAGGTTGGGCACCGCCGTGGTCGCGGACTCCTTGAGGATGACCACCGATACATCGTTGAGCCCGCCATGTTGCCACTCGTCGTAATCGGGGTGCAAGTGGAACGAGGCGATCTCCATCAGCGCGTCGGGTTCGCCGCAGTCAGCCCCGATGGCCACCATGGCATCGGCTTCATCCCAAACGTCCGCGAAGCAGTGCCCTGCCGTGAGCACCACGAAAGGGGAAATCAGGGTCCCGGTGCAGAACTCGCCGTTGCTGTCCACGAAGGCCACCACGGCATTCTGCTGAGCCTCGCTGATGGAAAACATCTGTGGCAGGGCCGTTCCATGGTAGATGGCCTGAGGCTTGCGTTTCTTCTCGTCGTCCCCGACACCGCATTGCGACAAGTCGAACGGGATGTCCTGCACCACTTCGCCCGGGATCTCGCCGATCATCGGGACATCATCGGCTACAACCTCGTCCGGTCCGATTGGCGAGTCGTTGATCACGTCAGTTGCCGCCTCGTCGGGCAGCAGGATGTCCTGTGCGGGCGTCACCTCCTCTGACATCAGCAGGCCCTCTTCTACCGCATCCAACGTGGCCAAGGGCACCGATCCGCCCCCGCATCCCGCCCCCACGGTCAAAAAAAGCCCCCACAACACCCACGACCTTTCGACCTTTCCATTCGTTCCGATTCTCTTCGCCCCTTCGCCCGTCCTCGTTCGCATGGTTCGCTCCACATTCGCCCGCTGCATTGTACGGATTTGAAGGATTTTGTGAATTGCGGTGATGCCGTTGCCGAACTTGCAAAAGTGCAGGAAAAGCACGACCCTTCTGAACGATGAGACCGTCAGCGTACGCCATCGTCGTTCTGGTTGCCGCCATCCTGGCAGGGGTGTGCTGCACGGTGGCCTTTGCATCGCCGGCCGAGCGCTTTCAGCGCGCACTCGATACCTGGGACCTGGGCGCGGCGCGAAGGGCTCTGGAAGAGGCGGATGCGGGTGGTCGCAAAGCGCGCACGAGCACGGCCTGGGGATACCTGGCATTTCTCGAGGGGAACTACTCACGGGCCGAGGCGCTGCTATCACGCCGAATGGACCGGGATGCCCGGGTCCTGATTCAGGTGGTTCGTGAAACCATGCGACAGACGCGGGATTTTGCGACGGTCAATGCACCGTCCAATCGTTTCGAATTCCGCTATGCGACCGGACGAGATGACGTTCTGATCCCTTACCTTGCCGAGGCCGGCGATGCTGCCTACGGGGCGTTGGTCACGCGCCTGGGCAATGCCCCGGCCACCCCGATCCGGGTCGAGATCCTCCCTTCGATCGAAGCCCTGTCGGCCGTGACGCAGTTGTCGGTTGCGGTGATCCAGGACACGGGCACCGTGGCCTTGTGCAAGTTCAACAAGGTGATGATGCTGTCCCCCGCGGCCCTGCCCTATGGATACCCATTCGCCGATACCCTGGCCCACGAACTGGTGCATTTTTTCGCGATCCGCCGTGCGGGCGAAGACGTGCCGGTGTGGTTCCAGGAAGGGCTCGCCCGCTATCTCGAACCGATCTGGAGAGGGGGCGTGGCCGGGGCGCTGAGCCGCGGGATGCAGGACCTTCTGGCCCGTGCGGTGACCGAGAAAACGCTGCTCGATCCCACGATGCTGAGCGGGTCGCTCACGCAACTCGACGGGATCGATGCCGTGGCCTCGGCGTTCGCTCAACTGTCGTCGCTGATCGGATTCATCGAACGCTCGCATGGCCCGGGGACCCTGCCGCGCCTGCTCGATGCCATGGCCTCGGGCGACCCTGAGGATGCCTTGCGCCGGGTGACGGGAAGGACGCTCGCACAGGTCGTGTCCGCGTGGTCGGAGGACCTGTCCTCGACCGGGATCACGGCGGGTTCCAACGCAGAACTGGTCTGGCAAGGGATGCGGAGCCTGGAGCCCGACAAGGATGCTTCGCTCACCGCTGATCAGCGTGCCGCTCTGCGTCTGGCTGACCTGCTGGCGGCCACGGGGCGGCACAAGGCCGCGGTGAAACAGTATCAAACCCTGATCGAAGGATGGGGTCGACCGGCTCCCCTGGTGATCGAACGACTGGCTCGTGCATTGCTGGCCGATGGGGCTGCTGCCGAGACCCTTGTGGTGCTGGACAGGGCAGGGCTGGATGAGGTAGAGTTTGCCTCGATCTCAAGGGCTAGAGGATTGGCGCTGGTCGCGCTCGGTCGGACCATGGATGCCCTCGGGCCGTTGCGGATCGCGGTGCGAACGGACCCGTTCGACCCGGAGGTTCATGCGGCCCTGGCGCGGATCCATTCGGAACGCGGCGAGACCGCCCTGGCCGAACGGGAACAGCGGCTTGCCGGAATCGGGAGGTGACGTGCATTCCCCGTCTCGTGACGACATGGCCATCGAGGTCGATCTGGTGCAGCGGGCCCGCGACGCTCGCGAACGCATCCTGGGTGAGGTTGCCCGGCGCATCGTCGGGCAGAAGGACATCATCGAACAGATCCTGGTGGCGCTGTTTGCGGGCGGTCACGGACTGTTGATCGGTGTTCCGGGGCTGGCCAAGACCACCCTGGTGTCCACCGTGGCCCAGTGTCTGGACCTCGTGTTTTCCCGCATCCAGTTCACCCCGGACCTCATGCCGTCCGACATTACGGGCACCGAGATCCTCGAAGAGGATCGTACTACGGGCAAGCGGCATTTCCGGTTCGCCAAGGGACCGGTGTTCACCAATATCCTTCTTGCCGACGAGATCAACCGCACTCCGCCGAAGACCCAGGCGGCCCTGCTCGAGGCCATGCAGGAATACAACGTAACCGTGGCTGGCGAGACGTACGGCCTTCCCAGCCCGTTCCTGGTGTTCGCGACGCAGAATCCCATCGAGCAGGAAGGAACGTATCCGCTGCCCGAGGCCCAGCTCGATCGCTTCATGCTGTCGATCCGCATGGGCTATCCGTCGGCCGAGGACGAAGAACGCGTGGTGCGCATGACCACGGGCCCGGCATTCGAGCCGATCGCCAAGGTCCTGACCCCCACGGACATGATGGAACTGCAGGGCATCGTGTTGCGGATGCCGGTGGGCGATCACGTGACGCACATGATCGTGGACATCGTTCGGCGGACACGCCCCGATCACCCGGAGGCACGGTCGGACGTGACCGACTACGTGGCATGGGGAGCGGGACCCCGAGCGGCTCAGCATCTGACTCTGGCAGCCAAGGCCCTGGCCCTGCTGCAGGGCGAATACTGCGTGACGCCCGACCATGTCAGGGCGCTGATCATCCCGGTCCTGGCGCACCGGATCGTGGTGAACTTCCATGCCGAGGCCGAGCGTGTGTCCTCGGTCGACGTGCTGCGGCGGCTGATCGCCGGGCTCTAGCGAAGCCAGGGGACAAATGGACGTGCTTGCCCAAACGCAAACGGGATGGCGCTACCTTCCGCCCGAGATGCGACGTGCCCTGGGTGGGCTCCAGTTCCGTCCGCGCATCCGGGCGCACGGACGCGTGAGCGGCCTGCACCTGTCGTCTCACCAGGGCCAGAGTCTGGAATTCTCGGACCTGAAGGGCTATGCCTTTGGGGATGACCCCCGCGGCATCGACTGGAAGGTCTTTGCCCGCACCGACAAACTTTACGTGCGGCGATACCTCGATGAAACCAACCTGACCGCCCATCTGCTGATCGACGCCTCGGGTTCCATGGCCTATCCGGACCGACCATCCAAGTTCGAACACGCCGCACGGATGATGGCGGGTCTTGCGTACGTCTTGCTGCGGCAGGGGGACGAGGTGGGCCTGCTGGTGGCGCACGAGCGACGGCCCGCCGTGTGCCCGCCGAGGGGCGTTGCGTCGCATCTGGGGGAATTGATGTCCGTGCTCGAGCGGGCACACCCTTCGCACAAGACCGTGATACAGGACGCCGTGGTAGGAGTGGCGGATCGTTCGCTGAAGAACGGCGTTGTGATCGTGGCGTCGGACCTGCTGGCTCCCTGGGAGGCGATGCTCGATCTGCTGGGCGGGCTGGTGGCCCGGGGGTTCGTGGTCATTGTGCTGCACGTCCTGTCGCCCGAAGAGCGGACCTTCCCCTTCCAGGGGGCCGTGGTGTTTGGAAACCTGGAAACCGGCCGGACCGATCTGGTCGATGCACGGGGCCTCAAGCAGCATTACATGACGGCCCTGAACCGCTTTTTGGATGCGGTGAAGGCGTCTTGTCACGACGCGGGGGTTTTCTACCACCCGGTGGACATGCGGGAGTCCGCCCAGGTTTCGGTGGCCACGCTGCTCAAAGCCATCGAGACCGGCCACTGACCCTCGGGGGGCGGTGCGGTGCGGTCAGGGCTTTTCGGGGGACGAGATGGGCTTCGAGGCACCCTATCTCCTGTTCGGACTCGTCGGGGTGGTCATCCCCGTGCTCATCCATCTGTACCTGCGAAATCAGGCCCGGCGTGTTCCGATGGATGCGGTGACCTGGCTGGTGCTGTCCGGCACAGGCACCGCGGTCCGGTTGAGGACCATCCACGCGCTGTTGATCACGACTCGCATTGTGCTGATTGCCGTGCTCGTCGTGCTGTTCGCCCGGCCGTTCGTCAGGATGACCTCGGCCGTTGGGGGCGGTGTGGATCACCCGGTGGCCTTTGCCGCGGTGGTCGACGACTCCATGTCCATGCGCCTGCGTTCGGACGGCGTATCGGCCTGGTCGCGGGCCCGGGCCCAATGGATGGCAGCGCTGGCGGAATTGCCTCCCGAGTCCGATGTGTTCGTGGTCACTGCAGGTGCCCCGGCGCAGGTGCACACCATGGGGCGTCAGGGGTGGGGGCGGGAAGCGGTGCTGCAAGGGGTCGAGGAAATCCGTCCGGGGTGGGCTTCCACGGACCTGTCGGGTGCGGTGCGAAAGGCGTTGGATGCACTGCGGTCCGTTTCCACCCGCGAGAAGCGCCTGTTGATCGCCTCTGACTTCTTCGATCACGGCTTGGCGGACTTCCCGGACCTGTCCGAACTGGTGGGCATCGAGGTTCGCACCGTGGACGTGGGGCGTGGCGTGATGGTGCAGAACCGCGGCGTGGTGGACATCGCCACGACGCCGGCGCCCGAGGTGTCGGCCATCCATGTGCGGGTACGCGTGACCGTGGCCAACGAGTCCCCGGACGTGCTCGATGAACTGCTGACCGTGCGCATCGGGGCCGTGACCACGGCAGCCCGCATGGCCTGCGGGGCCGCGGAACGTTGTACCCACGAGTTCTTGATCGGGGCCGAGGAGGGGAGCACTTTCGGTCAGGTGAGTCTACCTCCCGACGATCTTCCCGAGGACGATGTGCGGTGGTTCACCCTGGCGCCCCGAAAACGCAACGCGGTTCTGCTGGTGAGCGGTGCGCCCAGTCGGCAGGACGAGCAGGGGGAATCCTTCTTTTTGTCGCGCGCCTTGGGGTTGCGCGCCGAGGGCGGCCCCGGGTTCACGATCACGACCGTGCGTCCCGAGGAGATGTCACCCCTGCATCTATCCGCAGTGTCCACGGTCGGGTTGCTCAATGTGGCCCGGTTGACGGGCGAGCAGGTCCAGGCACTCGAGGCCTTCGTGGCCTCCGGAGGGGGATTGCTCGTCAGCGTAGGCGACAACGTGGATGCCGTGACATGGAATACCTTGCTGTCCGGGCTGCTGCCTGCGTCGGTGCGCGACCGCATCACCCTGGAAAGTGCGGTCCGTACGGACTATCCCACCATCGCCTGGGCAGACCCCGAACACCCGGCCGTGCGCTTGCTTCTGCCCGGCTCCGGAGGGTTGTCGGGCGTTGAGGTGCGTGGCTACGTCCTGATGGAAGACTTCCGCCGTGCGGGAACCCGAGTTCTGGCTACGCTGGGCAACGGTGCGCCCCTGTTGGTCGAACGGAAGGTGGGGCAGGGGATGGTGGTCATGCTGTTGACCACCGTGGACCGCGACTGGACGGACCTCCCTCTGCGGCCGGTGTTCGCGCCGTTCGTGCGTCAGGTGTTCGCGTACCTGACGACCGTATCCGGGGGGCTGGGGCAGAACGCCATGACCGTGGGTGAGTCGCGTCGCGTGGATGTGCCCGTGGATCGGGAACGCGTGGTGGTGGTACCCCCGTCCGGAAAATCGTCCACGTTTTCGGACTCGGGGCATTTCGTCGACACCCGGGTACCGGGGGTGTACCGGGTGGAAAGCTACGAGGCCGGTCGCACGGCCCCTGTTCACGAGGATGCCTTCGTGGTCAATCCCGACGCAACAGAAACTCTGTTGCGACGCGACGGGCCCGAAATCGAGCAATTGGTGTCGCTTCCGGTCGGTTCGGGCGGCGCCGACGACCGGCCCCGGACCCGCAAGGTGTCGATTGGCTCTCCACTTCTGCTGGCCTGCCTGTGTCTGCTGCTGATCGAAGCCTATTTGCGGGGCAAAGCGTGACCTTGGGGGGGGCTAGTGCCAGACGGCACCCAGGCGGTTCAGTCGCGGTCGTCCCGAGGCCGTGCTCGACCAGAGCACGCGTTGGGGCTTTCCGACCAGAGTGCTGTTCGGCAGGGGGCCGAGTGACCTTGAATCCTCGGCCCGGGCGGTCGACCGGTTGTCACTCAACAGGAATACGTGGTCTTCCGGGATGGTGATCGAGATCTCCCCGGCGAGCGCGCCCCGGCGAAAGAAGACGACGTGCCCCGCATCGTCGAAGGTCTCTCGATAGGCCTGAAGGGACTCGGCCTCCTGGCGAGGGAAGTCGTTGTCTTGCACCTTGACTTCGCCCATGGATTCGACGGCCACGGTGGCGTCGTTGACGGACAGGGTGAGGCCCCGCAGGGAAAGCCGCTCGCCCGCCATGCCTACCACGCGACCGGTGACCACCCGACCGGCCGTTCGTGCCGCCAGAAGGCTACCCCGCGCAGCGGGTTCATCCGAGGCGTGCACCACCACGACTTCGCCCGGCAGGATCGCCGGGAATCCGCCGAAATCGGGAACCACGACCACCGAATACCCGAGGCCTGTGAGCAGTCGGTAGGCCAGAAGAAGCATCAAGATGAACGCCACCAGACCGATCAAGGCCGCGGGCGGGTTCCAGGGCGGTTGTGTGAGGTCCAGACGCACCAGGGCCGCGAAGATCGCAAGAGCCATGTATGCTGCCACCAGAACTGCCACGGCCTGCAGTGGGTGCAGAGACGTGGCAAGAAGCCCCCAGGTGGTCGCGGCGATCACGACCCACCATGTGGTCAGCATCAGAGTGCCGGTGCGAATTCGTCCTGCCATCAACATTCCGGTACCCGGCAACAGGATGTCGGCCACTCGGCACACAAGGCGCGTCAGGCAACGACGCGGGTGGGGCGATTCGTGGACCGGTGCGGCCGGACCGCCATCAGCGGCGTGCGTCGTCACGACACTTCACCTCCCTGCCGCCTGGCAGCAGTCTCGCAGCACGCAGTGGACACACACGGGGCGTGCCCGGCACCAGTGCTTTGCGTGCAGCACCACCTGGGCATGATAGTCGTTGTACAGGGAAACGTCCCGCGGGATCCGGGTCTCGAAGTAATGCCGAAGGGTTTCGTAGCGGGACTTCGGGTCGATCGCGCCGATGCGACCGAATATGCGCCGCGTGTAGGCATCGATCACGAAGACGGGACGCTGCAGGGCATACAACAGGATGCTGTCCGCGGTTTCGGGGCCGATTCCGTGCACCGTGAGCAGGGCGCTGCGCAGCGCATCCGTGTCCCAAGGGGCCAGTCCCGCCAGTGATCCGTGCCCCGCGTCGAGCAGCCATGCCACGGCGTGTCGCAGGCGGGATGCCTTGACGTTGAAGTAGCCCGCGGGCCGGATGAGTTCTGCCAACCGGTCGTGCGGCAGTGCCCACAATGCTCGCGGATCCAGGACATTCGCCGCCCGCAGATTGGCGATCGCCCGTTCGACGTTGGTCCATGCGGTGTTCTGGGTCAGGACCGCGCCCACTACCACTTCAAAGGGTGATTGCGCAGGCCACCAGTGCTGGGGGCCGTTGGACGCCAGCCACCGTTGGTACACGGTCATCAGCAGGCGGTCTTCCAACCTAGTCCCCCGCGGGCAGGCAATCGCTGCGAGCGGCACCAAGCAGGGCGGCCACCAGACGGGCAGCGCGTCCCTGGGACACCGTGACCGAGGCGATCGGACCCGCTGGCCCGCGATAAACCTCGAAATCCCCTTCGGCCAGGGCCATGAAACGTTGGATCGCGACACCAGAGGGGGCGTTGTCTGCGTGGATCGGCCTGTTGGCCAAGGTTCGCAGCCAATCTTCGCTGTTTTCGGCCGTTGCCGGGACGAGGCGCAGCACGACCGTGGACAGACCGTTGGTCGAACGCGTGGCGCCGAGGGCTACGCCAACGTCTGGCGGCGGCTGCAATCCATCCACGAACAAGGTACGTGCGCATTGGGGGGAGAGCACCAGTCCGACGTCGCCATCCATGCGATCGATCTCGGTCAGGACCGGTTGGGGGTCTTGCGCGGTTGCCAAGGGGTCCCCCTGTATCAGGCACCAGCCCGAAGACCGGCCATCCGGACACGACAGGTCCTGTCCATGCGCCATCCAGCGCAAGACGGAGCCGGATCCCGCTGCAACCACCTCGTCGGGTACCTGGTCCGGGTCGTCGAGAGCGATGGGTGCGCCGGCCGAGGTCAGGACCTGACGGGCCAAGGGCGATGCAGCAACGGCCTTGAGAACGAACGCGGCACGATCGGGCAGGATCGGGCCCGCCGGCGGCGGGGTGTCCGATCGGCCCCAGGCATACGAAGCCATGACCACACCAGCGACGAAGGCGACCGTGATGCCCCCGCCCACGATGCCTGCCAGCATGCGGCCGCTTCGCCTTGGACCGAACAGGGATGTGGCAAAACTGAAGCCCACTCCAATGTAGTACAGAAGGCACAGGGGGACGGCCATGAGCAGTTGGGACAGGGGCTCCGGGGGGGTGAAGATCGCCCCGATCACAAACGCCAGCACGATGAAATAGCGTCCCCAGCCGAGGAAGGTCCGCCACTTCACCAGACCCAGCAGCGACAGAAAGAACATGACGAGCGGCAACTCGAAGATGACCCCGAACACCAGGAAGAAGGTCAGCACCAGTCCGTAGGTGCGTTCGACCGTCGGAACCAGGGCCACGTCGCCGCTGGACAGGGTGAATCCCACCAGGAAGTCGATGACCATCGGCAGGAACACGAAATAGCAAAAAACGATCCCGACCACGAAGAAGAGGCTGGTCAGGATGGCCATTGGTATGACGTAGCGGCGCTCGCGCGGGTACAGTCCGGGCGCGACGAAGGCCCAGAGTTGATAGAAGAGATACGGCGCGGTGACCACCATGCCCGCCACCAGCGAAAGCTTGAGGTAAACCGTGATGGTCTCGGTCACCTGCAGCGCCTGCAACGCAACAATGCCGTGATTGCGAAGGGCGCTCAGCACCGGGCGAGCGAACCATCGAAAGAGTTCGTCGTGAAAACCATAGGCCACGACGAAGGCGATGGTGAGGACCAGAACGCATCGCACCAGTCTTTTGCGCAGTTCGCCCAGATGCTCGGACAGCGGCATGGGGCGTTCTTCCATCGTCATTCCTGCGCGGTCACGAGGGATTGTCGGGTGGGTTGGGGGTGCCGGGTTGGTCGGCCGCGTTGGGCTGGTCGGCCGTGCCCGGCTGGTCGGCCAGGTCGGGTGCGGTCGCGGGAACTGGGGCAGGGGCAAGAACCGTCTTGTCCGCAACGGTCGGGTCCATTCGCTTCAGGGGCGTGGGTGAGGTCGGGGGGTCATCGAACCCGCTCATGGCACGCCTGAGATCGCGAATTCCCTTGCCCAGTCCTCGGGCGATGTCAGGGAGCTTGTTCGGCCCGAACACGAGCAGGGCGACGACCAGGATGAGCAACAGTTCTGCCCAGCCGATTCCCATGGCAATTCCCCGGTGCCAGAAACGGTCCTCACGATACCAGATGGCCGCGTGGCTGTAAACCGCGAACCCGGGGCCTGCAACGGTGTCCGGTAGTCACGTGGCGGCCATAATCAGGGACAGCCTCGATGGTTCGTATTCGATCCCCCCAGCGGTCTGGGGCGCCCGTATTCCATGGTTCACCGTCCGGCCTCCGCCGGCCGGGGGGCTGGCTCCGGGGCACGCGTCGCTGACGGGGCCGCCGGCCCCGTCCGCGCGCTCCTGCTCGGCGCGCGCCGATCATCGTTACCCCGGCAAGGGGGCGCGCGCCTGTGCAAGTCCCCTGCGCGCAGCCCCCCGGACCTGGCTGCGGCCTTGTGGTGGATTCCGGCAACTGCGCGATCTCGTCCGTGATGCCCTGGTCCTGATACGGACCCGGGCCCACCGACAGGTCCTCAACCTCGTTTGATTCGGCGGCCCACCCCCCACACGCCAGACATCCCTCGGGCTGCCGAACCCAGGTCCTTCAAGACCCCTGCTACTGCCTTGCCCGATGTATCCTGGAAGGACCCATCCGGGCCGGAATCCACCGCAAGGCCGCAGCCGGAAGGGGGGCTTCCCGGAGGGGGCCTTGCGCAGGCGCGCGCCCCCTTGCCGGGGCCATGATGATCGGCGCGCGCCGAGCACGGAGGCACCCGGCCGGGGCGGTAGCGCCCGGCCGGAGTGCCGGTCCCCGGAGGGAACCCCCCGGAGGCTACGGCCGAACGTTGATCCGTGGAATACTGGCGCCGCGGACGAAGGCGGAAGCTGCGCTTCCGCACTCCAAGGGCTCGCTCCGCTCGCTGGCTGCACACCCAGAACCTTCTCGGACAACGTCTTATTTCCCGTCGCAAGAACCGGTCAGGGCTGGCGGGGCCTGCAACGGTCAGCCCCGTTTCTCCGATAACCCCCTCGAACGAGGGGAGGTTGCCATGCAGAAAGGATTCCTGGTCATTGACGCGCAGGGACGGCATGCGTTCGTGGGCGGGGCCCCGCAAAGCGTGGGTTGGCTTGATGGTTCGCCGCTGTTGCTGGCCGACCGTCAGGGAGTGCGCCCACTGCGAGGATTGGCCGAAGGCGAGTCACCCACCTGGCCGAGGGATCGCGTCATGGTGATCGGGGGCGTCCGTCTGTCGGTGCATGCGGCATCGCGCGACGCGGATGGCCGAATCGTGGCGACCCTTGGAAACCGGATGGCCAGCGCCTCGCCGAAGATGTTCCGGGTGTTTCATCGCGTCGCGGCGATGGCGGATTACGATGCCCCGGTGCTCATCCTCGGGGAGTCGGGCACGGGCAAGGAGTTGATTGCCCGATCGATTCATGGTCTCAGTCGAGCGGCAAGTCATCCGTGTGTGGCGGTCAACATGGCGGCCCTGCCGGCAGAGTTGGCCGAGGCCGAGTTGTTCGGGTGGGAGCGGGGGGCGTTTTCAGGGGCCGTGGCCGCGCGTGCGGGACATTTTGAGGCCGCGGAACGCGGAACCCTGTTTCTCGACGAGATCGGAGAGGCGAATCTGGCCCTGCAGGCCAAGTTGCTTCGCGTGCTCGACCAGAAGGTGGTACAGCGGCTCGGAACCTCGCGGGCCACGGCCATATCTGCACGGATCGTGGCGGCCACGAACGTCGACTTGCGGTCTGCGGCGCAGCAGGGGAATTTCCGCCCGGATCTTCTCGAGCGTCTGAGTTGTCTGGTGATTCGATTGCCTCCGCTGCGCGAGCGTCCCGAGGACATTGTGGTCATGACTCAATCGGCGATTGAGGCCGACGGTGTGACGGCTGCGATCGACTCCGATGCCATGAAGCTGCTGGCGGCGCATCCATGGCCGGGAAACGTGCGCCAGTTGCGAAACGTCCTGACGCGGGCCCGGCTCTATGGTCCGCCGGGGGTGGTCACCGCAGCCGCCGTTCACGAGGCCCTGACCGACGAACTGGCATGGGGCGCTTCGGGTGCGTGGAGGGCCACGCGCGCAGAGGTGATCCGGGCGTCCGGGATGCCGCGTTCCACTTATTATTACCGTCTCAAGCGCGGCCTGCTGTGAGGCGCGGTCAAGACCGTGCCGCCAGGGCTTACGGCAACGTCAGGGTCACGGTCTTGCCGGGGGTCAGCGTGGTCCTGGCAGACTGAATCACCTGACCTCCCATGCGCACCGCCACCGTGGCGGACTGGGGAGCGGCCTGGCTGGTGGGAATTCGCAGCGTCTCGTTGGTCTGGCCGCGCATTACGCCATTGACCAGAACCTGCGCGCCCCCCGGTCCTCGGACGATGACCAGCGCCTCCTTGAACCCGATCGAAAAGCGCAATGGCGCCTTGGGCGGGTTGTCTGAGCTCAGATTGAATGAATAGGATGTCTCGCGGCACGCCTCGCAGTTCGGGTGTACCAGACGGACCTGATGACGCCCCGGGGCGAGCGCCATCTCCCCGCTGCTGCCGAACCCCGCGGCGCGACCGTCTACGAAGATCTGCACCGCAGGCGGAAAGGCCTGGACCGTGACCGGGATCGGCTGCGCCTTGGCCGTTTGCGTGGAACCGTTTGCAGAAGGCTTTGGCAGAGGACGGACGTGCGGGGATGCCATGACCGCCATGGAGCGTCGCGGCTGAAGGATCGTGTCCGCGAACGGGGGGCGCAGGGCAATCTCTGCCGGCGGGTCGGACGGCTCCGCGGGTATCTCGCTCGAGGGCGGGTCCTGGGTCATGGTCGGCAGCCAATGATACAGCCCGACAGCCATGCCCGCGACGATGATCACGGCCAGGGCCAGAAGGATCGCGGTCCAAGACAGCCTGCGCCGTCGAAGGGAATTGCGTGCTCGTTCCAGGGTTCGCGCCGCATCCGGATGGTCGGGTGCCAACGCTACGACCCCGTCGAGGGTGCGAATCGCCGCTGCCAACTGACCGGATCTGAGCTGCTGCCTTCCCTGCACAAGCCGAGCCTCGGCGACCCGGGTCCGTGCGGTCTCCACATACGCCGCTGGCTGGGACAGAAAACGGGGAAGTTCGTCACCCCACGACCCCAGGCCGGTGGCGTGCGTCACGGTCTGCAAGGCATCGACCACTTCCCGAGCCGAGGCGAATCGCTCGGCCGGATCTCGTGCCATCATTCTGGTCAGAATGGCATGCAGGTCATCGGGAAACGGATGGCACAAGGTGCGGATGTCGGGCGGTCGCGCGTCCACGATGGCCTTGAGTACCGCGCTCGCGGTGTCTCCGCGAAACGGGAAGGCGCTGCTGGCGGTCAGGTAGAAGAGCGTTCCGAGCGAAAAGATGTCGGTGCGTGCATCGAGGGCCTTGCCATCGACCTGCTCGGGCGACATGTGGGCAGGCGATCCCACGATGGCTCCGGTCACGGTCAACTGCTCCATGTCCACCACGTGTGCGATGCCGAAGTCCATCAGTTTGAGCACGCCATCTTGTCGCACCATGATGTTTTCGGGCTTCACGTCGCGATGGATGACGCCCCGTTCGTGGGCGTGCTGCAGCGCATCGCCCACCGAGGCGATGACCAAAGCCGCGACCTCGGGAAGTACCGGCCCATGCGCCTGAAGGAATTCCGATAGGGAACGACCGTCGACGTACTCGGTGACGATGAATGCGTTGGCCTGATCCTCGCCCGAGAAGTCGTACACCTCCACGATGTTCGGATGGCGCAGCTTGGCGATGATTCGGGCCTCGCGGGCGAACCGTTCGCGAGCCTCGGCACGCTGACACAGATGGCGATGCAGCACCTTGATGGCGACGTCACGGCCCAGAACGCGGTCGGTGCCTCGGTACACGGTGGCCATGCCCCCATGACCGACCTCGTCGATCGCTTCGTATCGTCCGAGGAAGACCTCGCCCATGCAACGTCCGCATCGAATTCCGGAACGAAGGATAGCACAGGGGTCGCCCGGAAAACTTGCTTTGATTCAAAGGCGTGCCTACGATTGACCAGATCTGTCTTCACGAACCCACGGAGGCGTTTCATGACGGACATGGTTTCCCAGGAGGAAGGGACGGTACAGTCGCAGTTGGCCACATTGCGCGAAGAGCATCGTGAACTGGATGCCCGGATCGCCGGTATGGCCGATCGGCCGTACCTGTCGGCCGAGGAGCAGGTCGAGGTGGCTCGCCTCAAGAAATTGAAGTTGAAAAAGAAGGAACAGATCTATCGTCTGGCGCAGCAACTCGGCGTGGATCCTTGATTATTTGTGAATTGGTAGCAAGATCAAGTGGTTGTTGGTGACGATCGGCCCGGCGATCAATCCTGAAGCGGAAATCTGCAAAAAAAAATTCTTGACAACACATTTTCGTTGGGGCAAAAACGATCTTGCTAAGTCGTTGTGGCCATAATCGAGGCTTCCATGGGGGTTGTCTCGATGGGGTGGATGGCGAGGAGCCATCCGGGAAGGTTTTTCCACAAGAGGGGGTCCTAGATGACGAAGAGCCAGCTGATCGAGGAAATCCGGGGAGCCAAGGGCATTGAACTGACGAAGAAGCAGACCGAACTGGTGCTGAACGCCGTGTTCGAAGCTGTGCGGAACGCCGTGAAGAAGGATAAGCGCTTCTCGTTCCCGGGCTTCGGTACGTTCACGGTTCGTCAGCGCAAGGCTCGCAAGGGCCGCAACCCGCGGACGGGCGCCGCCATCACGATTAAGCCGTCCAAGACCGTCGGTTTCAAGCCCGCCCCGAAGCTCAAGAGCGTTCTGTAGTCGCGATTCTCGTCGCCTCCGGTGGCACGGCCTCGCCAGGGGCCGTGCCACTGCGAGGTTCGATTCACAACCAACTTCCTGCCGCGCGAATCTTACCGGTGCACCGGTGTTCAGAGTGCTTGGTGGTAATCGTTGGACAGTGTTTGAGTCATATTCCATGAGCCCCTGCGAGGATTCTTGAGGAATGGGCGTTCACAGTGTCCTGACGTGGGCCTGGGCACGACGTGATCAATCGGGCTGCACGGCTCTGGATGTTGCCGGCCGCATCCTTGTCTTGTCTTGCGCCTGAGGGTATGATGCCCCCGGCATTCGGGGGGCCGCATGGTCAATCTGGACGACATCCTGGGGAAAGCCGACGTCCGCACCATTGCGATCGTGGGCTGCTCCAAGAATTCGGGCAAGACCACGACCCTGAACCACGTGCTTGAACATCTTTACGCGTCCGACGGGCGCGTCGGGGTGCTATCGATCGGGATCGACGGCGAGGAGGCGGACTTCTGGCTGGGGGTTCCCAAGCCGCGGGTTGCGGTGCGCGAGGGGTGTCTTGTGGCCACGGCCGACAAGGCCCTCAAGGGCAGCACTGCCCAGGTCCGGACCGTGCTGCGGACCGGGGCGGTGACCGCGCTGGGCGAACTGATCGTGGTGCGGGTCGAAAAGGCCGGTACCTTGCTGCTTGCCGGGGTCCGGCACAAGGGCGACGTACGGATGATTGTGGAGGCCATGCTGAAGCATCAGGTCAGCCGGGTGCTGATCGATGGTGCGTACCAGCGAATGATGGCCGCGGACCCGGACGTTTCCCAGGGCGTGATTCTGGCGACCGGTGCCGTGCTTGGGCGGACGGTGCGTGAGGTCGTTCGCAAGACGCGCATGGTGCTGGATCGGATGACCGTGCCCCGGATCGAGGATGAATCCGATCGCGCGTTGCTGCGGGATGCCGTGGAACATGGGCGAGTTGCGGTGCGCGACCTGGATGGGCGGATCGTGTTGCTGCCGCAGTCCGGTTCTGCGGCGGGCGAGGCGGGATTGAAGTCTTCGCTGGGGTCGGGGGATGCGGTCGTAGCACTCCCGGGTGCCTTGACGGATCGCATCCTGAAAGTGCTGTTGATGCACAAGGGGGGCAGGATGCGGGTGCTGGTTACGGACCCGACCCGCATTTTCGGTTCCTCGCAAGCCATCGCCAAACTTCGCGAGCGCGGGGGCGAGATCCTGGCGGGCCGCAGCGTGCGGTTGCTGGGGGTCTCGGTCAATCCGGTGAGTGTGCTGGGGTACGAACTGCCCGAAAGCGAACTGCTCGAGGGAGTCCGGGCCGTGCTGCCCGGGATTCCGGTCTTCGTGCTTCACGAGAAGCCTCCATCCGCAGCGTAGCGCTGGATGGTCGGCCCTTGGGGTTCTGCAGCAGCGGAGGTGTGGCGAAATGGCCCAGATGGAATCGAAACTTGGTCTGGACGCATCCGCGATTGCGCGATGCCGCGATGCAGCAGGTGCCATCGCACAGTCGGTATTGGGGTTTGCGGCCTTGCGCACGACCGCGTCGATCGAGCGGGCGACCCTGCGTCTGGCCGGCGTCGAAGGGGCGGACGGTGAAGGGGTTCCTCTGGTCAACCGGGTGGTGGATGCCGAGGGTGCAAAAGGCCTTCTGCCAGGGGGCATCGCGCTGCCGTTCGGTCGCGCCATGGTGGCCTCGGGCCTGGACGCGACGGCCACGGCCCACGCCATAGCGGACGGACGTCTTGAACTGTCGAAGTTGCCTGCGGATCGTGACGCAGAAGCCCGTGAAACGTTTGTCCGTCTGGCTGACGCCGCGGTCGCCCGGGTCGACCAGGTCGCCGCGGATCGCCAGGAGCGGATCGACCGTCTGGGTGAGGGACAACGTCCCTTGTTATACGTGATCGTGGCGTCGGGCAACATCTACGAAGACGTGGTCCAGGCCAAGGTCTGTGCCCGGGAGGGGGCACAGGTCGTGGCGGTGATCCGGTCGACGGCCCAGAGTCTGATCGACTACATCCCCGAGGGGGCGACGACCGAGGGTTTCGGAGGGACGTACGCCACGCAGGAGAACTTCCGGATCATGCGGGCCGCGCTCGACGAGGCGTCCGAGGACGCTGGCCGATACGTGCGCCTGTGCAATTACGCCAGCGGACTGTGCATGCCCGAGATGTCCGCGCTCGGTGCCATCGAACGTCTGGACGTGATGCTCAACGATGCGCTTTACGGCATCCTGTTCCGGGACATCAACATGCAGCGCACCCTGACGGACCAGGCCTTCAGTCGCCTGATCTCGGCCGCGGGGGGCATCATCATCAACACCGGTGAAGACAATTATCTGACTACCGCGGACGCCCTTGAGGCGGCCCACACCGTGCTGGCCTCACAGTTCATCAACGAAGCCATTGCCCTGCGCTGCGGCCTGAAGCCCTGGCAACTCGGACTGGGGCACGCCATGCAGATGAATCCCATGATGGAGGATTCGTTCCTGTTCGAGGTGGCGCAGGCCCAGATGGTGCGCGAGATCTTCCCGGATTCCCCGATCAAGTTCATGCCCCCGACCAAGTACATGACCGGAAACATCTTCCGGGGACATGTGCAGGATGCCATGTTCAGCTTGGCCAGCGTCATGACCAACCAGGGCATTCATCTGCTCGGCATGATGACCGAAGCCATGCACACCCCGCACATCCATGACCGGTTCCTGGCGCTCGAAGCCACCCGCATGGTGATGGCCGGGGCGCGGCACTGGTCCGAGGAGATCACGTTCCAGCCCGGGGGGCGCATCCAGACTCGGGCTGCGACGGTCCTGACGCGGGCCACCGAGATGCTCGAAAGCGTGCGCGACGAGGGCCTGTTCACGGCGCTCGAAAAGGGACGCCTCGCGGACGTTTCCCGGACCATGACCGGGGGCCGGGGACTGAAGGGCGTGGCCATGAAGTCCGCCACATACTGGAACCCGATCGAGGAACGGTTGCGTCGTCGCGTGGGACTGGAGGGAACGCCATGAGTCGCATCGAAGCGGATCTGCACAATGTGAAGCCTTACGGTGACACCCTGAACGACGGGATCGTGCAGGTGTCGTTCTCGCTGCCGGTGGCGCTGTGCGACGAGGCCCGGGAAACGGCCCGACGCCTGGCCGGCAAGATGGGACTCGTGGAGCCGTCCGTGTATCACGAAGCGGACATGGGGTACGGATTCTCGTTCTTTGTGGTGTACGGCAAGTGCCGGCACTCGGTGGACTTCACCAAGGTCGTGGTACCCAAGGTGGCAGCGGTTCCGATGTCCTATCACGAGATCAACGACTTCATCCAGGAGCGCATCGGCCGCCGCGTCCGGGTGATCGGGGCCTGCACGGGCAGCGACGCCCACACGGTCGGCATCGATGCCATCATGAACATGAAGGGGTATGCGGGCGAGTACGGGCTCGAGCGCTACCCCATGTTCGAAGCCTTGAACATGGGCAGCCAGGTGCTCAACGAGACCTTGTTGGCCAAGGCCGTGGAAACGAAGGCAGATTGTCTCCTGGTGTCGCAGGTCGTGACCCAGAAGGACGTGCACATGAGCAATCTGGCCGAACTGGTCGACATGGTCGAGGCCGAAGGCATCCGCGAGAAGGTCCTGATGATCTGCGGTGGCCCGCGCGTCAATCACGAAGTCGCCCTCGAACTTGGGTTCGATGCGGGCTTCGGGGCGGGAACCACACCCACCCGGGTCGCCTCGTTCATTGCCCAGGAAATGGTTCGCCGCAAGCTGAAATAGGCACCCAAATCCACCGCCTGTGTGTTTGAGGGGTGCGTCAACGGGTCTTGGTGGGTA
>CAYRIB010000021.1:0-36438 GCA_964424165.1 uncultured Myxococcales bacterium | reverse complement strand
CGCCCGTCCCAGGGTGTTGGCCGCCATGAACCCCACGACCAGGATGGTGTTTCGCGGATCGCCCACCCCGTTGATCAGGTGATGCAGCACGCGCCCACCCTCGCACATACCCGATGCCGACACGATCACGCACGGCATGCGCATCCCATTGAGGCGCTTGGACTCTTCCACGTCCTTGATATAGGTCAGGGTCGGGAACGTGAACGGCCGATCGCCATGATTCATGAAATCCCGCGCTGTTTCGGTGTCGTAGCATTCCGGATGACGGCGGAAGATGTCGGTCGCGGACACGGCCATGGGACTGTCGACGAACACCGGAATGTTGGGAATCCTCCCGGCATCGTACAGCCGGTGCAGGTGGTACACGAGTTCCTGCGTGCGACCGATGGCGAAGGCCGGGATGATCACGCGCCCGCCCTTGGCCGCAGTCTCGCGAATCACCTCGGCAAGTTCATCTTCGGCAAACGCCACGTCGTCGTGCAGGCGGTTGCCATAGGTGCTTTCGCACACCAGCCAATCCGCGCCCCCAAGAGCTTCGGGGTCCCGTAGGATGGGCATGTTCTTTCGACCGAGGTCACCGGTGAACACAATGGTCTTGGGCCCCGTCTCACCCGCGACCTCCAGGCGCACGATCGCGGACCCCAAAATGTGACCGGCGTCGTGCAGGGTCACGGTCACGTCGTTCGACACCGGGGTCGGGGTGCGATAGGCCATACCCGAAAACCGCGCGGCTGCAGCCGCGGCGTCGGCCTCGTCGTAGATCGGGGGAATGACCTTGCGGTCCATGCGGGGGTTTTTGCGCTGCTGCTTCTCCAGAAAGCGCGCGTCCGCCACCTGAATACGGGCCGAGTCTTCCATGACCAGGCGGGCCACCTCGACCGTCGCGTTGGTGGCATGGATGGGCCCCGAAAACCCTTGTTTGACCAGCAGGGGGTAGTTTCCACAGTGATCGAGATGCCCGTGCGAGTTGACGCAGGCCGTGACCGACCGCGCGTCGAACGGCAGTTCCGCGTTCTTGCGCCGGGACTCTTCGCGATGTCCCTGGAACACCCCACAGTCGAGCAGGATCCGGCTGCGTCCCGTATCCAGCAGATGCTTGCTTCCCGTCACCTCGCGTGCGGCACCGAATGCAGTCAATGTCATGGTCGCCTCCTGCTCGCAGTATATGCTTGGAACGCCGAATCCTCCAATGAACGGCCGCAAGTTGAGAGCACGACTGAAAAGTGGTGAGTGATACAAGACGAGAAGCCGCACCGACATCGGTCGTGGACCTGGACGTGGACGTGGACGTGCAGGTGGACGTGGACGTAGACGTGGACGAATGGTCGGATCTGACGTTGGCTCACGAGCGGTTGGATGTGCACCGGAGAGTTATCGAGTTCCTGGCGGAGGCGGTGCGGATCGTCTCGATACTTAGTCGCTTGTGCCGACGACGCCTCGGACACATCGTCCACGTCCAGGTCGACGTCCACGACCACGTGCACGGCCACGTCAACGTCGACAAAGACCCTTCTTACAACGCATCCCACTTCCAGACAAATTCATGATTTCAACAACTTAGTCGATTCCCAACGGTTCAGTCGTACGCCCTGATGATTTCGGCGTATTTTGCAACGTTCCCGGATCGTGTACGCTTTATAGACATACTCTGTCCCGTTCAACCGGAAGGAGAAAAAGGCATGTGGCGTTGCCTCCTGATGACCTTGTCCCTGACCATCCTGGCATGCGGTGCGGGAGGCGCCCGATCCGTGCACCCGGACATCATGGACGATACCGTCCAAAGCGATCCGGGGCTGATGGACCTGGTGGATATCGTGCTTTCCGACATGACGCCCCACGATGACACGGCCCAAAACGATGATCCGATCACGCCTGACACAACGCTTGCGCCGGATTTGCTGGCCGAAGCGTTCGACGATGCCATCGAGGACACGACGCCCGAGGTGGCCTTCGACCTCGTGGTCACCGACGAACCATTCCCCCCGCGCTCGCTCCCCTTTGCGTTCTCGCGCCCCCCCGAGGGCATCCCGCCGACCGCAGCCGAGACCCGGGCCTTCACACAGGCCGTCACCGGTCTTTGGAAGCAGGTCGACTGGTTCCGGTGGATACTGCGCACCAGCGCCGGGGTGGACCCGTCGACGGGAAAGGCGGACTTTCTGGCCTACTACCGCGATCAACTGGCGATCAAGGCCGGCGATTCGGTCACGTTCCAGTCGCGAGGCGGCGAACACAACATGTGGATTCCCGGGGCCAAGGTCCTGTCGGCCGCCATGGGCGGCTATCTGTCCACGGGCGACTGGGTGATGGGCAAGGTGGCCGAGCAGTATTGCAAGGGCCTGACCGCGATGATTCGAGGATTCGTGTGGGACGAAGCCGACCCGGCCCCCTGGCTCATGGCCCGCAGTATCTTCCCCATGGACCATGCCTTCACCCTCGATGCATCCACCTGGCACGACGATGGCCGAAAGAAGGCCGTGGAACATCACTGGATGCACCAGGTACAGGACGGCTGGAATGCCCACACCTTCCCGTGGCCGCACAATCCGACCTGGGGCAGCATCTACGTCACCAACATGCGCAGCAAGGACGACGTGTGTCACATCGTGCGCACCACGGCGTTTCTGTACTACCTCATCGAGGATGCGCCCGCCGGCGAAGTACGCGACGCCTGTTCCGAGACGTTGACCTACATGAAGCGCTTCAATCAGGACATCGTGGACCAGGGCTACTTCATCCGAACCAAGGGGCCGGATGGGGTGGCCTATGCCTTCGCGGATCAGGACCTCGGCAACTACATCACGTACACCCTGGTCGAACCGTTGCTCGAGTGTCCGAATCGTCTGGCCAGCGACCTCATCGCGTACGGGGAACGCAGAACGAACGCCTGCGGAGCCGGATTCGTGCCAACGCTCGAACGCCTCGGCACCCGCGGCCACTACTACAACTATCCGATTTTCTGGAACTACCACATGGCGGCGCTGGCCAATGCCCTGGTGCAGCGTCAACACGAAGACGCCTATCCCCTGCTACAGGGGCTTGCAGACCGACTTGACGCCTATTTCCACCCGAGCCCGGACGAGGCGGGGCCCAAGGATGCGGATTGGGGGCGAGACATGGCCGTGCTTCTGGTCCAGGCCGCCTCGGTCGGCCTGCCACTCACTGCACATGAGGCCAACCACGTGCAGAAGCACTGGCTTCGGGCCGTCATGGATTTTGCGCACTGGCCGCGGTGGGACTTGTGGGCCGCGTCGGTGCCCGACGGGGCCTACGCATCGCACGACGGGTTCCGGCCGGCCGCATCGTCCGAGGGTGTGCCGGTCGAGGCCTTGACCCTGTTTCTGGAATACTGCAACTCCCCGTTCCGAAACCCGGCCGGGGTACCGCCCGTGGACTGCGAGATCGTGCGGGACATGGCGAAATGGGGCCAGAACTGATATCACCGTTACCGACCGGTCATGTCATCCCGCGTGACGCATCGCACACCGCCCGCATCCATGGCCGCGACGCAACGATTGCAATGGTCGCACTCGAGGTCCGTGTCTTCGCCTCGATTCCATCGTTTCACCAGATCCGGGTCCGCAATCAGGGCGCGTCCCATTTGAACGAATGAAAAGCCGGCCGTTTCGGCTCGTGCCAGGTCGTCGAGTCCGCACACGCCACCGATCAGCACCACCGGAACGCCGACCCGGCCAGCGAGTCCCCGGGCCTGCTCGAGCAGAAAGGTGCGCGAAAACGGAAACGTCTTGACGAACAGATTGGCGAACAGGGTCAGGCCAATCTTCTCATACAGGGGACGGGGATTGGCGATCATCTCGCGGGCGGGTACGGTGCCCCGCAACATGTAGAACGGCGTCTTGCTGGTGAATCCGCAACTTGGCACCAGGGCATCGGCCCCCGCGTCCACGAAAGCCTGCGCGATCGCAGGGGCATCGTCCGGTCGAAGCCCCCCCAAAAAGCCGTCCTCGAGATTCATCTTGACCAGGACCGGAAAGTCCGAGGGCACGGCACGACGCACGGAATCGACCACCTTCCTAGCGAAGCGCAGCCGGTTTTCGATCACGCCACCATGCTCATCGCGGCGACGGTTCGTGAAGGGGGACAGGAACTGGCTGATGAGATAGCCGTGCCCCGCATGAACCTCGACCGCGTCGAAGCCGGCCTCACGAGCCATGGCGGCCGCGCGCCCGAAGTCGTTGGCCACGCGAACCATGTCGCACTCGGTCATCGCGCGCGACCAGGCGAGGCGATACAGGTTGAAGACCCGGGAGGCGCTGATCGGCCGGGATCCGATTACCGCCGGCGACGAGAAATAGCCGCAGTGCCCCAGTTGCAGACTCGCGGCCGCCCCCTCTTGGTGCACGGCATCGGTGAGACGGCGCAGCCCCGGCAGGATCTCGGGCCGCATCCACATCTCGGTTTTGTAGGACCGCCCATCCGGAGAAACGGCACAGTAGGACACCGTGGTCATGGCCGCGCCCCCTGCGGCTACTCTGCGGTGATGTTCGACCAGGGCATCCGAAGGCGCACCGTTTGGGCACATGCCCTCGAAACACCCGGACCGGATGATGCGGTTGCGCAACGCTAGGCCGTTGATGCGGCCGGGCGAAAGCATCGTGGTCATGCGGTTCTCCCGTTTTCGAACCCGTCCGTTGCCGAGGATAACACACCAATACGAATGCCCCGTCACCCGAGGCGTTCCAACCAGGAACACAAAATTCGTTTCCTTTCGAGACAGACCGTTCGATCGTCGAACACTCACCTGTTGTTATAAAAACGTAACCCACCGAAACCACAAACACTTGCGATCAGCAAACCCCTTGGCATGCAACCTGCATGTTGTTCAAGACAGGTGTCTGGGACCGGTGGTTGCCGTCGCGGGACGTGCAGTGGCGAATGTGGCTCTGTGATTTGGCGAATGCTCTTTCGAACGCGACCAAAGCGATGTGCGACTGTGCGTGTGGTGCGACGGCGATAGCGGAAAGCGAGATTGTTCCTTGGTCTCGTGCGGCAACCACCGGTCTTTTTCGAATCTTTGAATGGTCTCCCCCGACCGCAAACGCGGTCTTCCCCCCTTTTTCGATGGGTCGCCGAGCAACCCGTCCAGCGACGGACGGACGGCGGCTCCTTGCCCTGTGAACAGGACCTGCCCATGACCGCGTCCACGGACACCCGCTGATCACGACCGGGGCAAAAAAGTGTCGGCCCGGGCCGGGACGGGATATGATCCATCATGATGGTCACGAAAACGCTTCAGCGGGGATGCCGGGCCTCATTGGTTGCCGGCCTGTTGCTATCCTTGTCGTGCGCCCGCCCTCCGCGCGAGGCCGACGTCCCGCCACCTGCACCGACGCTCGCGCCAGCCTGCCCGGCCAGGACCGTGACCTTGACCCGCCTGCGCTTCGGCGTCATCCGTTACGGCAGCACGGAATACATCCATGCGGGCTACGAACCGGTCATCAGCTACCTGCAGACCCACCTGGGACTCCCGGTGGACCTCGTAGTGGTCGAACACTACGATTCGCTGGTCGCGGCGCTGGATCGGCACGAGCTCGATGCGGGTTTCCTGACCCCGGTGGCCTACGTCAAGGCCCACGAAAAGGACCCCTGTCTGATGCCCCTGACGACCCGCGTCCAGGACGGGCTCTTCCATTACAACGGCTACATCGTGACCCGGCGCGACGCGGGATTTTCGGACCTTCGCCAACTCGCCGGTCGCAGGATCGCGTTCGTGGCGCCATCGTCGGCGTCGGGATACGTGTTTGCCATGCACCGATTGATCACGGCGGGGCTTCAGCCGGACCGGGATTTCGGGAACATCCTGTTCATGGGGGACCATTCGGCCGTGTTGCGGGCCGTGCTCGAGCGGCGCGCCGATGCGGGTGCCACGTGGTCGAAGGCTCTGGAGATCGAGGCCCATGCCGGACAGGACATCGGCGCGCTCCAGATCCTGGGAATCACGGGCCGGATTCCCAATGACGTTCTGGTGGTGCGGACGGATCTCGACGCCCGGCTCGTCGACCAGATCCGTTCGACGATGCTCGGACTGAACACCATGACTTCCGAGGGGCGGGAGGCCCTTCGCCTCATGTTCGACGTGCAGGGATTCGTGGCCGTGGACGACGACTTCTACGAACCCGTGCGGAGTACCCTCGCACAATTGCGACGAACGGGGGTGTCCTTTCAATGACGGTTCGGGGAAAGGTCCTGTCGTTAGGTCTCGGCATGGCGGCCTTGCCGGTGCTCGCGCTCACCATCCTGATGCTGTGGAGCCACCTCCGGACGCAGTTCAACGACGTGGTCGTCGGGTCCCAGGGATTTGCTCGCGTGCTGGCCCAGGAACTGGTCGCGGATCTGGCCTCGGGACGCATCGATCGGCTGGACCGCAGACTCTCCCAGATGGCCAGCCACGACGCCGGCATGATGAACATCCGCTCCGTGGGATTGCTGGATCACGACGGGCGTGTTCTGGCCCACTCGGACCCGACGCAATATGGGGCCATCATGGCCGATGCCTTCATCGCCGAGTCCGCACGCAAGGATGAACTGTCCATGGAGGAAGTGCGACTGAGCGATCAGCACTACCTGCGCATCGTACAACCCGTGATCACGGCGATCGAGGGGCACGCGGGACTGCGATGGGGCACCCTCATCCTCGAGGTGAGCCTGGAACGCGTTCGCATCCAGGGGATCAGGCTGGTGCTGCGGGCCCTCGTGTTCGTCTTGCCGGCCCTCACGGTCCTTCTGCTGCTGGGACATCAGGCCCTGACCCGCCAACTCATCCGCCCGCTCCACAACATCACGGACACCGCACGCGCCTTCGCCACGGGCGACCTGACGGCGCGTGCCCGGGTCTCGGAGGGGGACGAACTGGCCGAACTCGGCAGCACCATGAACGACATGGCTCAGCGTTTGCAACGCCACACCAGCGAACTCGAAGGCCGGATCCGCGACCGCACCGTGGAACTCGAGCGGGTGAACCAGGGTTTGAACGACGCCCTGTCACGGCTGCGCGAGGCCAACGAAGCGCTGGCGACCCAGGCGACCACCGACGGACTGACCGGGCTCAGGAATTTCCGCTTCTTCCAACAGCAGTTGCGTACCGAACTGCTGCGCAGCCGTCGTCTGAACAACCCCGTCTCGTTGCTCATGATCGATGTGGACAACTTCAAGCTTTACAACGACCGGAACGGACACCCTGCGGGCGACCAGATCCTGATCGAGGTGTCGGCCATCATTCGCCGTCGTCTGCGGGCCACGGACGTTTCCTGCCGCTATGGCGGAGAGGAATTCGCGGTGCTGCTGCTCGACACACCGAAACGAGCCGCCGCATCGGTGGCCGGCGAACTGCGGAGCCTGGTCGAGGACTTCGCATTCCCCGACCGCGAGCGACAGCCCTCGGGCCGACTGACGATCAGCATCGGCGTGGCCACGTTCCCGGACGATGCCAAGGATGCCCAGTCCCTGCTCAAAGGCGCGGACGATGCCCTGTACCGGGCCAAGGCCCTGGGCCGCAACCGCGTCGAACAGGCCGAACCTTCCCCACCTATCATCGTGGAGCGTTGATTTGCCAGACACCGTATACACACCCGAGCAGGTCGCTTCTCAGGCCTCGATGCTCGGCAACCGCGTCCGAAAGCGCCACGCACATCTGATGCGAAAGTTCGAACGCGAGGGCATCGAAGCTTTCCGCCTGTACGACTGGGACATCCCGGAGATCCGGGCCGTGGTCGACTGGTACGCAGGCCACATCGTCATCGCGGAATACGAGCGCCGGCAGACCGGACCGGATTGGCTGCCCACGATGGCCGACGCCCTGGGCAAGGCCCTGAGCATCTCGCCGGACCGGGTCCACCAGAAGCGCCGTCGCACCGCGGTCGAGGATGGCCCCCGGTACGCGCCTGCCGCGGGCAAAGGAGAACGCTTCCCGGTGCGCGAGCGGGATCTGCAGTTCCTGGTGAACCTGTCGAACCGTCTGGACACGGGTTTGTTCTCGGACCATCGCGACACCCGTCAGATCGTGCAGGCCCTGGCTGCGAAAAGCGACTTCTTGAATCTCTATGCGTACACGGGCACGTTCACGTGCAGCGCCGCAAAGGGCGGCGCGAAGAGCACCTGCACCGTGGATCGGTCGCACACGTATCTCGACTGGGCACGCGACAATCTGGCGCACAACGGACTTGACGGCCCCGAGCACGAAATGGTCGCTGCGGATGCCATGCGGCATTTGGAGCACATGGGGCGCGAGGGCCGGACTTTCACCTTGGCCGTGGTGGACCCCCCGTCGTTTTCCGGAACGCATGCGGGGACCGAGTTCGAGATTCTGCGCGACCATCCAGAGTTGCTGCGCAAGGTCCTGGCGGTCATGGCCCCGGGCAGTGTGGTGTTCTTCTCGACGAATCACCAGCGTTTCGAACCACGTCTCGGGGACCTGGCGTGCCTTTCGATGCGCGAGATCACCCCGGACACGATCCCCGAGGACTACCGCAACCGTCGGGTACACCGGTGCTGGCGAATCGAGGTGTAGAGGGGGCTCGCGTCGCAGGGTTGCATCCAATCCGGCTTTTCTGTATCATCTGGCGCTTTGTGTTTTCGGGGATATCACTCTTGTTGGGAGGCGTTTCATGAATCTCGGGAAGCTGGTGGTGGCAATGGCCCTGACGGGCGCAACGGTGGCGCTCGGGTGCGGCGGCGGTTCGGTCGCCACGAAGTGCACGGGGGATGCGGAATGCGGTCGCGGCTCCATTTGCGTGGACAACAAGTGCACGGTCCGCGAATGCGACAACAGCGCGTCCTGCCTGGCGAACCAGGTGTGCGTGCTGATCCCGGGCGGCGACTCGGCCGTCAAGTTCTGCACGGCCCGCGAATGCAACAACACGGATGACCCGTGCGACGAGGCGAACACGGAATGCCAGAACGGGCTTTGCGTGCCCTCGACCACCACCGACGTGATCGAAACCGCCGACGACACCACGGAACCGGACACCAACACGCCGGCCGTGGACAACTCCTGCAAGAGCTGCTCGGTCAGCGACGAATGTGGCGCAAACCACCTGTGTTCGGCCGTGGGCAGCGCCGAGACGAAGTTCTGCCTCAAGACCTGCGTGGCAGACCAGGACTGCAAAAGCGGCTACGTCTGCTTCCAGGTCACGAGCGAGGCCAAGCAGTGCGTGCCCGTTTCCTACAAGTGCGTGGACTGTGCGGGCGCCGGCTGCCCCGTGGGCAAGACCTGCGACCTTGTGTCGGGCGGCTGCATCGACGTGGTCGACGAATGTGACAAGTGCACCCAGGACTTCCAGTGCGGCGTGGGCGCGCGCTGCTACAAGAAGACCGGGGCCAGCGCGGGCGTGTGCGTGCCGGAATGCGGCGCCACGGGCTGCGCGGATGCCGCGAAGTTCACCTGCGGCACCAACGACCGCGGCGTCAGCATCTGCATCCCGCGCAACGAGGCGGAATGCTCGCCCTGCCCGGCCGCGAAGCCGAACACCCTGTCGGATGGCACCTGCGTCGAGTGCGCGAACTCGTCGCAGTGCACCAGCCCCAAGGTTTGCAACACCACCACCTACAAGTGCGAAGACGTGAACACCTGCACGGCCCCGACCCCGAAGAAGTGCGCGGACGGCAATTGCCACCAGTGCTGCGAAGCCACGGACTGCACGGGCCTGGTGGCCCCGGGCACCGAGAAGTGCACGGATTACGTGTGCGAAGGCTCGGACCTCTGCGGCGGTTGCACGGAGCCCACGCCCCTGTGCGTCAAGGTCGGCGACAACTATATGTGCGGCACCTGCGCCAAGGACGCGGATTGCATCGACATGGTCGGCTGCACCTGCAGCGAGCAGATCCCCTTCTGCGTGGACGCCACCGGAAACGTGTGTCAGCCCGCAGGCGCGACCTGCACCACGGAATGCTCGGACACGGTTGCGTGCCCAGCTTATGACAGCATGGGCTACGAACTGGCCTGCCACGAGGAAGGCTACTGCTTCAACATGGAAGGCGGTTGCAATGGCGTCGAGAGCTGCTGCAGCGAAGGCAACGACTGCTTCGACCTCATGTCCGTCCTGGCCGGTGGCGGTATGGACATCGGGGCCATCATGGGCCAGGCCGGGATGTCGGGCGCGCTGTTTGGCGTGTGCACGTGCAAAGTGCCGACCGCGACGTTCGATCTGCTCAGCGGCTTCCAGAAGATCCCGAGCCAGGAATGCCCGCTCGAAGAGCCCTGCTTCTCGACGGACATCCTGGGCTTCCTGATCACCCTGCCCTCGAACGTGGCCGGCAAGAACGTGTGCTTCGACCTGACGGCCCTGTTCGGTTCCGGTGGCGGAATGTTCTGATCCGCGTTGCCCATCTCCTTCCATCATCATGAGCTTTTCCAAGCCAGATCATTGACACCGGCCTTGCTCGCGCACTAATCTTGTGGCCGGCTTTGGTGGGGCCCCCATGTTCGATCGCAGAATCGTCATATTTTCCGGCCACTTCGGTAGCGGAAAGACGGAACTGGCCCTGAATCTGGCCCTGTCCGAAGCCCGTGCCAAACGCCCAGTCACCTTGGTGGATCTGGACGTGGTCAAGCCGTACTTCCGCTCCCGCTCGGGCCGGGAATTCCTGGCCGAAGCGGGGGTCACGTTCGTAGCCCCCCAAGGGGACCTGCTGCAGGCCGACCTGCCGGTCATCCTGCCTGCGGTCCGCTCCTTGTGCCGGACACAGCCTGAGCGTGTGGTCATGGACGTAGGCGGGGATGACACGGGCGCGAGGGTCGTGGGGTCGCTGCAGGATGTGCTCGATCCGAATCAGACCGAGTTCCTGCTGGTTCTAAACTTCCGTCGCCCGTTCACGCCCGATCCCGAATCCGCCGTGACCATGGCCCGCGACATCGAACGTTCGGCGCGCCTGCGGTTCACCGGGATCGTGTCGAACACGCACCTGATGGCCGAAACCACCCTCGCCGTGATCCGCGAGGGCTTTGAAATGGCCGTGCGCACGGGTGAACTGCTCGACCTCCCGGTCAAGGCCGTGGGCATCGAGGCTGCCTTCGAACCCCAGCCTGACGCGCACACATTTCCATGTCCCATTCTGGGGATCGAGAGAATCCTCACACCACCATTCCAGTCGCAGGCAGGCCAGGTCCGCCAGACGGGCCCCCTGTTCGTGCTGACCTGACAAGGAGGAGTGCCGTGTCCAACATCGTGATCGACCGCGACCGCTGCAAGGGCTGTGAACTGTGCGTCAAGGCCTGTCCGCAGAAGGTCCTGGGCATGTCGAAGGAACTCAACGCAAAGAGTTACTTCTTCGCCACCGTGGTGGAACCGTCGCGTTGCATTGCCTGCCGCGTCTGCTGCATCACCTGTCCGGACGTGGCCATCACCATGCAGGTTCATGGAACGATGGTGCACTACTTCCCGTACTGAGGAGGGGCTCGATGGCCAAGAAACTGATGAAGGGCTGTGAGGCGATCGGCGAGGCCGCCATCCGCGCGGGGTGCAAGCTGTTCTTCGGGTACCCGATCACCCCGCAGAACGAGATCCCCGAGTATCTGTCGCACCGGTTGCCCCAGGTCGGGGGGATGTTCCTGCAGGCCGAAAGCGAGGTCGCGGCGTCGAACATGTTGTATGGGGCCGCAGGCGCGGGCGAGCGGGTCTTCACCTCGTCCTCGAGCCCGGGCATCTCGCTGATGCAGGAGGCCATCTCGTACATGGCCGCAGCGGACCTGCCGGTAGTGCTGGTCAACATCGTGCGTGCCGGCCCGGGCCTCGGCGGCATCCTGCCGAGTCAGGGCGACTATTTCCAGTCGACCAAGGGGGGCGGCCACGGGGATTACCGGTTGCTGGTGCTCGCACCCTGGTCGATCCAGGAGGCTGCGGATCTGATGCAGGACGCCTTCGACTTGGCCGACTACTACCGCACCCCGGTCATGCTGCTCGGCGACGGGCTCATCGGCCAGATGATGGAACCGGTGTCGTTCGACGACGACCGCAAGCCCTGCAAGCCGCTGCCTGCCAAGACCTGGGCCTCGACGGGCGCGAAGGACCGGCCACCCGTGGTGATCAACTCGCTGTTCCTGGACGGCGCTCTCATGGAGAAGCACTGCCAGGAACTCCTGGACAAGTACGCACGCATCAAGCGCGACGAGGTCCGGTTTGCGGGCGTCGGTCTGGACGACGACTACGACGTGCTGCTGGTGGCCTACGGTACCGTGGCACGCGTGTGCTCGAACGTGATCGAAGACCTGGCTGCCGAGGGGCTGAAGGTTGCGCTGCTGCGGCCGATCAGTTTGTATCCCTTCCCGTCCAGGGCCATCCGCGAGGCGGCTCGCAAGGGTCGTCACGTGCTCGTCGTGGAACTGAGCGGCGGTCAGATGATCGAGGACGTTCAGCAGGCTGTGCGCGGCGAACGCCCGATCCACTTCTACAACCGGATGGGGGGCATGCTCGCGAGCCCCGAAGAAGTGGCCGACAAGGTCCGACAGATTCTGGCCGGAACGTCCCAGGAGGTGTGCGATGACTGAGACCGTTTTCAGCCTTCCCGCGTCCTTGCAACCCGTGTCCTCGCACTACTGCCCGGGATGCACGCACGGGGTCATTCATCGACTGGTGGCCGAGGTCATCGACGACCTTGGCATTCGCGAGCGCACGGTCGGCATCTCGCCGGTCGGCTGCTCGGTGCTGTCCTATCGCTATTTCAACATGGATCACCAGGAAGCGAGCCACGGGCGCGCTCCGGCCGTGGCCACGGGCATCAAGCGGGCCCGGCCCGACCGAATCGTTTTCTCGTATCAAGGGGACGGCGACCTGGCCTCGATCGGCATGGCCGAGATCATGCACTGCGCCAATCGCGGCGAGAAAGTGACCGTCATCTTCGTCAACAATGCCATCTACGGCATGACCGGCGGCCAGATGGCACCCACGACCATGCCGGGTCAGCACACCACCACGTCGCCGCTCGGCCGGGACGTGGAACATTGCGGCCACCCCATTCGCGTCAGCGAATTGCTGTCCACCCTGCGTACGCCGGCCTTCATCGCCCGCGGCTCGGTGCACACCCCGGCGCACATCGTCAACGCCAAGCAGTTGATCCGCCAGGCCTTCGAGTACAACGTGGCCGGGCGCTGCTTCTCACTGGTCGAGGTTTTGTCGACCTGCCCGACCAACTGGGGCATGCCGCCGGCAGATGCGCTGCAGTGGCTGGACCGAAACCTGGTGCCGTACTACCCCCTGGGCATCTTCAAGACGCCCGACGGGCAGGACCGGGCACCGCGGCCACTCGTGTGAAGGAGGATTGGGCATGCAACATGACGTGATTTTCGCGGGGTTCGGGGGCCAGGGCGTGCTGCTGATCGGCAAGATGCTCGCCTATGCGGGCCTGCACGCGGGCAAGGAAGTCTCCTGGCTGCCCTCGTACGGACCCGAGATGCGCGGGGGCACTGCGAACTGCACGGTGGTGATCTCGGATCGTCCCGTGGGGTCGCCGGTGATCCTGGCCCCGAAATCCCTGGTCGTGATGAACCAGCCGTCGCTCGACAAGTTCGAGCCCACGGTCAAGCCGGGCGGACTGATCGTGGTCAACACCTCGCTGTGCCCCAAACCCGTGACGCGGACCGACCTGACCGTGGTCGCGGTCCCGGCCAACGAAATGGCCATGGAACTGAAGAACCCGAAGGGCGCCAACATGATCGTGCTCGGGGCCTTCGTGGGAGCCACCAACGTCATTGATTTGAAGGAACTCGACGCCCTGGTCCGCGAGACGTTCGCGGCCAAGCCCCAGGTGGTCGATGCGAACCTCGCGGCCCTGGCCAGGGGACATGAACTCGGGGCTGCCGCGGCCCAAGGAGGCAAGTGATGCAGAGCTGCGATCTCAAGCCGCTGGCGACGATACTGAATCGGTATCCGCACGCCGAGACCTCGCTCATCCAGGTGCTGCAGGACGTGCAGCGCGAGTACCGCTTTCTGCCCTGCGAGGTGCTGACCGAGGTAGCCCGGGTGCTCGAAGTACCCCTGGCCAAGGTCTTTTCGGTGGCAACGTTCTACAAGGCGTTCTCGCTCGACCCACAGGGACGCGTCGTGATCAAGGTTTGCATGGGCACGGCCTGCCACATCCGCGGGGCCCCTCTGTTGGCCGAGGAGGTCACCCGCGCGCTTCACATTGGTCCGGGCCAAACCACGCCCGATATGAACTTCACGTTGCAGACCGTGAACTGCGTCGGGGCCTGCGCCATGGCGCCGCTGGTGATCGTGGGCGACCAGTACCACGGCAACGCCAAGCCGAGCCAAGTCCCGGCCATGCTCGGGAAGGGGGAGTGACATGGAGCGCATCGCATCCAAGGCACGATTTTGCGAGGTGGTCGAGGCGGCCAAAGCCGATCGCGCATCGCGCCAGCAGGAAGTGCTCGTCTGCTGTGGCACCGGTTGTTTGGCCAACGGGGCCAAGAAGGTGGCCGAGGCCTTCGAGGAAGTCATCGAGGCCCAGGGCCTCAAGACCTCCCTGTCGCTGTATTCCAAGAGGACCGGGTGCCACGGTTTCTGCCAGCAGGGACCGCTGGTCCTCATCCAGCCCTCGGGCATCCTCTATACCAAGGTCAAGCCGGACCACGTGGCCGAGATCGTCGAGAAGACCCTGAAGAAGGGCGAAGTGGTCACGCGCCTGAGCTACAAGAATCCGGCCAACAAGACCCCGATCGAGCGCTACGACGCGATCCCGTTCTACAAGAACCAGACGCGCGTGGCCATGCGCAACATCGGGCGCATCGACCCGACCGATATCGACGACGCGCTCGCGCATGGGGCGTATGCGGGTCTTGCCCGGGCCCTTTTCGACCTGACCCCGGACCAGGTGATCGAGACCGTCGAGCGGTCGGGACTACGGGGGCGTGGCGGCGCGGGCTTCTCGACCGCTCGCAAGTGGAAGGCTGCGCGCAAGGCCAAGGGCGAGCGGAAGTTCCTGCTGTGCAATGGGGACGAAGGGGACCCGGGCGCGTTCAAGGACCGCTCGATCATGGAGGGCGACCCCCATTCGGTGCTCGAAGGGCTTGCGATCGCTGCCTACGCGGTCGGGGCGCACGAGGGTTACATCTACGTGCGCGACGAATACCCGCTCGCGGTCGTGAACCTCACTATCGCCATGAAGCAGGCCCGCGAGCGAGGCCTGCTCGGCGAGAACATCCTGGGCAGCGGCTTTTCGTTCGATGTGCGCATCAGCCGCGGGGGCGGTGCGTTCGTGTGCGGGGAATCGAGCGCGCTGATGCGGTCGATCGAGGGCCGCACGGGGGAACCGCGCGCGAAATACGTGCACGCCTCGGACCGCGGGCTCTTCAACCTGCCCACGGTGCTCAACAACGTCGAGACGCTTGCGGACGTAGGCGCGATCCTGGTGCACGGGTGTGAATGGTTCGCGGGCATGGGCACCGATCGGTCCAAGGGTACCAAGTCCTTCAGCCTGGTTGGCAAGGTCAAGAACTCGGGGCTCATCGAGCTTCCCATGGGCAGCACGATGCGCCACATCATCTTCGACATCGGGGGCGGAATCCTCAAGGATCGGCCCTTCAAGGCCGTGCAGACCGGTGGACCGTCGGGCGGGTGTTTGCCCGAGTCGGGCCTGGACCTGCCCGTGGATTACGAACGCCTGAGCGAGGCCGGGTCCATGATGGGGTCGGGCGGCATGATCGTGATGGACGACCGCACCTGCATGGTCGACATCGCACGCTACTTCCTGGCCTTCCTTGTCGAGGAGTCGTGCGGCAAGTGCGTGCCCTGCCGCGAAGGTCTCAAGCAGATGCTCGCCATCTTCGAAGGCATCCTGGCGGGCCGGGGCAAGCCCGGGGACATCGCGCGCATCGAGGCCCTGGCCGAAGGCATGAAGCTCGGCAGTTTGTGCGACCTGGGGCGGTCTGCGGTCAACCCCGTGCTGTCCACGCTGCAGTATTTCCGGTCGGAATACGAGGCCCACATCGCGGACAAGCATTGCCCGGCCGGCATGTGCCGCGAGCTGACCCTCTATGAGATCAAGGCCGATGTGTGCAACGGCTGCCACCTGTGCGTCAAGACCTGCCCCACCAGGGCCATCACGGGCCAGCCCAAGAAGGAACACGTGATCGCGCAGGAAAGTTGCATTTCGTGCGGCGCGTGCTTCGACGTGTGTCCGATCGACGCGATCCGGTTCCTGCCCAAGGTGCAACGAAAGGAGGGAGGCCATGCCCACACTCACGGTTGACGGACGGACGGTCACGGTCCGGGAAGGGGCGTTCGTCCTGGAGGCGGCCCGCGCCGCTCATGTCGACATCCCGACCCTGTGCCACCACGATGCAGTGGAACCCTACGGGGGCTGTCGTTTGTGCGTGGTCGACGTGACGCGCAAGGACTGGGACGGGTGGTGCAAGCTCGTGGTGGCCTGCCTGTTCCCGGCCGAAGAGGGGCTGATCGTGATGACCGATACGCCCCGGGTCATGAACGTGCGCAAGGTGGTGCTGGACCTGCTGCTGGCGCGCAGCCCGGAAACGCCCTTGATCCGCGATCTGGCCGCCCGGTACGGCATCATGAAGACCAGTTACGTCGAAAACCCCGAGCCTACGGACTGCATTCTGTGCGGTCTGTGCACCCGCATCTGTGACACGCTCGGGCCCAGCGCGATTGCGAGCGTGAACCGGGGGGTGGGACGCGAGATCGCGCCGCCGTTTTCGGAACCCCCGGCCGACTGCGTGGGCTGCCTGGCCTGCGCCTACGTGTGCCCCACCGGCTACATCCCGTTCGAATCATCCGACCGGCATCGCGTGATCTGGAACAAGGCCTTCGACATGCTGCGTTGCCCGGACTGCGGGCGCGCCCACATCACGATGGCACAGGCGGATTTCTTCAGCGCCAGAAACGGGGTGCCGCGGTCATACTACGAGCGCTGCGACGCGTGCAAGCGGTCGGCCCTGGCCGATGCGGCGGCCCGTTTGTCGGTGCGATAGGAGGCGAGCTATGGACAAGGTCTACCGCGTGGTCATCGACCGCTGCATCGGGTGCGGCAAGTGCGAACTGGCATGCTCGTTCGCGCACGGCGAACCGGCCCAGCCGGCCAAAAGCCGCATCCATATCCGCCGCACCGGTCCCGAGCGGGGCATCCCGGTCGTGTGTCTGCAGTGCTCGGATGCGGCGTGCAAGGCCGCGTGCCCGGTCGGGGCCATCGACTGGAACACGGCCACGGGCGCGCTCGAGGTCGACGACGCCCGCTGCGTACGCTGTCGCATGTGCGTAGCCGCGTGTCCCTTCGGCAACATGCTGTGGGACGAAGGTTTCGAGGAAGTGGCCAAGTGTGATTTGTGCGGGGGCGACCCGAAGTGCGTGCCGTTCTGCCCCACCCAAGCCTTGGAATACGTGCCCGGCGACCGCGTCGGGCGGACGCCCGAAAAGATTCCCCAGACGGAGGCCATTCGATGAGCAGCCAGCCCGAGGAGATCCTGTCCATTTTGCGGCGTGCCTATCAGGTCGAGGTAGACGGGCACACCTTCTACCGGATGATCGCGGACAAGACCAAGCAACCGGCCGTGGGCGAGATATTTGCCAAGCTCGCCTCGGACGAAGTCGAGCACATGGCCTACCTGCGGACAATCTCGGACCGCTACAAAACCGAAGGCGCAGGGGCGTTCATGGCGGACCGCAAGGCCCCGGACCTGCGGATGTTCGCGGATCAGGTGCTGACCGAGAAATTCCGTTCGCAGGCCCATGGCGCCGCATTCGAAATGAGTGCTCTGTCGATCGGCATGCAGCTCGAATCGAACGCCATCGCGACGTTTTCGAACGCCGCGAAACAGGCCATCGAAACCGAGGTCAAGGGGTTCTATCAGTTCCTGGCCGACTGGGAGATGACTCACATGGATACGCTGCGTCGTCTTTACGAGGGCGTTCGCGTGGACTTCTGGGCCAAGGACGGGTTCGCACCGTTCTGATTTAGATCAACCTGCCGCGGCCACGGTCCACGTCGTCTCGAACCCGTACAGACCGATGATGAATCGCAGGTGATACGTCCCGGGCGTGAACGTCAGCGGGTCCGAGTCGGGGATCACGAAACTCGCCTCGTTGAACGTGTACCATCCATCGGCCACCTTCACGAACTCGGGGAATTGATCCACCCAGTCCTCGTGATCGATCGAACTGGCAAAGGCCATGCCGTCCCGGGTGATCTCGAACAGGGTGTGGGAGGCATCCATGCGCGCGTGGCGGGCTTCGAGCGGCGGGTCCCACCGAACGGTGACCATCTTCGGGGTGGTCACGATGTTCTCGGCTTCGAACACGAGGGGTTCGATGGCGTTTTCTTGACCTGCAAACAGCGCGTATCCGAAGAAATCGTCGGTGTCGGGGTCACACACGGCATCGAGCACCGCAGCCATGCCTGCGTCCCCGTCCCAGATGGGATAGAGATCGGTGCAACTCGACACGAACATGGCGCTGTGTCCTTCCAGGGTCATGGTCGTTTCAGAGACCAGGACTTCGCCGGCCAGGTGCACGAAGTCCACGGTGGCCTGTGCGGACTGCTGGCCACCCCATCTGCGCCGCAAGGTGAAGTCATTTTCCTGGGCCAGGAAGTATCGTCCCCGCGCCTCGCCCCGCACACGGTAGCCCATGGTCGTGTGGTTGATCTCGAGGGTTTCGTCCGCATCGAAATCCGAGGGGTCCCCGTAAGCGAGCATCAGGGGATGCAACCCGTTGATCGGGGCATCGATGAACACCGGGGCCACCACGTTCGGAACGAGGTTCAGTCCGCCGAGCAACACCCCACTCAGTGCCTCCGGGTCCAGAACCGTCTTGGGATCGATGATGAACGACACGATCTGTCCTGCCTGTGCCGCGGCATTGCCCGGGAAAGGCAGATCCCCGGCATCCGCGACCGTGGTGAAGGCCCATGCGAGGGGCTGTCCCTCCCAGGTGAACGTGGCCTCGTAGGTTGTGTCCGGCAGCCACAGATGCACCGGGAAGAAGTGCACCGCGCGCCGGTCCAACGAAAGGATGATTCTTCCCTCTTCGGGCGTCACGCTGCCTTCTTTCAACACGACCAGATCGAGATCGTCCAGAATGAGTTCGGTTCCAGTGTCCGCAGATTCGTTGAGCCGGATCATGATCGATGCCGCCAGTGAAACCTCATCGGCGTCGCGCGCGGGCAAGGCCGTGAGGGCCGATGGCCAGGCCTCGGGATCCGTCCCGTCGTCGTTGGCCTCGGTCGCTTCGAGGACATCCGGGGATTCCAAGGCTTCCGCAAAATCCCCACCCTGATCCGTCGTCGCACCGTGGTCCGAGGTGTCCGCACCGACATCCCCTCCAATCGCATCCGGTTCGACTTGTACGTGCCCGCTGCTGCCGCATCCGGCGGTCAGCAAAAACCCCGCCATCAGGATCAGGCCCGGGTGTCGAAGAAGACGTACCAGCAGCATGTTGACCTCCATAATGAATCGGTCTCTATAACTATTTACAAAGCAAGCATCCACAACGAATAGTCAGAGTCTAGTCACAGAGAATTGATTATGCAATCACTTTTATCATCTACCGATCAACCAACGTCAAATGATATAGTTATGAATAGTCATGTTGTCCGAGCGTGCATTCGTCGTCGGTAATCCACCAGAGCGCCCGGTGAAAAGATCCAATGTCCAAAAAGTATGTGCAAAACACCAGATTCATCACAGAGCGTTGCGGATGTCCGAGGGTTTCATCGAAAACGAGAGGCGGTTGCGGTCGAGGTCGATCTCGACCACCTTCACCATGACCACCTGTCCGGCGTGGACCACGGCGCCAGGGTCGCGCACGAAGGCATCGGACATCCGTGACACGTGCACCAGACCGTCGCGGTGCACGCCCACGTCCACGAAGGCCCCGAACGCGGCCACGTTGGTCACCACGCCCTGCAGCACCATGCCAACCGTGAGGTCCTTCACCTCGTGCACGTCGTCGCGGAAACAGGCCTGTACGGACTCGCCGCGCGGGTCGCGGCCAGGGCGCCGCAGTTCCGCAAGCACGTCGCACACCGTCTGAATGCCGCAGTCATCCGACTCGTAGGCATGGGGATCGATGCGATCCAGATGTGCTCGATCCCCCAGCAGATCAGGCACACTGAGGCCCAGGGCCCGGGCCATCCGGCGAACGAGCCCATAGCGTTCGGGATGCACCGCGGTCGCGTCCAGGGGCTCGCTTCCTTCACGGATGCGCAAGAAACCCGCGGCCTGCTCGAATGCGCGGGCCCCGAGCCGGGGCACGGCCATCAGATCCGCGCGCCGCCGGAAGGGACCATGTTCTTCGCGATAACGCACCACGGCCGAGGCCAGGGCATGACCCAGCCCGCACACCGCCGTCAGGAGGGACACCGAAGCCGTGTTGACCTCGACCCCAACCGCGTTCACGCAGTCTTCAACCACGCCCCCGAGCGCCCGCCCGAGCAGCGCCTGATCCACGTCATGCTGGTACTGGCCCACACCGATGGACTCCGGGGGCACCTTGACGAGTTCTGCCAGGGGGTCTTGAAACCTCCGTCCGATGCTCACCGCACCGCGCAAAGTCACGTCCAGGCCCGGCAGTTCCGCGCGAGCCAAATCAGATGCCGAATACACTGAAGCCCCGGCCTCGCTCACGGCGGTCAGCTTCACCAACAGGCCATCCAAGGCCTCGCGCAGAAAGGCCAGGGTCTCGCGGGATGCCGTGCCGTTGCCCACGGCCGCCACGGCCACACGATGATCCGCAACGAGTTGTTGCACCTCGTGCCCTGCCGCGAGGCGGGCCGCAGATCCTTGGTGAGGCTGCACCGTCGCGGTCGCCAGCACCTTGCCGGTCGCGTCCAGGACCGCCATCTTGCATCCGGTCCGCAGCCCGGGGTCCACGCCCATCACCACGACCCCAGGCGATGGCGGGGCCAGCAGCAGATGCCGCAGATTGTCCGAAAATACCTTGACGGCCTCGCGGTCGGCGCGTTCCTTGAGCCCGGCGAGCACCTCGTTTTCGATCGATGGCCCGACCAGACGCTTGAAGGCATCATCGATGGTCTGCCGCAAGAGTCCTTCGAAGATGGACCTGCCCCGCAAGAAGGCACGGGCCATGGCCGCAACCGCGAACACATCGTCCTGTTCCACACCCACGGACAGCACCTTCTCGGCAGAACCCCGCATCACGGCGAGGAAGCGGTGGGAAGGCACGCGGCAAACCGATTCGCGGTAGGCCGTGTAGTCCGAAAAGTGCTTGAGCCGTTCGGGGTCCGCCCCGCGGTGAGCGCGCGACGCCAGCACCGCGGTCGCAAAGGCGTGCTCGCGCAGACGTCCCCGAAGGGCCGCGTCTTCCGAAAACCGCTCGGCCAGGATGTCACAGGCGCCCTGCAAGGCCTTTTCAGGCGTGTCAATGCCCCGCTCCGATGCCACGAAGGGCTGGGCCACTTGGCCAGGCGTTCCCTGCTGAAGGGCCTGGGCCATCATGATGTCCGCAAGCGCCGAAAGCCCCGCCTCGCGCGCAACCGACGCCCGTGTCTTGCGGCGGGGCCGGTAGGGTAGGTAAAGGTCCTCGAGCGCGGCCCGGTCCCAGCAGGCTTCGATGGCCTCCTTGAGCACCGCGGTCAGTTGTCCCTGGGCCTCGATGCTGCGCAGCACGGTGTCGCGGCGTGTCAACAGTTCGGTGAGCGTCAGCGACTGTTCCTGCACCGCCCGAATCTGCACTTCGTCCAGGCCATGCGTTCGTTCCTTGCGGTAGCGCGCGATGAACGGCACGGTGTTGCCGGCGGCCAACAGTTCCAGGCACCCCGCGACCGAAGCCGGGGGCAGGCGAAGCGCAGCGGCGATGCGTGGTGTCAGCACGGGCTACACCTTGTCCAGCAGATGGCCCATCTTGCGCTTCTTGGTCTCGAGGTAACGGGCCTCGCAATCGCCCCGCGCGGGAAGTTCCAGCGGAATCCGTCCCTCGATCGTGATGCCGAAGCTGCCAAGGCCTTCGATCTTCTGGGGGTTGTTGGTCAGCAGGCGGATGCTGCGAACCCCCAGATGCGTGAGCATCTGCGCCCCGATGCCGTAGTCGCGGGCATCGGCAGGAAACCCAAGGTCCGTGTTCGCTTCTACGGTGTCACGCCCCTGGTCCTGCAGGGCATAGGCCCGGACCTTGTTGAGGATCCCGATGCCGCGTCCTTCCTGCCGCAGATAGAGCAGCACCCCGCCTTCTTTGGCGATGCGCTCGGTCGCGGCCAGGAGCTGCCGCCCACAGTCGCACCGTTCGGAATGGAACAGGTCCCCAGTCAGGCACTCCGAATGCAAGCGCACCAGGACGTTGCGCGCGGAGGCCACATCACCCCGGACCAGCGCCAGATGCACGCACCGGGTGACCACGTCTTCGAAGATCACACACGTGAAGTCCCCGTGCGGGGTTGGCACGATGGTCTGCCCGACGGGCTTGACCAGGACCTCTTTGCGTCGCCGAAACGCGATCAGGTCCGCCACCGAGATGATGGGAAATCCATGCTCGTGGTTCAAACGCTGCAGATCAGCCCGGGTGGCCAGGGCCCCGTCGTCGCGCAGGATTTGCGACAACACCGCCGCCGGCTTCAGCCCCGCCAGACGCGCCAGATCCACCGCAGCCTCGGTCTGTCCAGGCCGCCGCAGCACACCGCCCGACCTTGCGCGCAGCGGGAACACGTGTCCGGGGACCACCAGGTCGTCGCGCGTGGCGTCGTCGCGAATCAGGACTTCGATGGTACGGGCCCGGTCGAACACCGAGATACCCGTACTGATGCCCTCCCGCGCATCCACCGAAACCGTGTAGTCGATCCCGTAGCGCGAGGTGTTGCGCTGCGCCATCATCGGCAGTCCGATCCGGTCGACCATCTCGGGACTCATGGCAACACACGTCAGTCCGCTGGCGATCCGCGCCATCACGTTGATGTTGCCAGGGGTGGCCATCTCGGCGGCCAGGGCCAGGTCGCCCTCGTTTTCGCGGCTCTCGTCATCGACCACGATGACCATGCGTCCGCGCCGAAACTCCTCGATCGCCTCTTCGACCGACGAGAGGATCTGGTCTTCCATGTGCAACCCCCTCACAATGCCAGGATGGCCACGGCCCCCACCACCAGGCAATACGGACCGAACCAGAAGAACGCCCCCTTGCGCAAGACCCCGAGCAACGAGCGCAGGGCCAGCAGGCCCACGAACATGGCCACGACCCCGCCAACCACGGCCTGCAGAGGTTGCGCCGCCTCGCCTGCCGGCCAACCATGCCGCATCTCGATCGCGGTTCCCCCGATGATGGCCGGAAAGAACAGCAGGAACGAGAAGTGCGCGGCATCATCGGGAGTCAGGTTCAGCACACGTCCCGCGGTGATCGTGGAGCCGGAACGCGAGATCCCGCGAAAGCTCGCAGACAGCCCCTGCACCACCCCGATGACTACGGCCTTCCACCAGGGCATGACGGTCAGGGGTTGCGGGGTGGTTGCGGGGCGCATCCAGGGCAGGGCGGGGTGGGTGGCCAGCAACATGGTCCCCGTGACCATCAGAAAGCCCCCGACCGCGTGGGGGTGCGCGCAGAACTCCTCGAACGCATGGCCCAGGGTCACTCCCATGCCCCCGGTCACCGCCGTGGCCACGGTCACGAGCAAAACGACCCGCATGGCACCGGACTGCGCATCCGTCGGCTGGCGATGGCCGATACGGGCCGCGCACCAGCCGAAAGCGTCGCTCAGCAACCGGCCCAAAAATGACCGGAAAAACCACGCTACGGCCACCAAAGTCCCCAGATGCAAACACAGATCGAACAGGGTCTGGGGTTCCTGGATATCGAAGAGGTGCTGCAGCAGAGTCAGATGTCCCGAGCTCGACACCGGCAGGAACTCGGTCGTTCCCTGCAGGATGCCCAGGAGGATGGCTTCGAACCAGCTCATGGTCTCCTAGAGGGCGATTCCGGTCGCCCGGCAGACCTCGCCCATCGTAGCCTGTGCGATGGCACGGGCCCGCTGTGCACCATCGGAGAGGATGGTTTTGACCTGCTCGTCAGACAGGGCGCGATAACGTTCCCGGATCGGCGCCAGGGTCGCATCCATGCTGGCACACAAACGCCGTTTGCAGTCCACACAACCGATCGCGGCCGACCGGCAGTCGGCATCGATCGCAGCGACATCATCGGCCGGGCTGAAGCCCTGATGCAGGGTGAACAAATTGCACACCTCGGGATGTCCCGGGTCGTTGCGCCGCACGCGGGCCGGGTCCGTCACCGCAGGGCGCAGCAGTTCCCAGATCTGCGTCTGCTCGGCAAGCAGCGGGACGTGATTGTTGAGCGACTTGGACATCTTGGCCTTGCCGTCCAGGCCCAGGATGCGGCGGGAGCGCGTGAGCAGAGGCTTGGGTTCGGGGAACAGGTCGCCGAAGCGGGCATTGTACTTGCGGGCGATCTCGCGCGACAGTTCGAGGTGCTGCACCTGGTCCTCGCCCACCGGCACCACCGCGGCCTTGTAGATCAGGATGTCCGCGGCCTGAAGAACCGGGTAGGTCAGCAGGCCCGCATTGATGTTTTGTTCGTGTTGAGAGGACTTGTCCTTGAACTGGGTCATGCGATACAGCTCGCCCAGCGGCGTGACGCAATTGAGCACCCAGGCAAGCAGGGCATGCTCGATCACGTCGGACTGCACGAACAGCCCACAGCGACTCGGGTCCACCCCGCAGGCGATCACGGTCCTGGCCATGTCGAGGATACGGCGCGTCATCTGAACGGGCTCGTATTCCACGGTCATGGAGTGGAGGTTCGCCACGAAGAAGAAGGCCTCGTAATCTTCTTGCATGGCCACCCAATTGCGGATGGCGCCAAGGTAGTTGCCGACGTGGAGTTCCCCGCTCGGCTGGATTCCAGAGAGTAGACGTTGCATGATGCATCCTCGTACGGTCACAGGAACACGTTCCGTCCTTGGGGGCTGTTCCCAATTTCCGGCGGTCGCGATGATACACAATCGAGACGCGGCCGTCCAAGTCTTTGACCCCACAGGCCTCTCGCGGTATCATCGAACCCTTGTCCGGCCCGGGAGGCGGCTCTTGCGAACGAACATCCCCCTGTTGATCATGGCCCTTGTCTTGGTGTCCTGCGCCTCGGCGCCCAAGGACGCTCATGCCCCGGTACGCGGCACTCGTGCCGAAGGCCCGGGACTGGCCCCTGCGCCCGCGGAGCAACCCGCACCCGCGGCGTCATCAGGCAACGATGCCCTCGATGCCGTGCGAGCCCTGTGGGCCCGACGCTCTTCGCAGGGTGCGGCCCGGACCGAGGCCTTGCAACAGCGCCTGGCCCGGGAACCGATGTTTAGGAAACTGACCACGCAAAGCCTCGAGGCCCGCAATTACGAATTCCTGTTCACCCGTCCCGAGGGTCCGGCCGAGTCCCTGTCCGCATTGCTCAAGGCCATCGAATCCCTGCCGGATCACGGCATCGTGGTGAAAGACTACCCGCAAGACGCGATCCGTGCGGGCCTCGAACGCCTGACTGCCGCGGCCCAGACCGATGCCCCGGTGCGGGCGGAACTGGATGCGATGCCCGCATGGCAGGCGCTCGGGGCCCTGGCCGTGTCGCGCGACGAACCCACGGCCGCCGAAATCGACGGTCTGGCCGAGGCCGGCCGTCTGAAGGGGGTCAATGCCAAGGCCCTCAAGAAGATGTCCGAACGTGCCGCGGTTTTGCTCGATGCCGAAGCCAACCGGACACAGACCCGTGCCGACATCGAGGTGGCCGCTTCGGTCGCCTTCTTCCGCTATGCCCTGGACATGCAGCACCGAATCATCGCTCATCCGCTGAAGGCGGACCGGGACCCCGCCAAGGTCGACGTGGTGCATGCCGACGATTTGGCGGCCTCGTTCGAGGCCTTTGCCAAGAACCCGATGGACGGCTTGGCCGCCTTGGTCCCGTCGCATCCGAACTACGCCCGAACCATGTCCGGGCTGGCGTACTACCGCAAGCTCGCCGCTTCGGGCGAATTCAGCCCCTTGACCTACTCGGGCAAGCTCAAGCGCGGGTCCCACGGCCCCGCGGTGACCGCGCTCGAGACCCGCCTGGCCCAAGAGGGATATTTCTCGGGCGCGCCGGATGCCACGTTCGACGAGGCGACCGAAGATGCGGTCGAACTGTACCAGCAAACCCACGGATACAACGTGACCGGCGTCATCGAAGAGCGCCACGTGAAGTCCCTCAACATCCCGGTTCAGACCCGCATCCGACAGATCGAACTGTCCTTGCAGCGCTGGCGCGAAAGCGAGGTCCAGGCCGACCAACCCCTCTACGTACGAGTGAACGTCCCGGAGTTCAAGATGGAGGTCTGGGAAGGCAGCGAACTGCGCATGAAGCACAAGGTGGTGACCGGGAACAACAACATGGACTACGACCCGCTCAAGAAACTGAGCGGACACATCAACCGCACCAAGATCTTCACCGCGAAGATCAGTCAGGTCATCCTCAACCCCAAGTGGCACGTGCCCGGCCGCATCCAGAAGCTCGAGATCGACTACGACCTCCTCCGGGAACCGGACTACTACGCGCGGCACAACTTCAAAGTCCGGGTCCTGCCCGACGGCCGCGAGCAGATCTATCAGGACTCCGGCCGTGGCAACACCCTTGGCAGGGTCAAGTTCAACTTCCCGAATCCCTATGGGATTTTCATGCACGACACGGCCCAGAAGCCGTTCTTCGAGCGTGAAATCCGTGCCTTTTCGCACGGGTGCATCCGCCTGCACGACCCCCTCGAAGTGGCCTATTTCATTCTCGAAAAGGCCATGGATATGGCGCAGGATCAGGTCGAGTCGATTCTTTCCGGGGGCGCGGAAAAGGAGATCAACCTCAAACGTCCGGTTCCGATTTACGTGGAGTACAACTCCGTGGGCGTGGACGAGATGGGGCGCATGATGTTCTTCTCGGACGTCTACCAGTACGACAAGGACTTCTTCGATGGCAAGATCCCCTACCCGGACGCGGAACTCAAGCTCCTCCTCCGGGAGATCAAAAAGGCCGACTGAGCCTGAACGCCCGGCCCCGGCCCCGGACCCGCTGTTTCTCGGGGAAATGAGCGTCTTCGTGGACGCTGACGGGTCCGTGACGTTCACGGACCTCACCGCGGAACTGATCGACGTGGCACAAGCGCTCGACCCCGATGCAGCGCCGGCGTGTTCCACGAACAAGACCAGGGGGAAGAAGTGAATCAGCATCCCTACCCGGACATCGCCACTTTGCGGGGGGCCCTGACCCGCGACGAAACCACGGTCGAAGCCGTGATCTCGGCGTATATGGACCGCATCGACGAACGTGAACCCGAGATCCGGGCGTTCGTGTGGCACGACCGTGAACGCGCCCTCGCCCAGGCCCGTGATCTCGATCGCCGCCGTGCCAACGGCGAACACTGCGGCCCGCTGTTCGGGGTTCCGATCGCGCTCAAGGACAACATTGTCAGCCGCGACGAGCCGACCACGGCCTGTTCGCGCATCCTCGCGGGCTTCTTGCCGCCGTACGATGCCACGGTCGTACAACGTCTGCGGCACGCTGGTGCCGTGTTCGTGGGAAAGACCAACATGGACGAGTTCGCGATGGGGTCTTCGACCGAAAACTCGGCTCTGGGCCCGACCCGCAATCCCCATGACCTCGATTGCATACCCGGGGGTTCGAGCGGCGGTTCCGCGGCCGCAGTGGCCGCGGGCGAGTGTCTCGCCGCACTGGGCAGCGACACGGGCGGATCGATCCGCCAGCCCGCATCCCTTTGCGGGGTGGTGGGGTTCAAGCCCACGTACGGCCGAATCTCCCGCTATGGCCTGATCGCGTTTGCGTCATCGCTCGACCAGATCGGGCCTCTGACCACCACGGTAGGCGACGCCGCCACTCTGTACGATGTGATGGCCGGACCCGACGCCCGGGACTCGACCACGGCCCCGCGCCCCTTTGAACCGTTGTCGCACCAGATCCGGGGCGATTTGACCGGTTTGCGCTTGGGGGTACCCCGTGCCTTTCTCGAACAGGGCATCGACGCGCCCGTGCAGGCCCGGTTCGATCTTGCCCTGCTGCGACTGCAGGATCGCGGTGCCACGTTGGTGGACATTGCGCTGCCGCATGCGCGCCAAGGCATTGCAGTGTACTACCTGCTGGCCACGGCCGAGGCATCCTCGAATCTGGAACGCTACGACGGCGTGAAGTTTGGACCGCGCGCCGCGGGCACGGACGCGAGCCTGATCGACATGTACGAGGCAAGCCGCGGCGAGGGGTTCGGCCCCGAGGTCAAGCGGCGCATCATCCTGGGTACCTATGCGCTGTCCGCTGGCTACTACGATGCCTATTACGGTCGCGCCCAGAAGGTACGGCGTTGCATCGCCTCGGATTTTGACGCGGCCTTCGAAACGTGCGACCTGGTGGTGACCCCGACCTCGCCCGTGGCCAGCGTACGCCTGGGCGAACGCATCGCAGACCCCCTTCAGATGTACGTGCTCGATGCGCTCACGGTTCTGGTGAATCTGGCAGGGCTGCCGGCCATTTCGGTGCCCATGGGCGACGACGGGGCCAAACACCCGGTGGGCTTGCAGTTCATCGGTCGCGCCTTCGACGAATCGGGGGTGTTCAACGCGGCGGCCGGGTTCGAATCCGCTGGTTAGGAGGATCCATGGAAGCGTTCGAGGCCGTTATCGGCCTGGAGATCCACGCGCAACTCAAGACGCGCAGCAAGGTCTTCTGTGCCTGTTCCACCGCCTTCGGGGCCCCACCGAACACCAACACCTGTCCGGTCTGTCTGGGTTTGCCGGGCTCGCTGCCCGTGTTCAACGCAGAGGTGGCCCGAATGGCCGTGCAGGTGGGCCTGGCCACGAACTGCCGCATCCGAACGCGCAGCCGTTTCGCCCGCAAGAACTACTTCTATCCGGACCTGCCCAAGGGCTACCAGATCACCCAGTATGACGAGCCCCTGTGCGAGGGCGGGCACATCGTGATTGGCTCCGCGGACGCGGCGCGCCCCATTCGGATCAACCGCATCCACCTCGAGGAGGACGCGGGCAAGGACGTCCACGACCCACTGACCGATCGCACCTACCTGGATTTGAACCGCTGTGGGGTACCTCTGATCGAAATCGTCAGCGAACCGGACCTGCGAAGCCCGGCCGAGGCCGCGGCCTACGTGAAGGAACTGCGGACGTTGCTGATGTATCTGGACGTGTGCGACGGCAACATGGAAGAGGGAAGTCTGCGCTGCGACGCGAACGTGTCGGTTCGACCGGTCGGCACCACCACGCTCGGCACCAAGTCGGAGGTCAAGAATCTCAACAGCTTCCGCTTCCTCGAGCGGGCCCTGAACTTCGAGATCACCCGCCACATCGCCGCACTGAACGCGGGCCAGCGCATCCTGCAAGAGACGCGTACCTTCGATGCAGACACGGGCGAGACCCGCACCCTGCGCAGCAAGGAAGAGGCGCACGACTACCGGTACTTCCCGGAACCGGACCTGCCCCCTCTCGTGATCGACGACGCCCTGATTGCGTTCGAGGCCACGAACCTTCCGGAACTGCCGGGCGACCGCCGCCGGCGCTTCATGCAGGTGCATGGCCTGCCCGAGGCCGCGGCAGAGACCCTTTGTTCGGAAGCCGCGTTGGGTGCGTATCTGGATGCGACCATTGCGGCCGGTGCCCCGGCACACAAGGCCGCGAACTTCATCCTGACCGAGGTGCTGGCCGCGCTGAAGAACGCGCGCAAGGGTGGCGCGGACATCCCGGTGAATCCCGGCGAACTGGCCCGCCTGCTCGCCGAGGTGGAATCGGGTCGCCTGACCTTGACCATGGCCAAGGAGGCCTTTGCCAAGGCATTTGCGGGCGAATCGCTCGATCGCGTGCTTGCCGAAACAGGGGGCCAGATCGGCACCGAGGATGCCCTGCAGGAAACTGCGCGTGCGGTGATCGCGGCACACCCGGACGAAGTCGCGCGCTATCGCGGCGGCAAGACCGCGCTTCTGGCGTTCTTCGTGGGTCAGGTGATGAAGGCGACCCGGGGAAAGGCCAACGCCACCGTGGCCTCGGATTTGCTCAAGCGTCTGCTCGGTCCAGCGGAGTTGTCATGATTTCCGAGCGTGTGCGACCCGTGGCCTGGCGCGATGGGGCCGTGGTGCTGCTCGACCAGCGGCGCCTGCCCGGTGCCGAGGTTTACGTGCAATGCGACGATGTGGCCGCCGTGGTCGCGGGCATCCGGGACATGGTGGTGCGCGGGGCACCGGCCATCGGGATTGCGGCAGCCATGGGGGTGGCGCTCGCGGCTTGTCTGGCACCGGATGAGCCAGAGGCGATGGATCGGGCGATCGACGAGGCCGTAGGCCGGTTGAACGCGGCACGCCCAACGGCCGTGAATCTGGCATGGGCCACGGGGCGGATGCAGGCGGTGGCCCGGGCGTGGCGGGGACAAAGCGCAAGCAAGCTTGCGCACTCCCAAACTGATCTTGGAGTGCGGCAGCTTGCTGCCGCTGTTGCCGACCTGCGCCCCGATTCAGAACCCCAAAGCGCAAGCTTGCTTGCGCCGTCCAAGACCGCTTCCGGCTTGCGCGAGGTTCTGGTCGCGGAGGCGTTGCGCATCCTCGACGAGGATGTGGCCATGAACCGTGCCATGGGGCAGCATGGGGCCGCCCTGCTTCCCGACCGCGCCACAGTGATGACGCACTGCAATGCCGGGGCCCTGGCCACCGGGGGCTACGGGACCGCGCTCGGAGTCATCCGGGCCGCGGCCGAAGCCGGCAAGGACATCCGCGTCATCGCCTGCGAAACGCGGCCCTATCTCCAGGGCGCCCGGCTCACGGCCTGGGAGATGGTTCGCGACGGGTTCGACGTGACCCTGATCACGGACAACATGGCCGGTCACCTCATGGCCACAAATTGCATCGACGCCGTGATCGTGGGCGCGGACCGGATCGCGGCGAACGGGGACACGGCCAACAAGATCGGCACCTACACCCACGCGGTCTTGGCTGCACGCCACCATATCCCGTTCTACGTGGCCGCGCCCTCGAGTACCCTGGATCCCTCGATTCCCGATGGTTCGCACATCCCGATCGAGGAACGCCCCATCGATGAAGTGCTGTTCGTGGGTCAGACCCGGATCGCAGCCGACGGCGTCAAGGTCCGAAATCCCGCGTTCGATGTGACGCCGTGGGATTTGATTACCGCGATCATCACGGAACGTGGCGTGTTTCGCGCAAACGAGCGTGGATTCCATCTGGACTGAACGGGGCGCGGGTCACGGTGCCGGTGGTTTGGTCTCGGGGTGGGAGGCCGCGGTCACAGGCCGATGAGCAGGCACTTCGCCCGTTGATTCCGCCGTTTTGCGCACGCTCCGTTCCACGGACAAGGCCAGACCGACCCACTCGGCCATGCGGTAGGACACCAGGATCACCACAAAGGCCCCGAGCAGACCGAACAGCATGGTGCTCATGCCCGACGTGAACGTGCCGCCTCCCATGCCCCCGGGGATGGGCAGTCCGAGCATTCGGGTGCCGGCTCCCGACACCCAGGTTGCCAGCGCCCCGAACACCCCCATGATCACCATGGATCCGGCCACGACTTCGCCGACCGCGCGGCATCCGGGGATGGCCAGCAGCAGCAGGGGAAACCGCTTTCCGGGCGCATCGGCAAGGGGGCTGTTCGAGCGCGCCCACAGCACGCCGAGCGACCACAGAGCCACCCCGATGAGTCCGAGCTGAAGCACGACCATGCCCAGCGTCATCCGGACCGGCATCGAGGCCCCCCCGATCGCCCGCCAAAGTTCGATGGACTTCAGCAGCAGGGCCAATGGGATCCCGATGGCGAACACCCGAAGAAGGAGTTTCCACATCTGGGTGAGGGAACTCTCCTTTTCGAGCCATTGGAACAGTTGCTGGATCTGGGTGAGCATGGTGCCTCCTGCGGTGGATTCTGGGGAGATTATAGGACGGTTGCGTGAAACACGGAAGCGGTGGGCAAAAAGCGCAAGCAAGCTTGCGCAGTCCCAAAATGGCAGCTATTCGACGGGGACTTCTACCGGGGTCTCGATCACGGTCTTGCCGTCAGGGCCTCGGCTCTTGCCCTTGATCACGAACTCGACCCGGCGGTTCTTGGCCCGGCCTTCCTCGGTCTTGTTGGTCGCGATCGGCTTCGTGTAGCCGTAACCGTGCGCCTCGAGTCGATCCGGTTCCACCCCGGCGTTCGTGAGGTACAACATGACCGCCTCGGACCGGGCCTGGCTCAGCTTCATGTTGTAGGTCCGGCCGCCCTTGTTGTCCGTGTGACCCTGGACCTCGACCCGGGTGATCTCCGGGTGCTCCTTGAACACACCGGCCACCTGGTTCAGGAGGTCGAACGATTCGGACATGATCACGGCCTTGTCGAACTCGAAGAACACCATTTCAAGGATCTCGATCTTCTTTTCGGTCAGCTTGACCTTGGTCGGCGCGGGCGGGCAACCCTGCAGTTCGGGCAGGCCCTTCACGTCCGGGCAGCGGTCATTGCGGTCAATCACGCCATCCCCGTCGCGGTCCGGGCAGCCCTTGAGTTCACGCGGGCCCGGGTCGAGCGGGCAATCGTCGTCCGGGTCGCACAGGCCGTCGCCGTCCGTGTCCGGGCAGCCCTGGAATTCGCGCGGGCCGGGCTGATCCGGGCAGCGGTCATCGATGTCGGGGATCTGGTCGCCATCGCGGTCCGGGCAGCCCTGGAATTCACGCGGTCCCGGGTCGTCGGGGCAACGGTCGTCGCGGTCGCGGATCCCGTCGCCGTCACGGTCCGGACAGCCCTTGAGCACCACGAGCCCGAATTCGTCGGGGCAGTCGTCATCCGAATCGCACACCGTGTCGCCATCGCGATCCTCGCAGCACCCGCGGTCGATCTTCGGTTCCCACGACGCGGCCAGGGTGGCACGGACCTTGGGACTGCCGTAGCCGTTGAGCACGCCCGCCCCGGCCGCGGCCAGGATCGAGAACTGGTCGAAGCGCAGGCGCACGCCGCCAAGCAGGTCCAAGGCATTGTCGTACTTGGTGTCGAACGGCGCGGTCAGCTTGGTCCGCATCTCGGCGGTCCCAATGCCCTCGACCACGTCGCACACGATCGGCACCACGAGGCCGAGCGAGGCCAGGAGTTGGTTGCCAAGGTCGTGTCCGAGGTCGTCCACGTTCTTCTTGATCCGCACGCCGGCATTGAGCGCGACCAACCAGCCCTTGTGCTGGTAGTCCATGATCAGCATGGTGGTCGAGGTGATTCCATCGTCGCCCGAGAAGTTCCGCTTCGTGGCCGTGGGAAAGGTCACGTCCTCGCCCAGGGCCAGACCGAAGCCGTTGCCGCCGTGGCGCAGAAACGACCCCTTGAGGCCAAGACGCACGTCCCCGAGCGCGAACCCCTTGGCCTGTTCGAGGGTGGTCATGGCCGACGGCTCGTCCCCACTGGACATGATGAACAGAGGGATGTCCACGCCGAGGTCGATGTAGTCGAAGAAGTTGATGCTGGCGATCACGTCCGCCACGAACTGGTTGGTCACGGCCTGGTGCATCAGGTCGCCCGTGCGCTCGTTCATGATGCGCAGGGGTTGGTGATTGAGCGTCAGCCACAACGACGCTCCCCATCCGAGCGACTTCGTCATGTTGGCGGTCTGCACGTTGAGGATATCCCCGGGGTGCACGCTCTGCCGGAAGGTGTTCACGTTCACCTTCGGGTTCTCGGCAGCCATGGCCGCGGAGGTCATGAGCACGGCCACAAGCACGAGAACCATTTTGCTGAGCGCATTTGCTGATGATGTCTTCAAGGCGATGCCTCCTCACGAATCCGGCAGATTCTAGCGGATAAGGGTTGGAAAGCCAAGCCCTTTAGCCATGACGGATGCATGGTTTTGATCGCGTTCAGGGCGTGTAGTTGCCATCCCCGAGCGTCAGAATGATCGGGATGAGCGAGGGGTAAGAGGTGACCGCCACGGTTCCTTCCTTGCCCCCGTTCGGTCCGATGATGAAGATGCGTGCGTTCGGGATCCCCGCGGACTGGTAAGCGAAGATGTCGGTCTTGGCGTTGCCGTGCGCCCCGAAGAAGGTGATGTCCAGGCCCTGCATGCGGGTCAGGAACTCGGCTTTGAAGCGTCCGACCCCGTTGTTCGTCGGGTAGATCTGTCCGTCGGTATCCGTGACGTGCACCACGCCCGGGGCAAACCCCTGCCCGGTCAGCCAGTCCCTGGTGATGTTCATCAGAAGATTCGGCCGACCGGTCAGGTAGAACAGCAGATACTCCTTGCTGGCCCAGGTTCGGGTCAAGCGGTCCGCCTCGGCAAACATCACGGGCACGTAGTCCGGGTCCGCGACCTGCGACCAGATCTCGGCATCCGACACGGTCAGGGTGCCATCGATGTCGAAGACCACGGCCGTGGTTCCCGGGGACACCACGTACAGATTCACGCGCGCCATCGAATGATCCCCGCGCACCCGCATGGCCACGGGCCACACCCCGCGTCCGAGCCGGTCGGCCGCAGGCACCTCGAAGAACACCATGCCTCCGTCGTCGGGCACTCCGTAGGTATCCCCGTGTTCGCCCTCGTCGCTGGTCAGGGCCGAGCCGAGCTTCTTCCACGGCCCGCAAAAAGACGCCTGCACGAAGACGTCCACCCATTCGCCCTTGAGGTCCTTGTCCGTGGCGCCATATGCAAACTTTCCGATCAGGACCTGCGGTTTTCCGGGGTTGGTTACCACGTCCTGGCCCCGGTGATTCGCTGCCCCCAGCAGCACCACGCCGTAGCTGTCGAGGCGCTGCCAGACCTCGATCGGAGCCTCGGGGATCACCGACGGGTCGCAGGGCACCTCGCCCAGCAGATCGGCCAGAAGATCCTCGGTAGTCGTGTCCGTAACCTCGATGAGGGCATCGTCGATCGTTCCAGGGTCATCCCACAAGGTGTCTTCGGCGGCATCGGCCGTGATCCCATCTGCGGCAACCGCATCGTCCTGTGCGTCCACCGGCCCCACGTCCCCCGCATCGGGATCGAGGCCGTCCTCCAAAAATGCCTCGGTCCAGATGTCGTGCGATTCGATCACATCCTGGTCCGTCACGACCTCCCCGAAGTCGGGCGACAAAAAGGCGTCGGTCGAAACGTCCAAGGGCACCAGGGTCGCCGAGCCCCCCGACGCACATCCCATGAGGCCAACCACCAGCCATGCGCCGAGCCTCCGACGAAGGCGACGCACGACGAGCAGCCCGAGTCCGGCACACAGAAGCAGCAGCCCCCCTGCGGACCCGGCCGAAGATGGGGTGTAGGAGCATCCCTCCCCGGCACGTGCCGCGATCGCCCCTTCGTCGTCCGAGGCATCGGCCAAGACATCATTTTCAACCATCCCGGCTTCGGGGCTCTCGTCGTTTGCCATATCGACGGATGTCTCCTTCGGGGTATCGACGTCCGCGGGCGGTTGTGTGGCGTCCGAGGATGGCACGGCCTCTTCGGCCGAATCCGCGATGGGTTCGGGCGTCACCACCTCCGGGTCGCATGCATCCCCGATCTGGCCCTCGCACAAGGCCCCGGGCAGGCCGAAGCAACCTTCCTGCTGCACCCAGTAGCTCGTCGCCTGACTCGCGACCCCGGCGTACGGGTCGACGAACCCGCCCGCACCGTCGCTCACCTCGAAGTGCAGATGGGGCGTGGCCGAGATCCCGGAACTGCCGACGAGGCCGATGACATCGCCGCAGGCGACCGTCTGTCCCACGCTCACGAGCACCGATCCCTTCTTGAGATGGTAGTACCCGGTTTCCAGCCCGTCGGCATGCCGGATCCACACGTGGTTCGACAGCAACGGGTGCTGCACCACCTCACCGTCCACGACTTCCTTGCACGAGATCCCGCCGGGGGCCGAGGCGTCCGCGGCACAGCGGTCGAAGTTTCCGTCGACCGCAGCGATCACGGTGCCGTCCGCAGCCGCGACCACGGGCACACTGCCCGCATCCATGGCCGCGAATCCTCCCGCCAGGATGAAGTCCGTGCCTTCGTGTTCGTCGTAGCAGTGCGGAAAGTTCTCGGCCCCGTCATAGGCTAGGCAGAGGTGCCCAGTCCCGCCGTGATTCACGGGGTCGTGGTCGCACCCGATCGGATCGGGCAGGATCGATTCTGCATACGGGTCCACAAGAGGGAAGCGGAAGGTCGTGGCCCGTGCCGGAACAACCAGGGCCATGGCCACGAGGGCCGCCAGGACTGCCGTGATGGGACGCACGATACCTCCTATGGGGACGCGCAATTCCGCGTACATTGTGGCAAATCGAAGGCATTAGAGCAATGGGCCCGTCATGAGCCCCAGCCCTGGGGGGACGAGGCGCGACGGTAGCCGGGATGCGGCGGTTCTGACCGCGGAGCGGATTTTCGCAGATATGTCGGGCAGTTTGGGTGTCGTCTTCTTGGCAGTCGCGTCTTAGACCGATGCGATCCACCTCAATCTTCGCGCAGTGCTGCCGTTTCCTCGGCCGTGCGGGGCCGCATGAACAGTGCCTTGGCAAAGCATTTCTGC
>CAYRIB010000020.1:0-38075 GCA_964424165.1 uncultured Myxococcales bacterium | reverse complement strand
CTCGACGTAAGCCGGTTGGCCGCGATGGGGTGGACGCCGAAGCGGACCCTGCGCGCGGGTCTCGAGGATACGGTGCGCTGGTTCGAGGCGAATCAAGACACGTTCAAGGGACGGTGAGCCTGCTGCATGTGTGATGGCATCGGGGGTGACGGTATCGGCATGAAGATCTTGTTCGATCACCAGATCTTCAGTTACCAGACCTATGGCGGAATCTCGCGCTATTTCTTCGAACTCATGAAGGCCTTTGCTCGACACGACGCAGTGGAATTCGAGCTGGCTCTCAAATACTCGGACAACGAGTATCTCCGCATGCTCGAGCGCCACGAGGCCCGGGATGTGTCGCGCTGGCTCGGGCGATCCTCCGCAATCCGCTGGCTTGCGCGATATCTGCTGAACCGTCGGGTGTCCCGGCGTTGCGTCGAACGGGGGGCCTATGACGTCTTCCATCCGACCTTTTTCGATCCCTATTTTCTGGGGGCGATCGGCAAACGCCCGTTCGTGCTCACCTTGCTCGACATGACGCCCGAGGTCTTTCCGGAACTGTTCCCGCGCCGGGGAATCTACTCGAAGCTCGTCACCTCGCGCTGGATCGACAGCAAGAAGATCCTGGCGCAGCAGGCCGCGAAGGTCATTGCCATCTCCGAGCACACGAAGCAGGATGCCGTCCGATTCTACGGCTTAGATCCGTCGCGCGTGGTGGTCGTGCATTTGGCCGGTTCCCTGGATCCGGCCTCGGCGATGCCCTGCGCCCGCTTGGACCTCGAGAAACCGTACCTGCTGTTCGTGGGTGTGCGGACCGGGTACAAGAACTTCGACCGGTTCGTGAGGGCGGTTGTGCCCATCCTTCGCGAGCAGACGGACCTGCAGGTCGTGTGCGTGGGGGGTGGGGCTTTCACGCCCGGCGAGCGGGACCTGTTCGATGCGCTTCGAGTGCACGATCGCTTTGCGCAAGCCGGGGTTTCGGATGGCGAACTAGCCGGTCTTTACCAGGGCGCCCGGGCGTTCGTCTTTCCGTCGCTTTACGAAGGCTTCGGAATTCCGCTCCTCGAGGCGTTCGCATGCCGATGTCCCTGCGTGATCAGTGAGGCAAGCTGTTTCCCGGAGATCGCGGCCGATGCGGCCGCGTACTTCGATCCCGCCAGCGAGGTGTCGATGACCGGCGCCATCTTCAAGGTCATATCCGACGAGACCCGGCGGGCGGAACTGGTGTCGAGGGGCCTGGAGCGGGCGAGGTCTTTCTCGTGGGCGAGAACGGCGCAAGAGACGATCAGGGTCTATCAGGATGTCCTGGCACGGGGTGTATGATGCGGGGAGGAACAACAACCAGCCCATGAAAATCCTGATCACCGGTTGTTCCGGATTCGTCGGACGTTATCTGATCGAGCGTCTGCTCGCCCGGGAACCAGATGTCTTGTTGCACGGCGTGGACGCCGCCACACCGCCGTGGGGACTTCCTGACACCGTGGCCTTTCGGCAACTCGACCTGCTCGATGACGATGCCGTGGGGCGGCTCGTCGAGGAGGTCCGGCCGGACCGCGTGGTTCATCTGGCCTCGTGCAGTTCGGTACAGTACAGTTGGAAGCATCCCGTCGACAGCTTCAAGAACAATACCAACATCTTCCTCAACCTCCTCGACGCCCTTCGGACGCACGTGCCAACCTGCCGGGTCCTGAGCGTTGGCTCGTCCGAGGAATACGGCGTGGTCCGCCCGGAAGACATTCCGCTGCGGGAGGAACAGCCCCTTCGACCGGCGAGTCCCTATGCCGCGGCTCGGGTGGCCCAGGAAGACCTGTCGCGGGTGTATGCCGAAGGCTTCGGAATGGACATCGTGTGCACGCGATCGTTCAATCACGTCGGGGCGGGGCAGTCGGACCGTTTCGTGGTCAGCGCGATCGGGCGGCGCTTCGTCGAGTTCATGCTCGGACGGCGCACGGCCGTGACCACGGGGGATGCCGGTGTGATCCGGGATTTTCTCGATGTCAGGGATGTGGTGCGGGCCTATCATGTCCTGCTTCAGCAAGGGGTTGCTGGCGGCACATACAACATCTGCAGCGGGCTGGGGCATTCGATCGGGGACATCGTTTCGATGTACATGGAAGTGACGGGCATCCGGCCGCCCATCGAGGTCGACGAATCGCTTCGAAGGCCGATCGAGAACCGGATCGTCGTGGGTTCATTTGCGCGCCTGAATGCCTTGAGCGGCTGGACGCCACAGATTTCCCTTCAGGATTCACTGCGTTCGATCATCGACTACTGGCAGGGTCAACTGGCGTGACGGCGCGGGCGGCGTGGGCGTCTTGCGAAACCAGGCGAATGGTCCGCATCGCCAGGATTCCCATTCCAATCGCGTAGACCAGGCATCCGGCGAGCCGGCCCGCGTAGAGGCCCTCGGCACCCCGATCGAGCCACCACGCGCCCAAACCCAAGGTCAGCGCACCCCATGCCAGATTCACCCCGAACGCCTTCCAGATCCCGCTCGACGAGATCACCAGTTGTGCGGCTGGCATCGCCAGGCCGAAGATCCCTGCGGCAACCAGGGCCAGCGGCAGAGTGTTGTGGGCGGACACGAAACTCTGGCCGTAGATGCCCATGAGCTCCGAACTGAACCAACTGCCGATCGCGATGATCGGGACGACCAGGGCGGCCGTCGCTGTGATGGCCGCGAGCAGCAGTCGTCGCAAGCTGGCAGAATCCCCCTGGCCAACCCGCTCGGCAAAGACCGGGAAGCTTGCCTGGGCAACGATCGATGCCAGGTAGGATACGACCACGAACCACTGCATGATGGCATTGTAGACCGCTACTTCCGCGTAGCCCTGCGGATGCCGCACCACCAGGGCCAGACACAACCAGTTGACCACCGGCGTCAGCAGACTGGACACGTAGATGGGCAGGCTATAGCGCCACAACAGTGGCAGGAGTGTTTGCCAGGCTTGCGGCTCGAAGCGAAGCCCTCTCTCGCGCATGATGCGCCGCACACCCGCCTGCATGATCAGACAGGTCGATGCGCCGCCCGCTGACAGGCCCCAGAAGGCGCCCGTCAGATCGTTCCAATGGGCTCCGGCTACAACGGCCAGGAACAGACTGGCATAGGCCAACGTGTTGAATACGGCCAGGCGACGGAACTCCTCGAAGCCGATCATCACGCCGCCCTGAACCCCACTGACCACGCCAAACGCCAGCCACGGGGTTCCGACCCGCAGCAGATGCGTCAAACCCGTGTTGTCGAGAACGCGTTCGGCCAACCAGGGTGCCGACAACCAGAAGGCGACGGCGAAGATACCCCCGCTGATCCATGCGGCAGACATGACGAACGAGAGGATCTGTCCCGTCTGTTGCGGTCCATGCCCCCGGCTCGTTGCGATGTAACGGGTCGCGGTCGTGCCGAGCCCGAGCCCGGCGATCAGACTGACCGTGAAGATGGTGCTCAGGACCGAACTGTATTCGCCGAAGCCCACCTTTCCGAGCCAGCGGGCCACGATCACGGCCAGAAGCAGTTCCAGAAAACGGGGAACGAAGGCGCCGCCCAAGGACCAGAAGGTGCCAGACAAGAGCCGCCACCCGATCGGTGATGCCCGCACCTGCTGCAGAACACGCTCATGCCAGCGGTCGGGCCTGGGGTGGCGAGGGGTCATCCACTTCTCCGATCTGTGCGTGTGGTGGTCGCACCCGGCACGCAAAGCATGGCCCACTGTATCTCACCTGGAGCGGGTGGTACAAGGTGCAGGGCAGGGGCGCGCGGCTGAAAAGTGGTGAGTGAAACAAGACGGGAAGCAGCACCGATATCGCTCGTGGACCTGGACGTGCACCCTCCACGGATCCCGCTCTTGACATTGCCGGGGCGCGCGTGAATCATCCGCATTGGATTTGGAATGGATTGTTTCATGAAACTGGCCGTGATCGACCACGTGGGCAATCCCGGAGGCGGAAGCCGGGTGGTGCGCGCCCTGCTGCCTGCATTGAAGCGCTTGAGGCCAGAGCTCGAGATCACCTACTTCGGCAGCCGGGCCAGCATGGTCCGCGAGGCCATCTACGACGAGTTCCCCCCCCTCGACATCCGTATCCGGGAACTGCGCTCCACGGTCCTGGCCAACGAGGGCCTGTGGGGGATCGAGGACTCGAAATACGCCTTTCGCAAGCTCCAGATCAAGTACGGCGATCGGCTGCGCTTCTTGCCGGTGTACCTTTCCGGCGCGGTCCACCGAGAGCTCGAAAAGAAGGTCAAGGACTTCGACCTTGCGTTCTTTCCCTGGCCCTTTCTGTTGCGCTGTCCGTTGCTGACGTGCCCCATGGTCGGGATCTTCCACGACTTCAATTACCGCTACTATTTTACGGGCAGCCCGACCTTTCCGAAGTCCTACTACGACATGATTTGCCGGGAGATGCCCGTGTGGTTGGCCCGGTCGACCCCCGTGGTGTCGACTCACTTCATGGCCGGGGAACTGGCGAAGTTCTATCCCGAGCATGCTCACCGCGTGGAGGTCGTGCACCTGGCGGCCATGAGTGTCGTGTCGCAGATTGCCGAAGGGGAAGATCGACGCATTGTGACCGAGGACCTCGGCATTCGAAAGGACTACATCCTGTACCCCACGAACCCCAGCGCGCACAAGAACCTCGGCCCGCTGCTCGCGGCCATCCCGCGGCTTCGTGCCATGGGACACGACGTGTGCCTGGTTCTGACCGGGCCGGGAATGGAGCGGATGAACGGGCACGCCTGTGGCATCGGAGTCGAACTGGGCTTTGGCGAGCAGGACGTGTTTGGCCTCGGGTACGTGAGCAACATGCAGATGGACGCGTTGATCCAGCGTGCCTCGGTCGTGGTTTCCACCTCCCTGTACGAGGCGGGGAACGGGCCCGGCATCGACGCATGGGCGCGTGGCGTGCCCGTGGCCATGTCGAACATCCCGGCCTTCATCGAACATCTGGAGGTCCAAGGCGTCAAGGCCGCGGTGTTCGATCCGCGCAGCCCCGAGGACATCGCTCAACAGATCCATCCGATTCTGGCAGACCCCGCCCGCGCGAAGGCCGACGCCATCGCGTCGCAACAGGCACTGTCACGGTTCACCTGGGAGCAGACCGCTCGGAAGTATCTCGCTGTGTTCGACAAGGCCATCGAAGGAGCCCGCCGTGGATAGGATACCGGTCTATCAACCTTCGTTGTCGGGTAACGAGAAGGCGTACGTCAACGAATGCCTCGACTCGACCTGGATCTCGTCGCGCGGGCGCTTCATCGAGGCGTTCGAAGACGGGTTCGCGCAGCGCACGGGGGTCAAGTACGCCGCCTCGGTGTGCAACGGAACCGTGGCTTTGCACCTGGCATTGGTGTCTTTGGGGATCGGTCCCGGCGACGAGGTGATCGTGCCGACGTTGACCTACATCGCGTCGGTCAATGCCATCGCATACACCGGTGCCACGCCGGTGTTTGTGGACTCGCGGCCCGACACGTGGCAGATGGACCCGGACGACGTGGCGCGCAAGATCACGCCGCGGACGAGGGCCATCATGGCGGTCCATCTGTACGGGCATCCCTGTGACATGGCCTCACTCACGACCCTGGCCAAAGACCACGGCCTGTTTCTGATCGAGGATTGTGCCGAGGCCTTTGGAACGCTCTACCAGGGGCGTCACGTCGGCACGTTCGGACACATTGCGGCATACAGCTTCTTCGGCAACAAGACCATCACCACAGGTGAGGGTGGGATGGTCGTGACCAACGACGAGACCCTGTATGACCGGGCGGTGCATTTCAAGGGTCAGGGTCTGGCCAAAAAACGGCAGTACTGGCACGACGTGATCGGATACAACTACCGCATGACCAACATCTGCGCAGCGATTGGGCTGGCGCAGCTCGAACGCGCGGACGAACTCATCGCTGCAAAGCGGGCCGTGGCTGACTGGTACCGCGAATCCCTGTCCGGAATGCCGGTGGAATTTCACCGCGAGGTGGGTGACGTGCGGCACTCCTACTGGATGTGCTCGATCCTGGTGCGCGACCCGGCGCTGCGCGAGCCGTTGCGCAATGCGCTGGCCGCTGCGGGCATCGAGACGCGACCTCTGTTCTACCCGGCCCACACCATGCCCATGTATGCGACGAAGTTCCAGCAGCACCCGGTGGCCGAGCACCTCGGCTGGCGCGGGATGAACCTGCCGAGCTGGCCCGGGCTGATGCGCGAGCAGGTGGACCGGATCTGCCGGGAGATCGGCGCATTCCTGAAGGCCTGAAAGAGGGGGCGTGCATGCAGGATATCGTGATCCTGGGGGCCGGCGGGTTTGCCCGGGAGGTGGCCTTCTTGATTCGTGAAATCAACGAGATCACGCCCACCTGGAACCTGCTCGGGTTCGTGGAGGTTGCCCCGGACCGAGTGGGTCAGGCCGTGGGGCGCCATACCATCATCGGGACCGAGGCCCTGCTCGAAACCATGCCCACGGCTGTGGCCGCGGGGGTGGGCGCGCCGGCCGTACTGCGGGCCATGTGGGATCGGCTGGGTGGCCGTTCGAACCTGACTTTCCCGAATCTGCTCCATCCTGGCACCATCTGGGACCAGGAGCGGATCCGGATCGGGCAGGGCAATGTGATCTGCGCCCGCAGCACGTTCACCACGGACATCACGATTGGGTCGTTCAACGTGTTCAATCTGAACTGCACCTACGGTCATGACGTGGTCATTGGCAACGCTTGCGTCGTCAACCCGGGGGTGACCGTGTCCGGGGGCGTGCGGGTAGGCGACGGATGCCTGATCGGGACCCATGCCACGATCCTGCAAGGCTTGACCATTGGGGCGGGCGCGACCGTGGGAGGGGGCGCCGTGGTGACCCGGGACGTCGAGGCGGGCGCTACGGTGGTTGGGGTTCCGGCCAGGCCGCGTGCCATGAGCCCGGGGTAAGACACGCATGAAGAGGCCTTTTCCCCCCACCATGCCGCTGGTTTCGACCGTGGTGATGGCCGGGTTCCTGGCACTGGGCCTGGTGTTCACCATCGCCCTGCCGGCCTTCCAGGTACCCGACGAGGACTTGCACTGGAAGACCGCGATACAGCGATACGAACGTCTGTCCAACCCGGAATGGAAGGGTTGCAACGCCCTCACGGACCTCACGGTGCCGTTCGAGCGACAGAGGATCGCCTTTCATGGCAACCAGAAGGTTCGTTCCGGGGTGTACGAGTCCCTGAGCGACGAGATTGCCCCGTGCCGCGTCGATGCCCTCGACGTGGGCTACGGCACGGTTCTGACCTACCCGCAGTTCATGCTGACCCGATGGATCTTCGGGGCCGAGGCCCACAGCGCCAGGGGCGCCTACTTCATCTTCCTGGCCTCCCGAATCCTGGCGGGGGTTTTGATCTTCGGTCTGCTTTGGCGATTGCAGCATCTGGCGCGGGTTCGGGGGGGCGATGGTACTCCTGGGGTGCTCACGCTCATGGTGATCGCTTGTGCCCCTCTGTTCGTGCAGCAGGCCTTCTCGCTGTCAGCGGACGTGGTGGTCAATGCCTTCATCATTTCGCTGGTGACGTTCATGCTTCTGCCCGGCGAGGTGCGCGTGGTGGACTGGGCCCTGTTTTCGCTGCTGGGCCTTGCGGCGGCCTTCACCAAACCGGTGATCGTGCCGTTGGTGGCGGCCGGAGTGATCGTGGGCAATGGCTGTCAGATGCTGGCCATCGAAGACACCGCGGCATGGACGCAGCGCTTTGACCGGGTCTTGCGCAGTCGGCGCGCCTTGGCCTGGCTATTGGCCGGGGTGGTGGTATCGGCGTGTTGCATCTACGTCGGCACCGGGTTCACGCGCGGCATCGAAGACCGGGGCGAGGCTGCTCCGGACCCCCGGCAGACCGTTTCGGCCCCGGCCGCGCAACTTGCGGCATTTCGGGATGACCCGGGGCGCGTGTTGGGCCTGCTGCACCGCAAGACCATGGAGTATTCGGGCGTGGGGATCTTGTTCGGGACCCTGGGATGGCTGGATACCCCGCTCAACAGCGACGTGGCAACGTGGTATCGCCTGATATTGTGGGTTGCGATCATGCTTGATCTGGCCCTGGCCATTCGGTGGCGGATCCGGGAGGTGAATCGGCGATGGGGCAACCATTCGCTTGGGCGCGCCCTTGGCCTCGAGGCCATGGTCCTGCTGCCGTGCGGGTTGGTCTGGATGATCGCACTGTGGCTGACCGGCATGCTCACGGTGTTCGTGCTGTACGTCACCTGGACGGCCCCGGGAGCCGACAACGTCAGCGGGCTTCAGCCGCGCTATTTCATGCCGATGCTCATGGCCTGGCTGCCCATGCTTCCGCGCCTGATCGGGGGATGGGGCGGACCAGGCGATGAAACCGATGCGTGGGCATCGTCGTGGACGGGCCTGCCAGGCCGAATCATGATGATGGGGCGTCGCTTCGGGTCGATCCTGATCGGTGCGGGCATGGCCGTGGCACTTTCAGGCTATCTCGTCTATCTGCTGATGCTGCTGCAACGCCGCTACGCATGAGGCCCGAACAGGGTTCGAATCCGCAGGCCCAGCAGGGCGCTCATGACCTTGACCATGTATAGCATGGGACGCAAACCGCGAATGCTCGAACGCCCCCCGGTCCGCGCCTGCATGGGGACCTGGCATTCGCGGATCGAGAGGCCCTGCACCATCAAGATGGCGATCGATTCCGGTTCGGGGTAGTCGTCGGGCATGTTCTTCAGAAGCGTGTTCACGGCATGACGTGAATAGACCCGGAAGCCCGAGGTCGGGTCCGCGATGCGCGTGCGTCGGTCGAACAGTCGAAGCACCTGCGAGATGGACCACAGACCCAGACGGCGCATGGGAGTGGTGCTGCGGGCGTTGTGGTGCGCGCCGCCATCCCGGGTCAGGGGGGTGGCGGCGAACCGCGACCCGATCAACAGATCCGCGCCGCTTTGTCGTGCCTCGCGAACCATGGCCGGCACCAGTTCGACCGGGTGCTGCCCATCCGCATCGCACTGCACCACGTAGTCCAAGCCCAGACGCTGCATGATCACGAATCCCGTGAGCAAGGCACCCGACACGCCGATGTTCACGTCGTGCGACGTGAAGGCGTCAGGCATCCGTTCGGCCAGGATGGCCGGGGTCGCATCGCGCGAGCCGTCGTCCACGATGCACGGCAGAATCGCAGGATTTGCTGCGGCGATCTCGTCGAGGCGCGGCAGAACCTGCGGCAGCGACGCACTCTCGTCCAGGCACGGCATCACCAGCAGCGCGGTCGGGGCATCGCCTGCGCCGGGGGGTGGTGTATGCCGGGGCACGAATGCCCGTGCGGCCGACATCGAAACCAGACGGCGGATGGCGCGCGATGCCCGCGTGCTGCCGATGTTGTGCTCGATGGTCTGGATGAACAGGAAGATGATCATGGCCGCCAGGAAGAAATTGCTGATGACCTGCACGCCCAGCAAGTTGGCTACCGGCCGGAACAGCTCCGGGTCGATCGACATGATCACGATGAAGGCGAGCACCAGCCACCACACCAGCGAGAGGCGGGCGGCGATCCGCTTGCCAAACTGGGCGAACACCACCAGCATGACGGCCAGGAAGACGACGGTCAAAAGGGGCGACATCGCGAGCCTCCCGATGATGCCAGGACGCCGGGATGCGGTTCCCGGCAACAAATGGATGCTAGCACGCTCTCAGTTCGGACGTTCACTGCCGGTGTCCAGACGAAAGATTGAAAAGCGTCCGCGGGAACTCTCGTAGAGAAGCGGTAGTCCCAGGTCGCGCAGGCCCTTCTGCGACGACCCGAAACCGAGCACCAGGCGGGATCCGAGCTCACGAAACGCGGCATGCCGAGGTGAGATGGTGATCCGAAGCTGATCGGGTGCGGGGTTCTCGAACACCGGGGGAACGTCGTCCGGGGCCGGGGCCAGCATCACATGGGCGTATCGGTTGATGCGGGCCGTGGCTTCGGGGGACAGGTCGAAGTGCTGCCAGATCTCCCACTGCGGATAGTAGTGCGTACACGAGAAGTTGCGGGCGCCGGCCATGGGCAGCAGGTTGTTGTCGCGGAAGTCGTCCCCGTACGAGAGCCAGAGAGGGTAACCCTGCTCGCGGTCGATCGTCCTGACGGCCGTGATGACCTCCTGGCTATCCAAATACTCGACTCCCCGGGACAGGGGATTGAAGAAAGCCCCGGTGAGCAGGATGGCCGGGATCATGATCCCCATGAACGCTCGACGCATCCCCGCGACCAGGGCATAGCCCGCGGCGGATGCCAGCAGACACACGATTACAATCGATGCGGTCGATAGCGGGATCACCTCGGAATCGAAGCCCGCTACGGTTGCGAGCACGGTTCCTGCCATGACGATTGCGGCCACGACCGCATGCCACCGATGCGGCGGCAGGGCCGGGTCCGGACGTGAGAGGCGGTTCAGCAGGATCGTGCACAGCAGGATGGCGCACAGACCGAGCGTGAGATCCAGGCGAACGGATGTGACGTAAGAGAACAGTGTGATACGCGAAAGCCCGTCGGGAAATCCCACGAACATGTACCACAAGAGCACGGCGCACCAGGTCAGCACCAGCCACCCGACCACGCCGAAGTTTTTGCGCGCTCGGCCGGTTAACAACACGGCTGACAGCACGGCGGGCAGCAGCAGGAAATACGACGCGGCCTCGGTGTGATTGCCGAACGCGTGCGGGAAACGGTCGTTCGTCCAGTAATTGAAGAAGCCTCGGAACAGACGCGAGAACTCGCCATCGCCACCCGTGCTGAACCGGTGCCCCGGGTATTCCGTGGCGCTGATCGCTTGCATGGCCGGCCAGGCATCCGCCAGGAACGACCCGATCAGCCATCCGGCAATCAGCAAACCCGTTCCCATGGACGCGATCCGCACGGGGTCACGAAGGCGCTGCAGCGGGTTGATCCGAGCCTGCACCAGCATCCCGACGAGCAGCACAACAGCCAGATAGCCGAGCGGCACCAACCAGGGGGGATACAGATTCATGGCCATGGCGGCCAGGGCCAGACCGGTCCCGAGGCCCGACGCGATCTGGATGTGTCGTCGCTCGCTCTGCAGCAGGTAGTAGACGCACAAACACAGCAGCAGGGGGAACATCAAGGTGTGGGCCGGGGAAAAAGACCATGCGACGCAATACGCCGACAAACAGAACCAGAACGCCCCAAATAGGGCGAGACGGTGATCTCGTTGCAGCACCTCGAACAGCAGAAGATACAACGCCAGGAAACACCCGAGCACGGGAAACCACCAGGCCCAGGCGAGCCCATGACCCGGGGAAAACAGCAGGTAGCCCCAGGTGATGGGTCGTGCCAGGGCCGATGGGGCGGCAACCGGGGTCGACGAAGACAGCAGCATGTTCTGGCCGACCCCGATGTGTTCGTTCACCACGGGAAACGGTGGGTCGTGGGCAGCCTGGGCCCATGCCCACGCCGTGCTGACCGCGTATTCGTCCGACCGGATGGCGCGGGGGGTCATGAGCAAGAACTTGCGCAGGGTTTCGTGGTCCGGGCTGAAGACGTCCTCGGTCAGCAGGCGCCCCAGGGGCTCGAACACGTAGTTCGGCTCGGTCGGGTCGTCGGCCAGCAGCAAAATCGAGGATCCGTGGACCTGGAATGCAACCAGCAGCGCGAACGCAACCAGGACGAGCCCGACGGTGGCGCGGCGGGGATCCGGGGTTCGCGTCTCCTGCAACATGCCGCTCACTCCCGGTGAAAGATGGCGCTGCGCAGGAGTCCCATGCGGTTGAGGCGGAACTGGAGGGCCGTCCACAGCACGCCGAAACCGTACTTGGTGCTGCGCCGGAAGTTGATCGACGAGGCCTCTTCGAAGTACTTGGTCGGGCAGGTCACCTCGCCGATCTCGTAGCCCCAGTAGATGATTTGCGCGAGCATCTGGTTGTCGAACACGAAGTCATCGGAATTGGCGTCCAGAGGCAGGGTTTCGAGCACCCGCCGCGAGAAGGCGCGGTATCCGGTGTGGTATTCGGCCAGTTTGTATCCGACGAGCAGATTCTCGACGAAGGTGAGCACGCGGTTGGCCACGTACTTGTAAAGCGGCATGCCCCCCTTGCGTGCGCCGCTGCCGAGGATGCGGGACCCGAGCACCGCGTCGTAGAGTCCCTGGGCCACCAGTGACGACATTGCGGTCAGCAGGCGGGGCGTGTACTGATAGTCGGGGTGCAGCATCACTACGACGTCCGCGCCACGGCTTAGAGCCTCGCGATAGCAGGTCTTCTGGTTGCCGCCATAGCCCCGGTTGTGGTCGTGCCGGATCACGGGCAAACCCAGCTCGCGACCCACGGCCACCGTCTGGTCGCAACTCGCATCGTCGACCAGCAAGACCTCATCGACCACGTCGCGGGGGATCTCGGCCACGGTCTGCTGAAGCGTCTTTTCTGCGTTGTACGCGGGCATCACCACCACGACCTTCTTGCCGTGAATCATGGGGCCTCCGGGGTTTCGAAGTAGTCGGACAGACGAGCGAGGCCATCGGGCATTGCGATCCCGAGGGCCATCAAGCGCGCGTTTCGCAGGATCGAGCGTTGGGGGCGCGGCGCGCGGGTCGAAAAGGCAGTGGCTGGCACGGGCGTCACGGACGTGTCGGGCCGGGCAATGGAAAGCGCGGACCGGGCCCATTCGAAAGGGGTACAGACACGGCTGCCTACCGCGTGGTACAGCCCGAAGGGGGCCTCGCGCAGCAGCAGGGCGAACGTCGCGTCCACCAGGTCGGCCGCATAGGTCGGGGTTCCCCACTGATCGTCGACAAAGCGCAGGGGCACCCCGCGGTCCGCGAGCGCGATGAGCCGTGACACGAAATTGTTGCCCCCCGGGGCGAAGACCCAAGCCGTGCGAAGGATGTAAGTGCGTTCCCAGATGGCCTCGACCGCGCGATCCCCCAGCAGCTTGGACTGACCATACGTGGAGAGAGGATGAGGGTGGTCTTCTTCGACAAAGCCGTTTGTGGTCCTGCCATCGAACACGTAATCGCTCGAGTAGTGCACCAAGGCGGCCCCGACGCGTCGTGCTGCCAGGGCGAGGCGGGCCGGGCCGATCGCGTTGGTCGAAAACGCGGCCTCGGGTTCGTCCTCGGCGCGATCCACCGCGTTGTATGCCGCGGCGTTGAGGATGTGGGTCGGGGCGAACGCGGCAACCGTGCGGTCGATGGCGGCCTCGTCCTTGATGTCGAGTTCGGGCAGGTCGAAGGCCTCGAACACCACGCCTTGTGCGATGGCGCGCTGCACGAGCAGGCGGCCTACCTGTCCCCGGCAGCCCAGTACGAGAAGACGCGAGTTCATCATCGACGCCTCGCGACGAGCGCCGCGAAGTCACGGACATACGGGGAATCGGGGTCCAGTTCGTGGCGGATCTCGTCGACGGGCGCACTCTTGCCCGGGCCGCGATACAAACGGTTGGGGAGGTTGATCACCTGGCCGGGCACGTCCGAAACGCAGGCATAGGCATGGACCACCCCAGGGGGAATGATCACCGAACAGGGGGTTGCCCCGCCGGCCTCGATCACCAGACGCCGGCCCACGGTCGGACTGTCCGGACGGCGGTCCCACAGGGCCAGCACGAACACGCCCGGGCCCGGGAAGAAGAAGTGGTCCGACTGGTCCACGTGCTCGTGTGGCCCGCGCCCCACCCCGGGCAGGGTCTGGGACAGGTAGCCCATGGTCGGCCATAGGAAATCGTCAAGTTCGTCGCTGCGATAGAACTCAATCAGCCAGCCACGAGCGTCATCGAAGCGGGTCGGGTGGCGGACCTCCACGCCCGCCAAAGCATCGGTGTCGACGAAAGTCGTGTTCATCAGGGAACCTCGCCGTAATGCTGTGAGCAGAACTGCCGGAACTGGTCGGAGGCCATCTGCTGCAGCCAGTCGCAATGGGTCTCGTACCAACGAATCGTGTTGGCCAGACCGTCTTCGAAGGTGACCGTCGGATGCCACCCGAGTTCCCTTTCGGCCATGCTGAAGTCGATGGCGTAGCGTCGGTCGTGGCCGGGACGATCGGTGACGTAACGCAGCAGGTCGTCGTCCTTGTGAAGCAGGCGCAGGATGGTCCGGGCCACGTCAATGTTGCGGCGCTCGGATCGCCCGCCGAGGTTGTAGATCGACCCTTCGCGGCCGCGCTCGAGCACGGCGAGGATTCCCTGGCAGTGATCGGTCACGTGGATCCAGTCGCGGATGTTCGTGCCCTGGCCGTAGATCGGGATGGTTTCGTCCTGACTGGCCCGCAGGATCGTCAGGGGAATCAGCTTTTCGGGGTGCTGGAACGGACCGTAGTTGTTCGAACAACGGGTGATCAAGACCGGCTGGTGGTGGGTCCGAAACGCGGCAAGGACAAGCAGGTCCGCGGCGGCCTTGCTTGCGGCATAGGGACTCGACGGCTTGATCGGGGAGCCTTCGGTGAAGCGGGGTTCGTCCTCGTCCAGATCGCCGTAGACCTCGTCGGTCGAGATATGCACGAAGCGTGCCGTCTTGTGGCGCCGTGCCGCATCCAGAAGCGTCTGGGTGCCCAGGATGTTGGTGTGTATGAACGGTGTCGAGTCGTGGATGCTGCGATCCACGTGCGATTCGGCTGCGAAGTTCACCACCGCGTCGACGCCTTCGCCGAGCAGGCGGTCCACCAGTTCACCATCCGCGATGTCGCCCTGAACGAATGCGTAGCGGTCGCTGTTTTCGAATTCTTCGCAGTTGGCTCGGTTGCCCGCGTACGTCAGGCAGTCGAGGTTGACGACCACGTGCGAGGTACGTGCCATGAGCAGATGAACGAAGTTCGATCCGATGAAGCCCGCGCCGCCCGTGACGAGGATCTTCATGCCTCTGCCTCCGAGGCCAGAACCAGTTGGTTGGCCCGCGCGAGCGATTCGAACGTGCCTGCGTCCGTCCACCAACCGTCGACCACGTCGAATTCCAGTTGGCCTTCGCGGGCGTATGCGTTGTTCACGTCCGTGATCTCGAGCTCCCCGCGGGCGCTCGGCTGGATGTTGTCGATGATCTCGAAGGCGTGGGCGTCGTAAAGGTAGACCCCGGTGACCGCAAAGTCGCTCTTGGGGTGGGTGGGCTTTTCGCGAATGTCCACGATCCGGTCGCCCACGATCTCGGCAACCCCGAAGCGGTGCGGGTCCGGAACCTTCTTGACCAGTACCCGGGCCCCGCCGTTCTGCCCGAGATAGCGCTCGAGCGACGGGCGCACCGAACGTTCGAAGATGTTGTCGCCCAAGAACACCATCATTCGCGCATCCCCCACGAAGTCGCGTGCAAGGCCCAGGGCTTCGGCAATGCCACCGGCCTGGTCCTGGACCCGATAGGTGAGTTCGCACCCGAACTCGGACCCGCTGCCGAGCAGGCTGATCACATCGCCCATGTGCTCGCGTCCGGTCACGATGAGGATGTCGCGGATACCCGCGTCGATCATCTGTTCGAGGGGGTGAAAGATCATGGGCTTTCGCCCCACGGGAAGCAGGTGCTTGTTGGTCACCTTGGTGAGCGGGTGCAGGCGCGACCCGGTTCCACCAGCCAGAAGGACGCCCTTGATCACGGGATTCATCGACATTCCCTGCGCGAAAACCGTGTTCGTTTATACACCGAAGCCGCGCGGTGTGGAAGGTGCCGGCTGTTTGGGAGTGCGGCAGCTTGCTGCCGCTTTTTTGGCGGTTCGATGGCTCTACGGTGCATCCCGGGTCGAAAACAGGGTGACGCAGAAGTGACGCTGGGTGGAGTCCGGGCTTTCCGTGCTCAATCTGACGTTGCCGCGCGTCCCGCTGCGCCCGGGGGTCGGCACCACCCACGTGTGCCACCCCATCGCAGGGGGATTGTCGAACACTTTGGGTTCCTGATCGTCGACCGCGATGCGCAACCGGACCGGGGCCCGGTCCAAGGTGCGTCCTGCCACATCGTGCAAACCGTAATGCCCTTCCAGTCGTTCGCCGAGAGGCACGTCCGGGATCAGGAGGGTCAAGGGGCCCTGCGCCGGCGGGTGCATCCAGACGCAGTCGCGCATCATGCCGTCCGCGGTCAGGATCGTGCGGCCCACGTAATTCCAGTCGCCTTGTGGACACTGGAAGCGGTCGCCATCCCAGGGCTGGCAGGCCACGGTGCCGTGCGGCCCGTCGACTTCGGCCAAGCCCGAGGGGAGATACTGTGCCAGGTCCGCAACGACCGTGCGCCCGGGCAAACGGCCGGCGCGGGGAATCGCCAGACCGACGAGAATCGCCACCAATGCAACGGCCGCAATGAGCGCGCATCCGATGGTCACCACGCGTGCAACGGGCGTGCGAAGTCGCTCGGTCCAACGCTCCCAGAAGGTGGCAGCACGGGTCGATCGCGCCAGTATGAGCAGAAACGACAACCCGAGCAATGCCGCGATCGAGACCGCAGACCCCAGGTGCTCGGCCTTCCCTGCCCGGTATCGCAAGGTCAGCAGTCCATCCCGGGCCTGCATTTTCATGAACATGGGCGGCGAGTCGCCCATCACGGCCCCGGTGATCTCGACCGGATCCCCGTCGATCTCTGCCTGCCACAATGCGAAGTTCGCCATGTGGACCACGACTTCGCTGTCCGGACCCGTGCCTTCGAGCCGGAAGTCCAGGGCCTCGGGTTCGTCACGCAGCGTCGTGATCGCTCCGGGTCCCCGCATCGACGCGGGCCAGGGGGCGAAATCCCGAACCCGATAGACCCAGTAGGGTTCAAAACGGGCGACCTCTTGGAACCGGGCGTCGAACCGTGGCCGGTTGGACAGGACATGGCTGATCTGCAGGGCCTTCTGAAAGACGGAGTCCGCGGATTCGGGCTTGAAACGGTAGTTGTTTTCGGGGGTGAAGCCGACCTTGAAGATCGGCCGTTCCGCCAGCACGGGGAGCATCATGGGAAGATGATCGTGGCGGCTGGTGTCGAGCATCACGCGACCCACCTCTGACTCGGGTAGGGAGCGCAGGTACGTTGCGACCTTTCGCAGTGCGGGCAGGGTGTTGGTGGTCGAACCGTATTCCAGTCGGTTTGTGGCCGGAACGAGGTGAGGCGCCGAATTCCACAGCAGGGACCCGACGATCGGCGCCAGCAACAGCAAGGAAAAGCCGATGGCGAGACCGCGGGCCAGCGATCGACGGGAGATTAGTGCAGGGTTATCCAGCGTGCTTTTACGCAAGAGGTGCCACGTGAAGGCCAGAAAGGGTCCGACACCCAGGATGAGGGCCGAGCGGAGCAGATAGGCGAAGCGTTCCATCTGCAGATTCCCGACCGCAGGTACCTTGGCCAGCACGTCGAACTGCACCAAGAAGCTCGAAGACGACACGATCAGCATGATGACGAAGGCCGTGACCAGTGCAAGCGCGAGACCGTTTCTGCGCAGGGCGCTCCATACCAGCCCGATCGCGCCCCCGAAGAGCGCGATCGGTGCGAGATGGACCAGGAGTTGCCCCTGGAACAGACGCCCGAGGGCCTCGGGCAGCGTGACCCAGTCCATGCCCAGCGGTTCGAACCAGGCACCGTGGGACAGGAAGGGCAGATACCAGAATGTGCTCAGGCCGCCCCCAAGCAGCAGCCCGAACAGGGCCCCCGGGAGCCATCGTGGGGCCGATCGCCAACCGGTGAAGAGCGCATGGGCCAACAGTTGCAGGGGAATCACGATGCCCAGGATGGGGAGGCTCATGGGGTGGCCGATCAGCGCACCGCCGCACAACATGGCCAGGACCATCAGGCGGCCCCGCGAAGGGGCTGCAACAAAGCGGTCCAGGGCCCACACCGTCCACAGACACAAGGCGAAGGCCAGCCCCATTGCCCACACGCCCCAGTCCACGGTGAACGACCAGCCCGGCTGCAGATAGGCGCCACGGTCCAGCAACCCGAGCAACCCGGCGACCAGACCGGCTAGCGGCCCTCCCAGTCGGTGTCCCAGGGCATACAAGGCCATCGGATACGCCAGGATGCCGGTCAGAAGCGCCCAGCAGTAGGCGGTTTCCCACGACGCGATGCCGAAAGTGACCAGGCGGAAAAAGCCGACGAGGAGGTCCGATCCAATCGAGTACAGCCCATCCGCAGGGTTGCCCGCGAACAGAATGGGACTGAAGCCGAAGGGCGTTCCGCTCGTGGCGACCTGCTGGCCAAGGATCCAGGCGCGCAGCAGCAACATGGGGTGGTCGTGATTGACCGGCATGTCGCCCCAAAGGAGAGGGGTATACAGCAGGATGCCCACGAGCATGAGCAGAGCAGGGGTCAGGATGGCAACCACCGGTGGGCGGCCAATGAACTGCCGAATCCGCGACCATGTCCCGACGGTCTGCAACCTGTCGACATCACGCTTTGGAGGTCTTTTCTTCGTGGTATTCCTCTTCGGTGTTCACGGCCCAGATGTTGTCCTTGGTCGTCAACCCCGCCACCAGATTGTCGACCGCGGTCATGGCCGTGAGCATCGAGTGATCCGTGTTGTTGTACTTGTGCATGCCGTTGCGGCCGACCAGGAACAGGTTTTCGATGCCCGACACGAAGGCCTTGACCTCGTCGAACCGGTCGTAGGTCCCGAAGTAGGCGGGATAGGTCTTGGGGATGCGCACGACCTTGGCGTCGAGAACATCCGCCTCGTCGATCACCCCGATGTGGGCGAGTTCGCGGGCCGCGAAGGCCGCGAAGTCCGCGTCCGCCTGACGCCACAGTTCGTCGCCTTCCTGGCAGAAGTACTCGAGCCCCAGCCACACCGTGGCGGGATCCGCCACCATGTAAGGGCTCCAGTTGTTGAAGACCTGCAGGCGCCCCAGCTTGACATCGCTTTCCTGGATGTAGATCCACAGATCCGGAACCAGGTCGTTCAGGGTCGGGATGCGGGTTTCGTTGCGGATCCGCAGACGCTTGACCAGCAGGCCCACGGTCATGTAGTCCCGGTAGACCAGACCCGAGGCCACCTGCGACACGGATTCGGGCGCGGCCGGGGTCATCGAGGCGATCAGGTCCTTGACCGGCATGCTGGAAAACACGACGTCCGCGGCCAGGGTGCGCACCTCGCCCGACGCGACGTTCATCACGTCCACGGCCGCGATCCGGTCTCGTTCACGGCGCAGACCCACGACCCGGTGTTCGAGCAGGATCTCGCCGCCCTGCTCCCGCACCAAGCGCCCGACCTCCTCCCACATCTGTCCGGGGCCGTATTTCGGGTAGAAGAACTGCTCGATCAGACTGGTCTCGGTATCCTTCTGGGCCACGGACGACGGCTTCTTGCGAAACAGTCCGCGCACGGCATGCCACAGTACCTTGGCGACCGACAGGCCCTTGATGCGCTGGGCGCCCCAGTCCGGTTGGATGCGCGAGGGCGGCACGCCCCAGACTTTTTCGGTGTAGTCCCGGAAAAAGATGTTGTAGAGCTCCCGCCCGAAGCGGTTCACCATGAAGTCTTCGAGCGACCGCTCGGGGCGGATCGGAAGGAGGCGACACTTGAGATAGCTCAGTCCGATGCGGGCCATCCGCCAGAATCCGAGGTTGCGGATGGTGCTCATGTTGAGACTGACCGGGTAGTCGAAGAAGCGTCGCCGGTACAGGATGCGCGACAGTCGTCGGCGCAGCAGCATCACCCGGTCGTTCGTTTCGGGGTCCGGGGCGCCCGGTTCCGCGGACAGGGGCAAAACCCGGTTCAACAGGGCATCGTCCCGGGCCGGCGCGCCCTGCAGAGGCAGGATCCGCAGCCACCAGTCCATGACCCGGTCGTGCTTCGAGAAGAAGCGATGTCCGCCCATGTCGAAGCGGTTACCCTTGTAGTTCAGAGTCTTGCAGATGCCGCCAAGCTCGGGCGTGGCTTCCACCACCACCGGGCGATAGCTGGTGCGGGCGAGCAGTTCGTAGGCGGCGGTCAGGCCCGCGGGTCCTCCCCCGATGATGACGGCAGTTCGTTGGGGCATGTTGCTTCTCCTGGTCGGGAAAACAGGACGTACTTGCGCGCAAAGAAGTTCCAAAGATACACCACGGCCGTGGACACCAGCTTCGAGACCAGATAGTGCACCCCGGCCAGACCGGTGAGCAGCCACAAAATCGCCTCGTTCATACCGAGTCCGATGACGCCGATGGCGGCAAAGATCAGGAACTCGACCATTGGCTTTGCCATGCGCCGGCGGCTGAACACCCATGCCAGGCTCAGCAGGTAGTTGGTGGTCAAACCCAGCACGAATGCCAGTGCCGCGGAGACCAGATAATGAATGCCAAGAAACTCGGTGAACGCGAACAACGACGCGAAATCCACCACGAATGCCAGACCCCCGACGAACGTATAGCGGAACAACTGAACGAACGTATCGTCGGTGTCGCCGCACAGCAGGCGGCGAACGGTGTAGCGAAGATTCGAAGCCCTCATCCACTGCTCCCAGGAGTCGCCAAACACCCTGCGGAATCTATCAGGATTTGCGCATGGCGTCGACGTTGCGTTGGACCTGCACGTGGCCGTGGACGTCGACGTGGACATGCCCGTTCCGCATCCATGTCTCTCCAACCCCGCCCCCGCGGCAAGCCCCTTGACCCCGCCACCGTTCTTCTTCATTATCCGAGGATCGCGGGGTGACCCGCCGACTCTTCGCCCGGGAGGCTTTCATGCTGATGACCGATGTGATCAAGACCAAGCGCGATGGATCAACCCTCGATGACGACACGATTCGAGAGGTGATCCGGGCCTGCACCGCGGGCGAAATCCCCGACTACCAGATGGCCGCGCTGCTGATGGCGGTGTTCTTGAAGGGGCTCGATGCGCGCGAGATGACGACGTGGGCGGGTGCCATGCTCCACTCGGGCGAGGTCATGGATCTCGATGCGGTGCCGGGTGCCAAGGTCGACAAGCATTCGACCGGTGGCGTGGGCGACAAGATCTCGATTCCGCTGGCGCCCTTGGTCGCGGCCTGCGGGGTGCGGGTGCCCATGATCTCGGGGCGCGGCCTTGGGCACACGGGAGGGACGCTCGACAAGCTCGAGGCGATCCCGGGCTTTCGGACGGACCTGTCGGTCGAACGTTTCAAGCAGGGCGTGGCCGAGGTGGGCACGTGCATGATCGGCCAGACCGAGACCCTGGCCCCGGCCGACAAGAAGATCTACGCCCTGCGCGACGTGACCGGCACGGTTGAATCCATCCCCCTGATCGCGGCCTCGATCATGAGCAAGAAGCTCGCCGAAGGGATCGGGGGGTTGGTGCTCGACGTCAAGGTCGGGACCGGGGCGTTCATGAAGACCCGCGAGCGGGCACGCGAACTGGCGCAGACCCTGATCGCCATCGGCGAGGGCAATGGGGTGCGGACCATGGCGTTTCTGACCGACATGAACGAGCCGCTGGGATGGGCCGTGGGCAATGCCCTCGAGGTCGAAGAGTCGATCGAGATTCTCATGGGACGCGGTCCTGCGGACACGACCGAACTGGTTGCGACGCTTGGTGGGGCCATGCTGTGGCTCGGCGGGGTTGCGGCTGACGCGGACGAAGGGCGGACTCGCATCATGCGGGCCATGCACGACGGGACCGGGCTCGCGAAGTTCCGCGAGATGGTCGCGTTCCAGGGGGGCGATGTGCGCATCTGCGACGACCCGGCCCACCTCCCGCAGGCGCGGTATCAGCACCCGTTCGTGGCCGAAAAGGACGGCTACATTGCCGCGGTGGACAGCGAGCGGGTCGGGATCGCCGGTCTGGTGCTTGGGGGCGGCCGTCGCCGCAAAGAGGACCCGATCGATCCGGCCGTGGGGTTGCGGATCCATCGCCGCGTGGGCGACCGGGTCGCCTGCGGCGAGACCTTGGTCACGATCCTGTGCAACGACGAAGCCCGCGTGCCCGAGGCCCGGGCGCTTTTGGCCACGGCCTATCAACTGTCCGATCAGGCCCCCCAAAAAGGCCCGCTCATCCTCGAACGCCTGGGGGGCAAGGCCCCGGGGGGGAGTTGATCATGCGATTCGATTTCTGCAATCCAACGCGCATGGTGTTTGGTCGCGGGGTCCTGGCCCGCGCCGGCGACGAGATCGCGGGCATCGGGAAACGGGCCCTGATCGTCACGGGCGGCAGCAGCGCCAAACGTCAGGGTACCTTGGATCGCCTGATCGAGGCCTGCACGCTGGCCGCGGTACGAACCACGGTGTTTGGTGGGATCGAACCCAACCCGCGGCTCAGCACGATCCGGGCCGCAGGGCGCGTGGCGGTGGATGAGGCGGTGGACGTGGTGGTGGCCCTTGGGGGCGGCAGCGCCATGGATGCATCGAAGGTCATCGCGGCCTTGCCCGCTTTCGAGGGTGAACCGTGGGACATGTTCGACCACGGGCAGAGCGTGGTGCGCTGGCCCGAACAGGCCTTGCCCATCGTGACCATCCCGACCCTGGCAGCCACCGGGTCCGAAATGAATGCCACGGCCGTGGTGACCAACGAGGTCACCTCCGAGAAGACCTACACCTGGGGGGAGTGTCTGTATCCGCGCCTGGCCCTGGTGGACCCGGAACTGACCCTGACCGTGCCGGCCAATCAGACCGCATACGGGGTGACGGATCTGATCACCCATGTGACCGAGACTTACTTCAATGGGGTCGATAACACCCCGCTGCAGGACCGCATGTGCGAGGGCATCATCCTGACTGCCCTGGAATTCGGCCCGCGCGCCGTGGCGAACGGTGCGGACATCGAGGCGCGCACCCAGATTCAGTATGCATCGATCATGGCCCTGAACGGGGTGGTCCAGGCCGGGTGCAACCCCGCATTCCCGGTGCACGGGATTGAACACGTGCTGTCCGCGTTGCACGACATCGCGCACGGCGCGGGGTTGGCCATCCTGTCGCCCGCCTGGATGCGGTTTGCGGCGACGCACGAACCGCGCAAATACGAATCGTTCGCACAACGGGTCTTCGGGGTAGCGTCGGCGCAACAGGGCATCGATCGACTGCGGGAGTTCTTCGCGTCGCTGGGATGTCCCACACGTCTGTCCGACGCGGGCATTCCTGCCTCTGACATCGAGCGCATCGCACGAGATGCCATCCGGGTCAATGGTCATGGACAAGGCCGCATCGCGGGGCGGCCACCGCTCAGCGAGGCGGACGTGGTCGCGATCCTGCGGATGTGCGCTTGACCTCGGTCCAGCGTTCAGCGGACTGACAATGCCGCTCGAAGAACCGGCGGTCCTTCTCGGCCTGAGGGGCGGGGCGGCGCTCGATGCGGGACCCGAAGTCATACCAGGCCAGCGGAATCCACACCATCAGGATGACGGCCAAGACCTTGTTGCGCAGGGGCGTGGGCCCGCGCGACACGGCCACTACCAGCAGCACGACCAGCATGGATGCGAAGAACACGGCTACCGGCAATGACGATGTGGTGGTCGTGAACGGGGTGGCCGCAAGACAGCCTTTTGCGAGCAGGGGCAGGGTGAGGTCGAAGAAGGGATTGGCCCAGTTTTCGGGGAGGTGTGGCAGAACCAGGGTCGCGACCCCGACCATCATCACCGAGGCCATGACGATTCCCGGCGCCAGCATGCGTGCCCACCGCGAGCGATCCACCAGGCAGGCGGCCGGTGCTACCAGAAAGGGAATGAGCGGGGTCAGGTGCCGCTGACTCACGGTCCATCCCCCGTCCCAGTAGACCATGCTGGATACGAACAGGACGGGCAGGGTCACCATGGCCAGACGAAGGGCGCGTTCCCAGCCCGCGGTGCGTAAGCGCCACCAGGCGGCAAGTCCCGCATACCCGAGCAGACACAGTGGCGAGAAGAAGAACAACCCCTTGGATGGCTTGAACAAACTGCCCACCAAAGGTTCCAGGCGCGGCATTCCGACGCCCATGAATCCCTGGCGATGCACGCTGGCGAAGAACTTGTCGGCCACGAAATGGTAACTGGTCTTGAAAGGACTCCCGAAGGCAGCGTTGTGGTAGCCAGCCAGGGCGAGGATCGGGGGCAAGGCGCCCAAGGCAAAGGCAAATAGCGTGGACCAGGTCGTGCCCTTGCGCGGCAACGACAGGGCCACCACGAAAAACATGTAGATGGCGGCCTGGTATTCAACCACCACGCAGAAGGCCGCGACAAAGCCGGCCAGGGCCGCGCGCCACCGTGGAAGGGGTCGCGGCCGCAGCAGGAAGTACGTGGCATACAGCAACACTGCCACGAGTTGGTGGCCGTAGAGCAGCATGGCGTAGGGGAATGCCAGGGTGCCGAGCCCGGTCCCGGCCAGGACGATCCCACGGGTCTCGGGTCGGACCCCAAGGTCCTGCATTTCGCGACGCAGCAACAGCAGCAACAACAGGGTCGGAAGGATTCCCACCATCAGACGCGCCATTCGCAGGTCATGAGCGAGGTCCGGTTGCCCCCCCAGCAGGCGGCGCACCCCGATTGCGGGCGCGGCCACGAAAGCGGTGCCCGGGGGCTTGTCCGAGAACAGCGAATCCGCGACTGCGGACTTGTCGATGATGTCCCCGAACGTCCGCACGAATCGCGTGATCTCCACGTCCTGGTCGTCAATCAGGGCGTACGTCAGATACAGGCGCGACAGTTCGTTGGCCGAACCGAGCTTCGGGAAGTAGGGAAAGAACAGTACGTGGACCAAGAGCACCAGCAGGATGGCCAGATGGTCGATTTGGGTCGCGCGGACGCATCGGGTTGCAGACCGCAGGAGGTCTTGGTAGGAACGTGCCATGCGCCGCATGATACGGGTGGGACAAGGGTTTGACAAGGCTCGGATTGACTTTCCCGACCCGGACGCGTATAGGTTGGCGGGCTTTTCTTTCCAGGCAGGAGGCGACCATGATCCTCGACCGGCACATCTTTTCGTCGGAATCCGTGACTGAGGGACATCCGGACAAGGTGGCAGACCAGATATCGGATGCGATCCTCGATGCGATCATCATGGAGGACCCGGAGTGTCATGTGGCCTGCGAGACCATGGTGACCACGGGCATGGCCTTCGTGGCCGGCGAGATCACGACGTCGGGGTGGGTGGATATTCCCGGGGTGGTGCGCAAGACCATCGAGAACATCGGTTACACGGATCCGAACATCGGCTTCGATTCGAAGACCTGTGCGGTCATGACTTCGATCGACAAGCAGAGCCCGGACATCGCCCAGGGCGTGAACCGGGGTTCGTTCGAGACCCAGGGGGCCGGGGACCAGGGCCTGATGTTCGGGTTCGCCACGAACGAGACGCCCGAGTTGATGCCTCTGCCGATCATGCTGTCCCACCAGCTCGCGCGCCGCATGGCCGAAGTGCGCAAGAGCGGGGCCCTGGACTTCCTGCGGCCGGACGGCAAGTCCCAGGTCTCGATTCTGTACGATCAGGGCAAGGCGGTGCGGGTCGAGGCCCTCATCCTGTCGAGTCAGCACGTGGCGGGATTCGATCAGAAGGTGCTGCGCGAGGCCCTGATCGAGGAAGTGGTCAAGAAGGTGGTGCCTTCGCACCTCGTCGATGCATCCACCCGGATTTACACCAATCCCACGGGACGGTTCGAGGTGGGCGGCCCCATGGGGGACTGCGGTTTGACGGGGCGCAAGATCATCGTGGATTCCTACGGCGGCATGGGACGGCATGGCGGCGGGTGCTTCTCGGGCAAGGACCCGAGCAAGGTGGACCGCAGCGGGTCTTACTACGCGCGCTACGTGGCCAAGAACGTGGTGGCTGCGGGCCTGGCCGACTGCTGCGAAGTCCAGGTGGCCTATGCCATCGGCGTGGCCGAACCGGTGAGCGTGCTCGTCGATCCCCAGGGCACCGCGAAGATCCCCACGGCCCAAATCAACGAACTCGTCAAGAAGCACTTCGACTTCCGGCCCGGCATGATCATCCGGCAACTCGATCTGCTCCGTCCCATCTACACCCCGACCGCGGCCTACGGGCACTTCGGTCGCAACGAGCCGGGATTTTCGTGGGAACGTACGGATCGGGCCGAGGCCCTTCGCGCCGACGCCTTCTAGTCGTCCTTCTTCTTCTTGCCAGCGTATCGAGTCAGGGTGGCTGCGGCCAGACCGAAGACGGTGTCCTTCGGATAATCGCCCTTGTCGTCCGGTTCCCCGGCGGGCGTCTCCATGAGCAAGGCCACCGCCTCTTCGACCGTGGACACGGGGTAGATGTGGAAGAGTCCCTGGCGGGCCGCGTCGACCACGTCGGGATTCAGCATCAGATGCCGGACGTTGGTTGCCGGGATCACGACGCCCTGTGTGCCGGTCAGTCCGCGCGCCTGGCACACCTGGAAGAAGCCCTCGATCTTCTCGTTCACGCCGCCAATGGCCTGGACCTCGCCCCGCTGACTGATGCTTCCCGTGACCGCCAGGTCCTGACGGATCGGGATTTCGGCCAGTGACGACAGGATCGCACACAGCCCGGCCAGCGATGCAGAGTCGCCGTCGATGCGGGCGTAGGACTGCTCGATCGTCAGGGTGACCGTCAAACTCAGCGGACGCTTGCGGGCGAAGCGATCCCCTAAAAACCCCGAGGTGATGAGCACGCCCTTGCTGTGCGTGTTCCCCGACAAGCGGGCCTCGCGCTCGATATTGACGACCCCACCCTTGCCCTGGAACGTCTTGGCCGTAAGGCGCAGCGGCCGGCCGAACGAGAAGTCCGCGAACTGGTAGACGGCCAGACCATTGATCACGCCAACCTGGCTGCCCGAGGTATCCAGGACCATGGTGCCTTCGAGCACGTCCTCGAGCGACTTGTCCGCGATCAGGGACACGCGGCGCAGACGCTGGGCATTGGCCCGCACGATGTGCGGACGGGTCAGCATCGCGGCACCCTCGGCTCGGGCCAGCACGTCGGCCTCGATCAGCAGGCCGCAGATCTCGTTGAACCGCAAGGTCATGCGATCCGACGAACCCGCGATGCGCGCCCCGCATTCGATCACGGCGGCCACGCCGTCACGGTCCACGGGCAGCAACTGGTCCCGCTTGCAGGTGGTGGCCACGAAACGCGAATAGTCCATCAGGGTCTCGGGATTCTGCTTGACCTCCGAATCGAACTCGGCCTTGACCTGGAAGGTCTTCGAGAAGTCCTCGTCGTAGTGGGACAGGACCTCGTAGAGGTAGTTCGACCCGATGAGGATCACCTTGCACTGGACCGGAATGGGGTCGGGCCGGATCCCCGAGGTCGGCAGAAACTGGAAATCCTCGCCCATTTCCTCGATCTGCACCTTGCCATACTTGAGCAGACGCTTGAGCGACTCCCACGCAAAGGGATAGTCCAGGACCTCCTTGGCGTGCAGCACCAGGTAGCCGCCGTTCGCGCGCACCATGGCTCCGGCCTTGACCATCATGAAGTCCGTCGAGTAGATGCCGTTTTCGACGCGCTTTTCGATCTTGCCCACGAGGTTGTGATAGGTGGGCGTGTTCTCGAACAGGACCGGGGCCCCCTTGGTTTCGGAATTGTCGACCAGCACGTTGACCCGGTACTCGTTTCCGATGCGGCGCAACTGGCGTTCGGCCTTCTGGATGTCGCTGTCGTTGGGCAGGAAGCGATCGAGGTTCTCGAGGATGTGCGTCTCGACGGAATCGATGAAGCGCATCACGTCCGGCTGGTCCTTGAAGCGCTTGCGCACCGCCTTGAGATGGCGTCCCAGGGCATCCTTGCCGAAGTCGCGCTGGGCCTCGACCAACTTGTTGTGCAACCCCAGTTCGATGTCGCGCTGTACCTCGAGGAACTGTGATACCACGGGTTCCAGCTTCTGCCGGTTGCTCTCGATCGCGGTGCGCTGATTCTCGTCGAGATCGGAATACTCCTTGTTCGATACGGGCTTGCCCTCGACGATCGGAATGGTCGACAGGCCGTCCTTGGTGCTCTTGACCGCGAACCCGATGTCGAGCGCCTTCTTGGACAGATCCAGAAACGACCGGTTCTCGAGTTCGCACTGTTCGTTGTAGATGCGCTGCACCTTCTGCTGGTGCTCTTTTCCGTGCAGGGCCTTCGGAAGGTCCACCTTGAGATCCGCAATGACCTGGTCGATGGCCTGACGCAACTCGATGCCCCGGCCCGCGGGAAGCGAGAATACGATCGGCTGGTCCACGCGCTTGAAGTTGTTGACCATGCACCAGTCCGGGGGCACGGGGTCCTTTTCGGCCACGCGCTTGAGCAATCCGCGCAGAATGCTCGACTTGCCGGTGCCCGACGCGCCGGCCACGAAGATGTTGAAGTTGCGTTTGCGGATGCTCAGGCCCATTTCCAGGGCCTCCATCGCGCGTTCCTGTTCGATCACGCCCTCGAGCACATCGAGCGACTCGGTGGTTTCGAACGGCAACAGGTGCGGGTCCACTGATTGGTGCAGGGCCGATGGGGGAAGCCCGGCAGGACGGGCCAAGGGCTCCCGGACTTTGCGTTTCGCCACGAGCGGTCTCCTTCAGACATCTGGGTCAAAGCGTACCACTTTTCCGGGCCGGTCAAGAAATCGCGGCATGCGGGGCGCCGGGTTCGGTGAACAAACGCTCGAAGTCCTGGTCGGGGAAGAAGCGGCAGAAGTCCATCACCTCGACCACGGCCTTGATGAAGCCCCGCGTGGTGGCGACCCGGCCCGACAGCGTGATGAGGTGGAACGCCCGATCGCGGCCTCGCGGCGATAGCGTGGTGCCGTAGACCGCGGTGAACGCGGCGAGGATGCGGTCAAAGAGGTCGTGAAGCTGCTGCGGGGTCAGGATGTCGAGCTCGATCACCGCGATCGATTCGCGATAGCGGCGGAACTCGTTTTGCAACGTGCCTGGGGTCAGCGCGAACGCCACTTTGAGGTAGGAAGGAATGGCCGTGGTGTAGCGCAGCTTGTTGTGCGCCGAGTAGATGAGCCCGGTGTCCAGGCCCGTGGTGGGCGAGCCGGCCACGATCTCTTCGTCGAGCAGGATTGGATCGTCGTTGGCGGTCATGATGAGGCCGCGGAAGAAGTTGAGTCCCCGCTGCACCTGATAGCGATAGATGACGTTTCGGGCGACCTCGGTTTCGTCGAGCAGCAGCAGCAACCCCGACATCCCGAGCAGTTCCGTGGCCGCCCGCGACAGGCCCGACAGCAGGTTGCAGTAGATGTTCGCACAGGTGCTGTAGTCGTGCAGGGTCGGGAGGGGACGACGACCGCTCCAGCGGGCCTCGATCCATTCCCACAGCGATTCGTCTTCGCGGTTCTTGGCCAGGCGATGCAGCAGGAAGGATAACAGGGGATGGTCCCCGAGCACGTCCTCCCACTTCGGATGCTGCGCCACGGCTCGCAGGAAGGGACGGAAGGCCAGGGTTTCGCCCTGCACGGTCGCCCGGAATCCCTGCACCAGCCGACGGAAGGCCTTCTTGGGGAAGGCTGCGGTCGCCTCGGAAGGGTCGAAGCTGGCCGACGCCACGGCGTATCCAAGACCGGCTGCATCGCGCCCCAGGTAGCGCAGCAGGTGACTCTTGCCGGCCCCATAAGCGCCTTCGATCACGATGGCGCCTTCGGCCCAGTCGCGCAGGAAGTCGCGAATCCGGCCCAGTTCCCAGGTGCGCCCCACGGTCCAGTGATCGATGTGGTCGGTCGGGACCAGGCCCAGACGAAAGGCCTCGATCGCCGCGGCATTCTGCATGGGAAATCCCGGCAGGGCAGGGGCAAAAACGGGTTCCCAGGGGAGGGGCATCGGTGCGACGGTGGTGGCCGACGTCGGCACGGTCTGTCCCGTCTGGCCGTAAAGAATGCCCAGCAGTTCGCCCATGGCACCGGTGGCATCCGTGGCCGCGGCCGCCTGGGGAGGCGGGGGCGTGGGCTCGACGAGGCGCACTCCCCGGCCCAGAGGCGACAGTTCGCGCTCGGGCATCCACAGCTTGAACCGCGAAAACGAAACCTGGACCTCGAGGCCGCGGTGGCGCGTGGCCAGCACGGTACCTCGGCCGTAGGCGTCATGGTGTACGAGGGTGCCTTTCTCGAACTCAGGCATGGCCTTCCTTGGGGGCATCGACATCGCTGTCGGGCGTGACCATGCGTTGTGCGAAGTCCTCATCCACGACCCGTTCCGGGTCCTGGCGCAGGGCGTGCAGCGCGCGGACCAGGGCCTGCACGAACAGCCGCTTGTAGCCGATGTCCCCGAACGTCCGGCCGGCCACGGCCTCGGACACCGCGTTCACCACCGCGATCTTCTGTGGCAGCGGGAGTTCGACATCGAACGCGGTTTCATAGACCTCGGTCAGCCGGGCCCCGATGTCGCGCATGAGCACGGCCGGGTCGCGGGCGATCTTGTCGAGTCGGATCTTGACGCCCGTGGGGTTGTTGAAGTCGAACACGGTCTGGATCCGCTGACTCAAGGCCTCGTAGGCCGGCGAGCGTCCCTCGGTCAAGAAGCGTTCGTTGGGAATGGCATAGAACACCATCACGTTCGCGAACGCGGCCGAACTGCACTGATCGATCATCTCGCGCAGGTTGGCCAGCATCATTTCCTTCTGCCGGGCCGTCATGGTGCCCGCCTGCTCGGCCTCGTCGAACAGGATCACGATGCCCTTGAAACGAAGATTGCGCACGAACGTCACGAGGGATCGGATCGAGGCGAAGGCCTGGGACCGTTCGATGGCCTGCAGCAGACCATATCGGCGCAGGCGTGCCCGGTGATAGCCGTCCACGGTCAGGTACTGCAGCATCTCGTCGAACCGATCGCGGTCGTTGTCCGCAAGCGCTTCGAGTGCCAGCCGGATCGCGCGCCCGAAATTCGGGTTTTCGACCGCGCGCACCGCGTCGGCCGCCAGACTCTGCAATCGGGCGGTGCGCTCGGCCGGACGCAATCCGTCGGCATCGAGCGAAGCGGACAGGTCCGAATAGACCCCCTTGAGGAAGGCGCCTAGTCCCTTCTCGGCGCCGGACATCAGTTCGTCGGGTTGCAGCGGCCGCATCAGGTTGGTCACGATGGATTTGTACACGAGGTCCAACCGGTACAGCGGCGAGTCGTTGTGGGACAGGGGACAGTAGGTCACCAGAAAGTCGTGCTTCCATGCCAGTTCCCGAACGCTGTACAAAAAATGGGTCTTGCCCCCGCCGTAGGTGCCCACCACGAGCTTGAACGACGAGCCGCCGTCCTGGATGAACGCATCGAGGTAGTCCTGCTCGATCACCTGTAAAAACGGCTCCAAGCCCGCGGAAAAGAACTGGAATCCCCACTGGGGAGGGATCCCCGACGACCCCACGACCTCGATGATGTAGCGGGCCCGCCGCCGATTGAGTCCGTGAATCATGTTCGCCTCGTCACGTGTGCGGTGGCCAGCAGCACCCCGTCCCCGCTATCGCCGCGCGGCACCCACAGATGATCGACCGGGCGGCGACTTTGGGCCATGGTGGCCACGTCGAAGCGCAGTTCCTCGTCACGGGTCGCGCGCACCGTCAGGCGGGACAGCAGGGCCGCGAATTCGGCTCGCGAGGTGCCCCGGAAGTTCTCGCGCCGGGGGTCGGCGAAGAAGGCCGGGTCCTGGCGGCCCATGGCCCATTCGGCCATCAGGGCCGTCAGGGGTACGCGGGATCCAACCGGCAGGTTTTGCCGGGTGATGGCCATCCGACAGGCTTGCAGCAGTTCCTCGAGCACGGCCATGCCGTCGAAGGGCGCGCCAAACAGGTTTGCGTTCAACGTGGCGACGGCCGAAGCCACCATTTCCGGGTCCGGCTCGCAGGCCACCAGACGCTCCATGCGCGGGCCCAACCAGATCGTGATCCGCGAACGTGTGCCGAAGTCGAACTCGAGGGTGAAGGCCCGCGCCCGCAGCAAGGGAAGGTTGCCTTCTACCACGATCCCTTTGGCCTTGAGGGCCGCGGCCACCCGGCCAGCGAACAAGGCCCGTTCGGAGGCCACGAACGGCTGGATGCGTTCGACGTCAGCGGTCAGGGCCTCGTTCAGTGCCCGCAGATCTTGGCCCAGGTCCGCCAGACGACGCGTCATCCCCAGGGCGCTCTCGGCCAGGCCGAGGCATTCCGCGTGGACCACGGTGGCGCGGGCCTTCGCCTTGTTGTACGAGCCGAGGTCGCGCATGAGGGCCCGAAGCGCCGTCTGATGCTTGAGGAACCGGGAAACTGCGTCGTCCATGGTCGTCCCCGCTGGTCGCGAACGTATTGTAAGCCGGAAGGGGACGAAATGACAGGAGTTGCCCGGGCCCTGAACTTGCGGCGCGGCCTGCCGTGGGCTATAAATGCCCTCGGGTCACGAATGGGAGGTTCCAATCATGGCGTCACAAGAACTCATGCAACTGGCCGAAGAATACGGAGCGCACAATTACCATCCCCTTCCCGTGGTCATCGAGACGGCCGAGGGATGCTACGTGCAAGACAGTGATGGTAAACGCTATCTGGACTTCCTGTCGTGCTACTCCGCACTGAATCACGGCCATCGCCATCCGCGCGTCGTGGATGCGGCCATCGCGCAGATGAACCGGGTGACCTTGACGTCGCGGGCCTTCCACAACGCGCAGATGGGACCCTTTCTGAAGGAACTGTGCGAATTTACGGGCATGGAAATGGCCCTGCCCATGAACACCGGGGCCGAGGCCGTCGAGACGGCGATCAAGGCGGTGCGCAAGTGGGGCTATGCGGTCAAGGGCGTGCCGGCCCACGAGGCCGAGATCATCGTTTGCTGCAACAATTTCCACGGGCGGACCGTGACGATCGTGTCTTTTTCGACCGAGCCGTTGTATCGGGATGCCTTCGGGCCGTTCACGCCCGGGTTCAAGGTGGTGCCCTACGGGGACATCGAGGCCTTCGAGGCGGCGATCACGAAGAACACCGTGGCGTTTTTGGTCGAGCCCATCCAGGGTGAGGCGGGCGTCGTGGTGCCGCCCGAGGGCTACCTGGCGCGGGCGTTCGAACAGTCGCGCAAGCATCGGTTCCTGTTCGTGGCCGACGAGATCCAGACCGGGTTCGGCCGCACGGGGCGTCGGTTCTGCTGCGACCACGATGGCATCAAGCCGGACTTGATGTGCCTGGGTAAGGCCCTGGGCGGCGGCGTGTATCCCGTAAGCGCCGTGGTGGGTACGCGCGAGGTGCTGGGTTTGTTCGTGCCGGGCGAGCACGGATCCACGTTCGGGGGCAATCCGCTCGGGTGCGCGGTGGCCCGCGAGGCGCTCAAGGTGCTGATCGAAGAGCGATTGACCGAGCGTTCGGCCGAGATGGGCGAGTACTTGATGCAGCAACTGAGGGCCATCGCGAGCCCGCACGTGCACGAGGTACGGGGCAAGGGGCTGCTGATTGGGGTGGTGCTCAAGCCCACGGCCGGCGGGGCGCGGCGGTTCTGCGAGGCCCTGATGCAAAGGGGCCTGTTGTGCAAAGAGACCCACGACAACGTGATCCGGTTTGCGCCGCCCCTGACGATCACGAAACAGCAGCTCGACTGGGCGCTCGAACGCGTTGCCGAAGTCCTGAGAATGCCGTAGGGCGGACGATTTCTTCCGTGGAGCACGGTGCGCCGGATGCCCTGTAAGGCGCGGTCACCAGACGGCACTGCCGAGGACGCCCCTGCAGGGCGCGGTCACCAGACCGCGCCGTCCACCGGATGGCAGCGAGGGATCCTGCATGACCTACCTCGTCTTCGCATCGCTGCTGTTCGCAGGGTCCGTAGGGGCCGGACTGCTGGGGGCCTTGACCGGCCTGGGCGGGGGCGTGATCCTCATTCCCCTGCTGGTGCTCGTGTTCGGGGTGGACGTGCGCTACGCCATCGGGGCCTCGCTCGTGAGCGTGATGGCCACGTCCTCGGGAGCTGCAGCGGCCTACGTGAGCCGCGGATTCACGAATCTCCGCGTCGGAATGCTGCTGCAGGTGGCGGCCGTGGGGGGAGCCGTGGTCGGGGCGTCGCTGTCGGGACTTCTGTCCCCGGGCCTGTTGTCCCTTCTTTTCGCCGGGGTGCTAGCCTGGTCGGGGGTCCAGATGGCGCGTCGCAAAGAGGATGGCGACGCGCCGGTCGTCACGGATGCCCTGGCCGCGCGTCTGCGGCTTAGTGGGTCGTACCCGGAAGCCAATGGACCCCGATCGTATGGCGTCCGAAGGGCGCCGCTCGGACTTGCGATCATGGCATTGGCCGGGGCCCTATCGGGCCTGCTCGGGATCGGTTCCGGGGTCGTCAAAGTGCTGGCCATGGACCAGGCCATGGGGCTTCCGTACAAGGTGTCGGCCGCCACCTCCAACTTTATGATCGGCATGACCGCCGCGGCGAGCGCGGGCATCTACCTGGCCCGGGGCAACATCGACGCCCTTTTGGTGATGCCCGTGGTCCTGGGGGTGCTGGCGGGCGCGACCTTCGGTGCCCACATCCTGGTCGCGGTGCAAGGCAGGATCCTGCGAATCGTGTTCGCGATCGTGATCCTCCTGACCGCGATGCAGATGGTTTGGCAGGGGTTGACCAGGATGGGGGACGCGGGATGAGGCGACACCTCGCGGCGCTGTTGCGATGGGGCCCGGTGCTGGCCGCCCTGCCGGTGGTGATCGGGGCGGTGTTGTTGATCGGCTCGGGAACCGAGTCGATCGACTGGAGCCTGTTCGTGGAAGGCCGGGGCATGACAGAGCCCTTTGCGGTGCTTGCCGGGGCGATGGCTGGCAACGGTGCTCACTGGGTGATCATCGGCGTGTTCGTTCTGGTGCTGCTGCAGTTGGCCCGGGCATTGCTCACCGGCCTGGTATTCGCGGGTGAGCGGGACTGGACCTACGCGGGGCTGTCGCTCGTCGTGCTGGTGACCCTGCTCGTGGCGTTCGCGGCGAGCGGTTTGTTCGGAGGCTGACGGTTCAGGTTTGTCGAAATGGTATAATATTGCCGCCTGTTTTCCGGCATGGAGGAAGAGCAATGTCGAAATGGATGGGGTCGTTGACGATGCTGGTGGCTTGCGCGGCGCTGTTGGCGTCGGGATGTGCGGATTCGGTCAGCAAGCCTGGGGACGTGCAGGAAACCCTTGACGTCCAGGAAGGCGAGACGCTTGGGGATGCGTCGGACACCTTATCCACGGACGCGAAGACGGATACGTCGGTACCGACCGACACCTCGACCACGAGTTGGGTTCGACCCGTGGGCAGCGCGGCCTTGCGGATCCTGGTCGACGATTCGGCGAACGCCACCTATGGCAACGGTCAGATGAAGTGGACGGGGTCGTTCAGTTGGTCGGCCGCGGACAACACCATTTCGTTCGCCACCTCCTGGCTGCCCACCGACGGGCCGTATCCCCCGCTCTATGACGATGGTCCCATGAGCGCGGGTGGGCACGAACCCGAAGACGCCGTGGCCGGTGACCACCTGTTCGAGGCCGAGGTCTGGTACGTGGCCGAGGCGGACACCACCTTCGAATACGGCGTGCTCAACGAATTCGATCGGTGGATCTGGATCGGCCCGAACGGTCAGGTGGACGTTCCTGCCGCATCGACCGACACCATCGCCTGTGCCGGGCTGCTGCTGCCCGCGTTCGGGTCCGTGGACCTGAAGCTCACGCTCGACGTCAATGCCCTGCACGAGAACTTCGCGACCGTGACCCCGGCCACCTACGGGATCTTCCTCAAGAGTTCCGTGAATTCATGGACCCCGGTGCAGCTCATCGACGATGGCGAAAACGGGGACGACGTGCCCTTGGACGGGGTGTTCACCTACATCCAGTCGCGGGGCATGGGACCGCACGATGGGCTTCTGTACGACGGGCAGCACGCGCAGTTCGTGTTCGTGTTCGCGCAGGAAGGGGTCAACCCCGACGACGGACTCGAATACAAGGTCACCACTCAGTGCGCGACCGAAGGCGTCAAGGGCTACACGGACGTGGCCACGCCCGGCACCATGGCCGAGGCCACGATCCAGTTGGAGCGCGATTCCCGGGGCAAGGTGTTCAACACCACGATCATCGTGGGTGGCGGAAACCCTTGGTGCGAGGTGAGCGATGACTGCTTCGGCAGTTTGCCGTGCGAGGATGACCAGTGCGTGATCGATGGCGAAACGTCGCACCCGGCGATCCTGCTGATCGACCCGGTCAAAGGACCGCCGGCCGGCGGCACCGAGGTGACGATCACGGGCACGGACTTCCTTGACGGCGTGATCGTGAAGTTCGGTGACCTGAACGCGGCCACGGTCACGCGCAACAGCGACACGGAAATCGTGGCCGTGACCCCGGCCCATGCCGCGGGCAAGGTGAACGTGCTGGTGCGCAACCTCGATGGTGGTACGGCCACCAATCCCAACGGTTTTGAGTTCGTGGAACCGCCGCCTCCGAACCTTCTGGACTGGGGGCGGCTCAACGATCCGCTAGCCGTGAATGCCCGCATGGGGTGCGTGGCAGGCCCGTTCTTCGCCGAGGTCTACGAAAGCGGGGTGACGTCCTCGATCGACAATGCGGCCTTGATCAAGGCGCAGTTCGGATACGGGCCCTCGGGGTCGGACCCGGCTACCGCCACCACGTGGACGTGGACGGACGCGAGTTATCCGGGCTATCCGGTCGTGGTCGAGAACAACATGGTCTTTGCCTCCACCCTGACCCCTGCGGCCGCGGGCAGTTTGGCCTACACGTTCCGCTTCTCGCTCGACGCCGGTGTGACCTGGCGGTACGTGGACAGCGATGGCGCGGGCAACGATGTCGCGTTCTCGGCGGCCAAGCTCGGTAGTCTGACCGTGGCCGCGGCCGGAACAGGGCCCGTGATCTGTGCCATGACCCCCGCCTTTGGGACCACGCTCGGCGGCACGGTAGTGACCGTGACGGGTTCCGGGTTCTCGACCGGGACTCGGGCCGCGACCCGGGTGTTTCTGGATGGCACCGAGGTTGGGGGCGTGATCATTACCGATGCCACCACCTTGTCGTTCACGACCCCGGCGCACGCCATGGGTACGGTGGACGTGAAGGTCGAAAACGGGGCCACGGAAACGGACACCCGGATCGATGGCTTCACCTTCGTGCCGAAGCTCGGGGCCACGAAGCCGAACATCGACGGGATGTTCGGAGATGGTGAATGGGATGCGTCATTCCTGGTGGGCGAGAACGACCTGGCCACGAATTGGGGGGCCGACAACATCCTGGCGGATCTCTATCTGGCATACGACGCCGAGAAGTTGTACGTCGGCATCCGAGGTTATTGCGAGGCGGCCAACGGAATCGTGCTGTTTGTCGACCGGGACTTCGGTGCGACGACGGGTGTGGCGAACATGGCCACGCTCACCGACGGCACGGGCGACACCGAGGGCACGAACAACATCGACGACACGATCTCGAACGGACTCAACGTCACGGTGGCCGGTTTCGGGGCAGAAATAGCCTTTGGCGCGCGGGGGTATGTCGAGACGCCCGCGCAGACGCACAAGGGCTGGCGTGGCCTGGCCGACATCGGCAACTTCTCATGGCTGCTTGACGACGTTTCCATGGCGGTCAGCGAAGACATGATCGAAACCGCGATTCCGCTGAGCCACATCTGGACGACCGGCTTGCCCTCGCAGGGGGCGACCCTGGCGGTGTTCGCCCGCATCGTGAACAGCGACGGCAGTGCCACGAGCAATCAGGCACTGCCCGAAGGATACGACGCCGACCACGCCTGGAACGTGGCCAACATCGCCGTGATCCCGGTGCGCTGATCAAAGATCACCTGACGGTATTCGATCTGTCCCCGCGAACGAAGCGAGCCCTGGGAGTGCGCAAGCTTGCTTGCGCTTTCACACGCCGGGGCGAAGAAGAATACCCGAAAAGCGGTAGCAAGCTACCGCACTCCAAGACCGGTTTGACCAGATGTTTCTGGTCACCGTCGCTTCACGCGACGTTGACTAGCAGGGTGACTTCGCCCTTGGGCTCACGCTCTCCGATGGCGGTCAGACACTCGGCCGGGGTTCCGGTCACAAACTCTTCGTAAATCTTGGTGATTTCCCGAGCGATGACGATCCGTGCCCCAGGATGCTTCGCCCCGATTTCCTGCAGCGTCCTCTTGAGCGAACGGGCAGGGACATAGAAGATCACGGTGCCCTGCTCGGCCGAAAGGCCTTCGATGACCCGATCCCGCCGGCCGGACTTCACCGGCAAAAAGCCCAGGAAGGTGAACCGATCCGACGGCAGCCCACTGGCACTCAGGGCCGCGATTGCAGCGCAGGGGCCCGGGATTGGGACGACCATCACCCCGGCGGCGCGCGCCGCGGATACCAGACGGTATCCGGGGTCGCTCACCAGGGGGGTCCCTGCGTCGGTGACCAGGGCCACGTCGGTCCCGTTTTGCAGCAGCGACAGGATCTGGGGGGCCTGTCGAGCCTCGTTCATGTCGTGATA
>CAYRIB010000019.1:18798-38135 GCA_964424165.1 uncultured Myxococcales bacterium | reverse complement strand
TCATCGCAGACCATTTCCTGGCTGTAGTCGCAACCGGTCGCGGGGTCGCAGGTATCCAGCGTACATGCATTCCCGTCCGAGCACACCCGCGCGTGGGTCTCGCACTCCTGGGTCAGGGCGTTGCAGAAGCCCTCATTGCAGAGGTCTTCCGGGTCATCCGGGCACTGAGTGACGGTGGCCGTGCATTCGCCCGCCTGGCATACGTACTGCATCAAATCCAGTTCCATGCACGTGGTTGGTCCGCAGGGTCTCTCTTCGTCGTCGGGCACCACGGCGTGCACGCAGTCTCCGGTGATTGAGTCGCAGCTGTCCTCGGTGCAGGGGTTGCCGTCCTCGCAGTTGATGGGCTCGTACAGACAACCCTTGGTTTCGTCACAAAGGTTGCGCATGCAGGGCTTCGGCGGACACGGTTCCACGATTTCCGTGTTGCTGCCGGTCTTGCTGGGGCTGGCGTGGACCCCGGTGATCAAGGGATACCCGAAGCCTGACGTGCCGAACGCGCTCAGACTGACCTCGACCTCGTACCACACCGCGAAGATCCAGTCGGGGTAGCTCGGGTTCGGGGTGTAGTTGGTGTCGGTCGCCGGGGAATCCACGGTCAGTACATAGCCGTAATCGTTGAAGTTGACATCCAGTGACGTGGTTACCCCCAGGATGCTGGTGGCGCTTCCGAAGACCATCCCCCCGTCGCCGCCGGTTACTCCGAGCGAGTCATAGCCCGAGGGGGCTGTCGCCGAAGCGGTCAGGTAGTCCATTTCGAACTCGAGCCTCCGGGTGCCGGTCGTATCGAAAAGGGCCAGTTGCAGCTTGTCGGACCCGGTCAGTTCGCTGAACTTGTGGCCGCTGGGCCACTCGATGGCATTGACTCCGTACGTGTTGTCCACGAAACGTCGCGACAAGGTGGTACGGATCGTGACGGTCTGCGTGTCTTCATTGATGATCCAGTACGAATAGGCATTCGCCTGGCCCGGTTTGGTCGGACTTGCGAAGCACTGCTCGCCGTCGATACAGGGACCGCAGTCTTCGGGGCAAGTCTCGCAGAACTCCAGACCGTTGCAGACCGCATCGCCGCAGAACGAACTCGGGCCCGAACAACTGTCGTTGCAGAATCCGTGGGAACCGTTCATGGACCCGTCGTCGCACACCTCGGGCGCGTTCACCACGTTGTCGCCGCAGTCCGCGCAGCCGGGAATCACGGCATGGGCGCACTGGGTGTCCGTGCACGAATCCGTGGTGCAATCGTCATAGTCTTCGCAGGCATCGTCCGGATGACAGCAGTTGTCGACGGCCTCGTGCAAGCAGTCGCCCCACCAGGGGTCGCACAGGTCGGTGGTGCAGACCTCGCCGTCGTCGCACATCCCGGTCGTGCACAGAGTGGTGCACGACGTCAGCGTGCCCCGTGCCTTGGCGGTCAGGGTTCCGGTGTAGTTGGTGCCGCCCTTGGTGCGGGCGCCGGCCTTGATGTATGCCTTGAAGTTTTCGGGCGTGCCGGCCTTGTCGCCGTTCTTGTAGGGGTTGAGCTTGTCGCCGTCGACCGGCTTTACACCGAGGGCGCTCGGATCGGCCGAGAACTGCGTGTAAACGGCCGCGGCCCACTGCCAGTAATCCAGGGTCACGTTGGTGGTGTCGAAACGAACGTCCGCGCTCCAGACCACGGGAGTAATGCTGCCCGGCAAATTGACCGGGACCTGGAAGCCCACCCCGGCTGCGAAGGTGTTACCCGCCAGCCCGGTCTTGGTGACCGTAAGCCAGCGCCCGTCCACGAACGTGGTGGTCGCCATTGTGGTGGCCGGGTCGAAGGTGATCTCCGCGTCCGGAACGTCGATGGTGTAGGGCGTCCCATTGGCCGTGAACGTGATCTGGGCGTTGAGGATCTGTACCTTGGCCGGTGCGGTCGATGGCAGGTTCTTGGGTCGGATGATGCTGTTGAACCAGATCCAGGTCCCGGCCGTGATCGGCGTGCTGTTGAAGTTGGACGATACGCTGATGCGTTCGCAGCGGATCGGTTCCAGCCCCAGGGCGCTGATCGCCTTGTCGGCATCTACGGGTGCATGGGTCGTCATCGACGGCGCCATCTCGACCGTGCGTTCGGGCAGAGTGACCTCCCCGACGCCCTGGGCGAGTGCCTCACCGCTCGAACTGCGTGAGCAGCCCGAGGCCCCGAGGCCGAACGCCAGCAGCAGAATCAGGCCTAAAGGAATTCGCACATCCTGCCGAACAACCCATTGGCCCTTGACTGCGTGATTCATGGCAACCTCTCGTGTTACATGCCCAGCCGACCGACCTAGCCAGTTCATACTTACCCCGTCACAATTGCACACACTCATTCACAGCTGACGCAAGGCGGTGCTTACTATCCTGCGTCAGTGCCTTCGATTTCAAAGGGGGGGAATTACTAACCCAATTGTCGTCCGCCTGTAGAAAACTGTCAACCCCCCCCTTTAGAAAATTTTCGGATCGTCCGATATCCACCCGATCTTGCGATGCAGTCGGTCGGTTCTTCGCTGCTATAATGGGCCGACTGTCTCTGGCCGGAAGAGCGATGAGCAAGCATAACCCGACGATGTCCTGGTGGCTTTGCACGGCGGTCCTGTTTGGTCTGGTCTGGTCGTGCGGCATCGACGAGCATTACACCGGGCTCGGTGACAAGGCCCTTCCCGGGGACCCCCTGAACCCGGTTGGTCAAGATGTGATTGCCGCATGTCCCCCTTGCGAGTGCGACGATGCGATCGGGGCGGACATCGACCCGGGAACGCTGAACGTGGGCGACCTTACGGGCTTTGCATGGCGGTTCGACACCCTCGCCTTCTCGGCACCCCTGACTACGGCGCTTGCCAAGGGGCTCAACGACGCGTTGGCCGATCAAATCGCCGACCAGGTTCTCAACCTGCTGCTGTCGGTGACGCTCGACGACCGCGGCAATTCGGCACTCACTCTGTCCGTCGGGAGCGGCATTTCAGTAGGGACAAGCTTCCAATTCGACGGTGAACCGGGGACCCTCGGCTGTGTTCTGCACGGCGCCACGTTCGATACGCTGACGCCTTCGTCGTTGGAGGTGCCGAACGGCATGACCAGTCCGCCGGTCCTACCGATTCGGCAACTGCGGCTCGGCGGGCGCCTGTCTTTGGATGGCACGATGATCGTTTCCGGGGTCCTCGACGGAGTCCTGACCCGGGCGGACGCCGAGGCCACGAAGCTAACCGGGGTGGACCTGGCGAGTCTGCTCGAAGGCCTGGGCGTACCCCCGGACCGGGACACGGATGCGGACGGCACGAACGATGCCTGGCAGTTCGTGGGGGCGTTCTCGGCGGTGAAGGTGACGATCGAGTAGGGGTGCCTCGGATGGACATTTTTGGTCGGATTCGGGGACTGCGCTATCTCGGGCTGCGGACCATCCTGGGTTCGCTGACTTACGGATGGCGACGCAACCGCATCGAGCGGCGCTGGTCCACGAGTCCCGTATCTTCCCCGTGTCCGGTGGGTCGGGTCACCACCGTGACCCGCACCGAGCGGGGTGCCCGGTTCACGTTCGCGGACGCGTCGCTCGAGATCGCATTCCTCGCAGCGGACCTGGTTCGGGTGACCTGGGAGCCGGGAGTGCTGCCCGTCCCGTACGCCCTGGCGCGCACCGATTGGCCGGTCGTGACGACCTCGTGGGCCGAGGATGCCGAGGGATGGACATTGGGTACGTCCGAGGTCACCGTGGTGGTGGCTTGGGACGGGGGATTGCGATGGCGTGCCGGCGCGGCCCCCCTTCGTGATGAACCCCCTCCCGATCGTGCCGGGCCGATCTGGGTCCATCACGCCCAGTTGCGTCCGGACGAACGCTGCTTCGGCACGGGCCTGCGGGCGCACCCCTTCGATCTGCGCGGCACGACGTGCGAGATGTGGAACCGGGAACCGCGTGGCGCCTACGGTGCCGGGGACGATCCGCTGTACGCGGGGATCCCGGTCTATCTGGGGCTCCACGGTGACGGCAGCTACTTGGTCTTCTTCGAGAATTCGTGGCGCGCCACATGGTCGTTCCAGGACGATGCCACGGCCCGTTTCGAGGGCGGGGCCCTGCGCTACTATCTGATTCCCGGGCCGCCCGCTCGCGCGATCGATCGCTACACGGAACTGACCGGTCGCCCGGGGATGCCGCCGCGATGGGCGCTCGGGTTTCATCAGTCGCGATGGAGCTACATGGACGAGGCCGAGGTGCGCGCGGTGGCCGAGGGTTTCGTTCGCGACGGCCTTCCCCTGAGCGCGATCCACCTCGATATCCACTACATGGACGGATATCGGGTCTTCACCGTGGACCGCGACCGCTTCCCGGACCTGGCGGCGCTGTCTGGGGACCTCCTGGCGCAAGGCGTGCGGTTGGTGGCCATCCTGGACCCCGTGCTCAAGGACGACCCGGCGTGGTCGCTTTGGCAAGAGGCCAACTCCCAGAACCTGCTGTGCACGACCCCGGACAAACGGGTGGTCAAGGCCCCGATGTGGCCCGGGCGCAGCGCCTTTCCGGACTTCACGGACCCCGCGGTCCGGGCCTGGTGGGCACAGCAATACAAGGTGCTCGTGGATGCGGGCATCGCGGGGTTCTGGCACGATATGAACGAACCCGCGGCGTTCACCGTATCCGGTCACTGCACCCTGCCGACCCCGACCCGACACGCCATGGAGGGACGGGGCGGCGACCACCTGGAAGCGCACAACCTTTACGGGATGCTCGAAGACCGGGCGGGTCACGAGGCCTGTTTGGCCCTGCGACCCGACCGGCGGCCCTGGTTGCTGTCGCGCGCCGGGTGGGCCGGGATGCAGCGATACGCCTGGAACTGGACCGGCGACAGCGAAAGCACCTGGTGGTCCCTGGCCCAGACCGTGCGCATGACCCTGTCCATGGGGCTGTGCGGGGTCCCTTACACGGGGCCGGACATCGGGGGGTTCGGGGGGCGCCCCTCGGCGGAACTGTTCGTTCGCTGGTTCCAGGCTGCAGCGTTGCTGCCCTTCTTCCGGGTGCATTCCGCGTTCTTCACGCCCCGGCGCGAGCCGTGGTGCTGGGACTCGGACACGCGGGGGATCCTCGCGACCTTCCTGCGCCTGCGTCAGTCACTCTTGCCGTACCTCTACACCCTGGCCCATGAGGCTGCGCAGACCGGGGCTCCGCTGGTGCGTCCCTGCTTCTGGCCCGACGCAAACGATGTCGCGTTGTGGGACGTGGACGATGCCTTTTTGCTGGGCGATGCGCTGCTGGTGGCCCCCGTGATCGCACAAGGCGGTCGGGAGCGGTCGGTGGTGCTGCCCCCGGGCCGATGGACCTCCTGGTGGGGGGATGGCGTCTTCGAAGGCCCGGGCACGGTCACGGTGCCTGCACCGATCGGGCGCATCCCGATTCTGGTGCGGGAAAACGCGATCCTCCCGGTCGAGGAAGGCGGGGACCTGGTGCTGCATCTGTTTCCTGACGTTCAGGGACAGGGCGAATTCAACCTGTTCTCGGATGCGGGCGACGGGTGGGAGCAAGGTCGTCTGGATCGTTTCCGGATGGACGTGGAACCGGGTTGCGTGCGACTGACCCGTCAGGCAGAAGGCGACTATTCCTGGCCCTGGGTGCAAACCCGGGTGAAGCTTCACGGGCGGGCCTTGGCCGAGGGCGCCGCACAAGACACCGATGTCGGGGCCTTCGACGAACTGCTGTTTCGGACCGAGCCGCGGGCAACATGAGAGGTGAGATGATGCGGTATCCCGGATCCATGAGCCTGGCCTGCCTGGTCGTCGTGAATGCCGTCTGTATCCTGGCCCCATCGGCACGAGGCGGCGGCTTCTCAAACCCCGACTTCGGGGCGCGTCGAATGGGCATGCTCGCGGTGACGGCACGCCCCGACGACGCGACCGCGGTGTTTCACAACCCCGCGGGGCTTACGTTGCAGAAGGGCACGCACTTCTACCATGCACAGTCGTGGTTTTTCCTGGACCTCGGGATGAAGATGTACGACAGCGAGGGCGTGCTGCATCCGGAAAACGGCGAGATCCGTCCGGACTGGAGCGTGGGGTTCATCCCCTTCATCGGCATGGCGTCGGACCTCGGCACCGAACGTCTGCGCCTGGGGTTCGGGATCTATGCGCCGAACGCGTACGGTGCGGCCCTGCCGAAGGATCAGCCCACCCGCTACCACGCGACGCGGGCCTTGTTCGTGGCCGGACGTGCCACGGGCAGTGTGGCCTACGCGGTCACCGATCGTTTGAGCGTCGGGGCCAGCTTGCATCTCATCTATGTGTACCTGATGGCCTCGCGCGTCATGAACCCCCTGGTGCTGCAGGACCCGGACCGTCGCTTCGACGACCGCGAGACCTTGAAGCCGTTCGACTACCAGCTCGATCTGGACGGACATGACTGGACGTGGGCCTTCGACCTGGGCGTGCTGTTTCGCCCGGTCGATTCGTTGCGCATCGGCGCGGCGTTCAACAGTGGTTCCGCGATCGAACTCGGCGGGGACGTGACGCTCACTGCGCCCGACGGATCGGTCACTCGGGCGCATCATTCGACGGATATGACCATTCCGTTTGCGCTCAAGGGCGGCATCAACTGGGAGTTTGCGCCCGACTTCGAACTCGGGGCCGACATCTACTACTGGCACTACCAGTCGTTCCAGGAACAGCGTTCGATCCTGTCCACCCCCATCATGGGCATGTCCGAGTTCAGGGATCCCAAGGCGTATGGCAACTCGTGGTCGTGGAACGCGGGGCTGTTGTACCGGGTCATCTTGCCGCTCGAACTCATGTTCGGGTTCCAGATGGACTTCACGCCCATTCCGACCCGCACCTACAGCCTGGACAATCCGAGCACCGATCAGAAGGGGGTGTCGTGGGGTGCGCGTTGGCAGATCAACCCGCACTGGCGAATCAGCTTGTGCTTCGTACGCAACTGGTACGACCTCGTCAACGTACAGGACAGTCAGGGCATCCCCCCGTCGAACATCAAGGGACACGCGACGAACTTCGAGGCCGCGTTCGACCTGCAGTACTCCCTCTGAGGGGCGAGTTTTCGCGGGGTTGGCCCCGACGTTTTCGGAATCCGACACAAATCTGACCAAACTGGGCGCCCTTGTCGTCTGCAGGATTGACATTCGGGGGCTTCCCGTCGAGCCTATCGAAGTCTATGGCCTTGTGGAGGGACTCAGATGAACGGCCTGCGGCTTGGTGTCCGGGTGGGACTGGTTGGTGCGGCGCTGGTGCTGTGGGTGGGATGTGGCAGCGGCAAGGTGGAAGTCGGGCTTTTCGCCCTGTGCGACGAGGACCACTCCTGTTCGGATGGGATGCTGTGTTCCCAGGGGCAGTGCGTGACTCAGTGCGGGCAGGGCTGGCAGGCATGCGAAGGACAGTGCGTCAACCTGAACGCCGATGCGCAACATTGTGGCGGATGCGGGATCGCCTGTGCCGAGGGCACCAGTTGCACCAAAGGTACCTGCGACGACCGATGCGTTCTGCCTTGGCTGCCGTGCGGCGACGACTGTGTGGACGTTGCCGTCGATTCCACCCACTGCGGGGGCTGCGACAAGCCGTGCGCGGACGACGAACTCTGCGAGGCCGGGGACTGTGTGGCGCGCTGCGCGGGCGAACACGGCGCCATGTGCCAGGGCGCTTGCGTCGACATCTGGAACGACCCTCGGCATTGCGGTGGTTGTGGCGAGGTCTGCGAGGCCGGAAACCTCTGCGTTGGTGGACGTTGTGCCGAGGGCTGCGTGGCCCCTCGCGTCGCGTGCGACGGGGCCTGCGTCGATGTGGCGCTGGATCCGGATCACTGTGGTGACTGCGAAACCGCATGCAACGAGGACGCGATCTGTGACGCCGGGGACTGCGTGCCGCGCTGTGCCGGCGAGCACGGGGAATGGTGCGAAGGTACCTGTGTGGACACCTGGAACGACAACCGCAACTGCGGCTACTGCGGGGTAAGTTGCTGGACCGGGTCGAGTTGCACCGAGGGGCGTTGCGACGAGTACTGCGCGGCGCCATGGATCCTGTGTGGGGAAGCCTGCTTCAACCCGGCCGTGGACCCCGATCATTGCGGGGACTGCGACACCCAGTGCGAGGCCGGGCAGATCTGTGACGCCGGTGACTGCGTGGCGCGCTGTGCCGGCGAACACGGCTTGCTGTGCGGGGGAACGTGCGTGGACACGTGGAGCAGCAACCGCCACTGCGGCGGGTGCGACAAGGCGTGTACGGACGACCAGCGCTGCATCGAGGGAAAGTGCGCCGTCGTGTGCGTGGCGCCGCTGAGCGTGTGCGGGGATGACTGCGTGGACATCACCAACGACCCGAGCCATTGCGGGGACTGCGATGAATCCTGCAAAACGGACGAGGTCTGCGAGGCCGGCGATTGCAAGCCCCGCTGCCTGGGCGAAAACGACGTGTTGTGCACCGACGTTTGCGCGGATCTCGACAACAATAATCAGCATTGCGGCGCGTGCAACCACGCCTGTGACTCGGGCCTGACCTGCATCGGGGGGCGCTGCCTTCCGTATTGCGTGCCCCCCCTTAGCCTGTGCGACACGTCGTGTCAGAACCTCGACGAGGATCCGTCGCACTGCGGCGATTGCGACACCGCCTGCGGCACGAACCAGGTCTGTTCGCTGGGGAAGTGCGCGTGCCTGCTGGGGTTCTACGACGTGGGCGGAACCGGCGACTGCGAGCAGTTGCCGCCGTGCATCGTGTTTGCAAGCGTCAACGGGACGGGTGACGGGTCCTCGTGGACCGCGGCCGAAGGGGATCTGCAAACGGCGATCGACGCGGCGGCGGCGCTTGCGAGTGCGCGGCTCGACGGACAGTGCTCGGTGTTCGCGACCGCAGGGACGTATCGCGTGTACGAGACCTCGGGCGCCGACACCCTGCTGCTTCGACCGGGCGTGCTGGTCGCGGGCGGGTTCGCGGGGACCGAGTCCACCCTTGATGAACGCGAGGTCGAGCCCGCAAGCGGACTGCCAATCGGACGCAGCGTGCTCGACGGGCGCTCGGCGGATGGACAGGGTAACGTGCGCCACGTGGTCACGGGCGCGAGTGCTGCGACCCTGGACGGCTTCGCGGTGACGGGCGGCCGGGTCGAGGCGGACACCGAGGGCGAGGACGGCTACGGCGCTGGTCTGGTGGCGGTCGACGCCACGGGCCTCATGGTGCGCCGCTGCGTGTTCGAGGACCACGCGGCGCCCAACGGGGCCGCGATCTCGGTCAAGGGCGGGGACCTGGCGATCGAGTACGCCCGCTTCTCGCGCAACGCGGCCTCCAAGGACGGGGGAGCGATCATGGCGCGCGGGGTCGCCAAGTTGTCGATCACCGCGGGGTTGTTCGATCGCAACACGGCCCCGAGCGGTGTGGGTGGCGCAATCTGCAGCGCGGACACGGCGGCGCTTACCATCACCGGGACCTCGTTCACCCTCAACGGGGCGCGTTGGGAAGGCGGCGCCTTGTGGCACGTGGGCACCGGTGCGCTGGCGCTGTCAAACAGCCAGTTCTGGCTCAACAACACGATTCCGTCCCCTGGTGGCAGCGCCCTGCTAGGCGGCGCCCTGCTCGTGCGTGGCGCAGAGTTGCGCGACATCGACCAAGGAATGGCCGCGGCCGCAGGGCCCATGCAGTCTGTGCAGATGGCGCACGTGAATCTTCAAGGCAACGTTGCGGACTGCGAGGGCGGCGCCGTCTATCTCAAGGGTATCTCGGAGGCCGTGCTCGCGGACGTGAGCCTGACCGTCAACAAGGCAGGTTTGGGTTGTGAACCGGGTGGCGGTGGTCTTGGAGGCGGGATTGCGGCCCACGAGGTCGGCAGGCTGCAGATGCTCGACGCCACGTTCGGCCGCAACACCGCGTTCTACAGCGGGGGAGGCGGCTACTTCGAAAAGGTCGGGACTCTCGCGGTGGATCGCGCGGACTTCTCGGGCAACGTGAGTACCCACGGTGCCGGCGGCGCAGCGTTCGTGAAGGGGGACCTTTCGGGCCAGATGACGTTCGGCAACGTGGTGATCGCGAACAACATCGCCGACGTGGTGGGTGGGGGCCTGGCCCTGGTGGACCTGGCGGGGGCGGACATGGCCATGGTGCGCTTCGAGGACAACAGTGCGCTAAGCGGGGGCGCACTGTTCGCCGCGTCGGTCGGGCGCATCGCCCTGTTCGACGCGGAGTTCGAACGCAACCGGGCCATCAATGGGTCGGGCTATGGGGCCGGTGGTGGCGCCATTCTGGCCAAGGACTACGGGTCCATGGCCATCCGCCGTGCGGCCTTTACCGGCAATCGCAACACCGGTGCGGCGTCCAATGGCTCGGCGATGCTGCTGTGCACCCGACCGGGCTCAGAAGAAGGGCGTCGTACCTTGGGTGAAGCGAGTTGGGCCATGTGCGGCTTTCTCTTCGCGGACTTTGGCAGCGGGCCGGTTGGAGCGTCTGGCCTCACGACCCTCGAGGATGTGACGTTTTCGGGAAATACCCCGGGCGTGGTGGTCCGAGGCGAGCAACTCGGTTCGTTCGCGCTGGTTCGTGCCCGGGTCATGGACAACGTGGATCCGATGATCATCGGGCAGTTCTTCCTCGACGGTGTGCTGGCCACCAGCGTCCTGGACTCCGAGTTCGTGCACAGCGCGGGTCCCGACGGATGGGCCGGGGACTTCTATGTGCGCGAGCGCTGCGGCGCGCCCGGCGTTTCGTCCATCACGGTGCGCAACACCACGTTCCGCGAGCAACTCCTGTCGGGCAGGAGCGGGGGCAGTGCGTTCGTGAGCGAGGGCATCAACCAGGTGACCTTGGACCGGGTTTGGGTCGACGGCTACACCTCTGGCGGTTTGGCCGCCGGGTTCTGGATCAAGGGCGCGAACGTGCTGGTGACGGATTCGCGGTTCACCAACAACGTGGCTTACGGCGCCAGCGCCATGGAGATTGCCCCCGGCGAGCCATACAACTGCGGATCGAACCTGCCGAACGTGGTCGAAACGGTCACGATCCGGGACACCCTCTTCGAAAACAACAAGGCCACTACCTTTGCCGGTGCAATTCGTGTTCAGTGCGCACAATCGGGCAGCCCGGGTACCGCGGTCGTGACCCTGGAGAACACGCGATTCGTCAACAACGGTTCAAAAGAAGGCGGCTCCGGCCTGAGCGTCGGGGGCGGGGCCTATGTGCAACAGGTGAAACAACTCAAGGTGCACAACAGCCAGTTCATCGACAACGCGGCGATGTCGGGCGCCGCTGGAGGCCTCGGGTTGTATCTTGCAGAGTCGGTGGAGGTCAGCGATTCCCTGTTCGAAGAAAACGTCTCGGGCTACCGGGGCGGTGGCTTGTTCCTGGAGGGCGGGTGGAATGCTTGGGCCGAAAGCTTCTCCGTGGTGCGTACGACCTTCCGCAACAACCATACGGGCACGGTCGGTGGTGGGCTTTCTGCGGGCAACGTCAAGCACCTGACCGTATCGGACTGCCGTTTCTACGGTAATACGGCCGGCAGCCAGGACGGCGATCAGCATTACGCGTCGGGCGGCGGGGCCTTCGTCGACAACGTGACACAAGTCGACCTGGATCGCACCGCGTTCCTCGACAGCGTGGTCGGCACCTCGGATACCCAGAACTACAACGGTGGTGCGGTGGCCATCCAAGGGGTCACGACGCTGAACGTCCGGGACTCGCTGTTTGCGAACAACCAGATTCGCGCCTTGCCGGACGTGGTCACCTGCGGTGCCGCGGGGACGGGCGACTGCGGTCGCGGCCGTGGCGGGGCGATCCTGGCCAAGATGAAGGGCGAGACCGCGGGCGGTCCGACCTCGGTACTGATCAACGGCAGCACCTTCGTCAACAACGGAACGCCCCGAAGCGAGGCTGCGGTCGGAATCATGAAGTACTCGCACGATGCGAATCCCACCATGGTCACTGCCGCGGTGAGCGTGGTCAACAGCATCGTCTGGAACAACTTGCCGATGGGGCAGGGCGTGGTCGTGACCGGCGAGGGGTACGTCCGGGTACCTGCGGATCAGACTCCGGTGGTGGCAAGTCACACGGACATCGACGAGGCCCTGACCGGGGTCTCCATGTTCAATACGGACCCGCTGTTCCAGACGTCGGGTTCGGCTGAGTTCGCCCTGTATCGCTTGCAGTCCGGATCCCCGCTCGTGGGCCAGGGCGACCCCGCGGTTATGAGCGCCACGGACCTACTGGGCGAGTCGCGTCTGACGCCGCCTGCCATCGGGGCCATCGAACTCGTTCCCTAGGCGTGCTACCCCTCCCTCGTGTGCTCTGCTATCATCGGATCCCCCGACATGCTCGGGGATGCGTCCCAGTGGTGAAAACGGAGTGAAGCGATGAGGAATGGGTGGCGGATTCTGGTCTTGGCACTGTGTCTTTGCATCGGGGTGACTGCGAACGCGAAACCGACGAAGGAGAAGAAGATGGAAGCGAAGAACCCGACCGTGACCCTGCAGACCAATCTGGGAAACATCGTGGTCGAATTGTGGACGGACAAGGCTCCGAAATCGGTCGAGAATTTCCTGACGCTGGTCAAGAAGGGCTTCTACGACGGGGTGAAGTTCCATCGCGTGATTCCCGGCTTCATGATTCAGGGCGGTGACCCCTTGACCAAGGATCCGGCGAAAAAAGGTGCCTGGGGCACCGGGGGGCCCGGATACAAGTTCGCGGACGAGCCCGTCAAGGGCGAGTATGCTCGGGGCACTTTGGCCATGGCCAACGCGGGCCCGGATACGAACGGCAGCCAGTTCTTTATTTGTGTGGTGGATCTGGCCGGCAAGCTGCCCAAGAACTACAACCTGTTCGGGAAGGTCACCTCGGGCATGGACGTGGCCGACAAGATCGCGGCCACGCCCCGGGACGGCCGTGACTGTCCGCTGGCAGACGTGACCATCCAGAAGGCAACTACCCCGTGAACCCCGCCTCGTTGTCGATCGCGGTGCGTGGCCTGGTCAAACGCTATGGCGACGTGCTGGCCGTGGACGGCATTGACCTGGACATCCCTGCCGGCGAATGCTTTGGGCTCCTGGGCCCGAACGGCGCGGGCAAGACCACCACGGTCGAGGTTATCGAGGGCCTGATGCCCCCGACTGCGGGCGACGTGCGTGTTCTGGGACATGCCTGGGGGCATGATGCCTGGCGGCTTCGCCAGCGAATCGGGATCTCGCTGCAGGAAACGCAGTTTCCGGATCGCCTGACCGTGATCGAGACGTTGCGGCTGTTTCGCAGCTTCTACCAGTGCGGGCAGGAACCTGTCCGGGTGGCTGAACGGGTCGGACTTGCGGACAAGGCCGGGGCCTGGGTGATGCGGTTGTCGGGCGGGCAACGACAGCGCCTGGCGATCGGATGCGCCCTGGTCGGCGATCCGGAGATCCTGTTCCTCGACGAGCCGACCACGGGCCTGGACCCGGTGTCGCGCCGGGAGTTGTGGGGCATCGTCACGGAACTCAAGTCGCAGTCGCGCACGGTCGTGCTGACCACGCATTACATGGAAGAGGCTGAACGCCTGTGCGACCGCGTGGCCGTGATCGACCGCGGCCACATCATTGCCATGGGCACGCCCGTTGAGTTGATTGGACAGCTCGGGGCCACGCAGATCGTGGAATTGTCCACCATCAATGCCGTGACGCGCGAGCGGTTGGCGGCGGTTCCCGGTGTCCGCTCGGTGAGCAGCGTCGGGGATCGCTGGCGCCTGGCCGTGGACTCGGTCGCGGACGTGATGCCGCCGTTGCTCGATGCCTTGCGCACCGACGATGTCGCTTTGTCGACGCTGGCCACGCGGGGGGCGTCGCTCGAGGACGTGTTCGTGGCGCTGACCGGACGCACGATCGAGGGAACGAACGGCGGGGGGGCGTCATGAACCCGCTGTGGCAACTGGTGCTGGCGCGTTTCAAGGAATTCTACCGCGAGCCCTCGTCGATCTTCTGGACCTTCGGCTTTCCGGTTCTTCTGGCCCTCGCTCTTGGGCTTGCGTTTCGCGACGGTGGGCAACAGCCGGCTCCGGTGGGTGTGATCGAGGGGCCGGATGCAGCACGGATGCAACAAGAACTCGGGGCGGACTCGGCACTGAAGGTCAGCATCCTGTCCGAGTTAGAAGCCGAGCAGCAGTTCCTGGCGGGCGAAGTCATGTTCGTGGTGCGGGGCGGCAATGTCCCGACCTACGTGTTCGACCCGGCCCATCCCCAGGCCGAGGCGACCCGTCAGCGCGTGGACGATCGGCTGCAGCGGGCCGCGGGACGCAAGGATGCACTGATCACCCAGGACGAGCCCGTCGCGACCCGCGGCGCGCGCTACATCGAGTTCCTGATCCCGGGATTGCTCGGCATGAACATCATGAGTTCGAGCATGTGGTCGATCGGGTGGGTCGTGGCCGAATCACGGCGGCGCAAGTTGCTCAAGCGGATGATGGCGACCCCGTTGCGGCGCAGCCACTTTCTGGCATCGTTCGTGCTGGCGCGTCTGGTATTCCTGGTGGCCGAGGGCGCGTCGATCGTGGCGTTCGGATGGCTGGTGTTCGACGTGGTGCCACAGGGAAGTCTGCTGGCTATGACCCTGTTGTGCTTGGTGGGGTCCATGGCGTTCGCGGGGCTGAGCCTTCTGACCGCGTGCCGGTCCGAGAACCCGGAAACCGTGTCGGGACTCATGAACCTGGTGATCATGCCCATGTTCGTGTTGTCCGGGGTGTTCTTCTCGTCGGCGTTGTTTCCGGACTGGATGCAACCGGCAATCAAGGCGTTACCCTTGACGATTTTGGTCGACGCATTGCGGGCGGTCGTGAACCAGGGGGCGAGTCTGGTCGCGAGCCTCATCCCGCTAGGCTTCCTGACCGCCTGGATGGCAGCGAGCTTTGCGCTCGCCCTGCGCTGGTTCCGCTGGTCGTGACCCCCGCCCCGATCGCACGGATGACCTATACTGTCCCTGCCGTACGAAGGAGACCAACACCATGCGCCGCATGGCAGCCCCGTCGACCCTGCTCCTCCTGGTGCTTGCCGCCTGCGCCGGTTCCCCCTCGTCGGTTGCGGACCTCCCGGATTCCTCGGACGTCGCCCATACGGACACGACCGCATCCGACGCGGACGACGCGCCCGACCTCCCCCTCGCAGACCTGCAGGGCACGGACGCGGTGCTCGATTCGGCCTGCGCGACCGGGTCCTGGGAGACCCTGGCCCCCATGCCGACCCCGCGCTTCGGGTGTGCCGCGGCCTTGCTCATGCCGTTTCCCGGGGAGCGACTCGTGGTCACAGGAGGCTTTGCATCGGCCTATCTCGACCGGGGCGAGGCGTACGACCCCGCGACCGATACCTGGAGCACCCTGCCCCATCTGGCGCATCCGCGCTCGATGCACGGCAGCGCAGCGATCGCGGGCAAGGTGCACGTGTTCGGGGGGTTCGACGGGTCCGAGACGCGCATCGATCACGAGGTGTTCGATCCCGCGACCGGCACCTGGGCAGCAGGCAGCCCCATGCCCCGGATGCGCGCCGACTTCGCGACCGCAACGGTATCCGTTGTCGCGGGTCCCCGAATTCTCGTGGTGGGTGGGTACGATGGCGACGGCAACCCCGTGGGTTGGACCGAGGCCTTCGATTCGCTCACGGGGACGTGGGAGATGCGGACCGACATGCCTTCAAGACGGTCCGGTCTGGCCCTGGCCGCGGTCGGCGAGGGCAATCAGGTTCGTGTCTTTGCCATGGGTGGAAAGCACGGCGCCACGCTCTCGGACGTCAACGAGGAATACGATCCTGCAAAAGACCAGTGGTTCGCCCGTGCGCCGCTGCCCGAGGCCCGCCAGTGGGCCGTGGCCGCGGGTGTGAACGGGATGGTGTACCTGTTCGGTGGTAGCGGCACGTCGTTCAGTCTGGATCTGGTTCAGGCCTATGACCCGCTGCTGGATGTCTGGACCACGCAATCCTCTCTGCCCACGCCCCGGACCATGGCGGCCATTGCGGTCGAAAACGGGCGGATCCATGTGATCGGGGGGTCCGGGGGCGTGCGCGACGCGCACGAGGTGTTCACGCCGTCCGTCATCTGTTCCGGGGGCCGATAGTGTGGTTCAGAACTCGTAGCCGACCGACAGATAACCTGTGAAGTGCTGCATCGACACCTCCATGCGGTAGTTGTTCGGGTCGGGGACCACTCCGGTGACCGAGGGTTCCAAGGCCATCTGGTTCGATGCGTCGGACTTCACGGTGTTTTTTGGGGCCCACTCGAATGCCAGGTCCGCGGTCAGGCGGTCCCAGATCCGCACGCCCAACCCGGCAGTGACCTGGTGCTCGGAGATCGGCTGGAACAGCGGAGAGATACCGGTTTCGGTCACCGCGGAGTTGCCGTGATTGTAACCGGCCCGCACCCACAAGCGGTCTTGCATAGCCTCGAACTCGATGCCCACGGCCTCGATCAAAACGTCCTCCCAGTTCATATAGAACGGCATGGACAAAGACTGCAGGGCCGCCGGGGTCTGGCTTGGGTTGCGGGAGGTGGCATCGAACGTCACCGTGCCCACGGCCTGAGACCAGTTCGCCCATCGCACGTCCGCGGCGATCAGCAGGCGCTTGTCGAACAATCGGGCCGCTGCCCCGAACGATACTTCCTGGGCCCACCCGAAATCGTCGCTGTCCGCATCGTATTCGAGCATGTCGTCGACCGTGAGCTTGCCTGACAGGTCGAATTTGGCACGGGTCATGTAAGTCGCGCCGAAGCGCAGACGGTCGTCGAAAAAGCTCGTCATGATGCCGAAGCGACCGGCCACGCTCGTGGCCCAATTTGAGTCGAAGGCCACCTTGTGAGGCACGTACAGGTGGTCCCCGTCCGGTTCGGGAAACTGCATGCCGCCATGACTCCAGTCCAGCTTCGAAAACCCGATGTGCAACGATGCACCGACGGACAACCAATCCGCGAACTGGTAGGCCAAGGTCGGGGTGAGCTTGAGGTACATGAGTTGGCTGTGGGTGTCATACAGCGCCCCCCCGGGAAGGGTGCTGATCGGTGCAGTCGGGTCATCGTCCGCGAAGGTTGCGAGCGACTTGAAGTCCGATCCCATGCCCCCCTGCACAATCAGGCCGATACCGCCGTAGAGGCCTTCGGCAATGTGGGTCGACCACCCGATGCCGAACAGGGGAAAGACCGCCTTTTCCGCCTCGACCCCGGTGTTGAGGGCCATCGCCCCTTCGACGCGGTCCGAGAACTCGATCAGCGGTACAAGCATGGCCAGATTGGCGTCCACTCGATGCTCGTACTGAGTCAGGCCCGCCGGATTGCCTGCCATCGACAGGGTGGAATGTCCAAGCGCGGTGTTGGCGCCGCCCATGCCCGCTGATCGCGCGTCGTAGCCGATCAGGTTGATCGCGTTGGAGGCCAGAGCGGGCGAGACCCGGCACAGAAGCATGCAAGCCGACAAAAACAGCGCGATACGTCTCATGGTCGTTCCTCCCTGCAATCCCTCACGATGCGATCGTAACCCCACAACCCCGCTCACTGCCAAGAAGACGACATTACACTCGCGACGTGCTGCGCGGGAGGGTGACCGTAAACTGCGTGCCTTGCCCCTCTTCGGTCGACAGTGCGATCGTGCCCCCGAGCGACTGGATCACGCGCCACACGATCGTCAGGCCCAGACCCATCCCCCGGTTCGGCCCCTTGGTCGAGTAGAACGGGGTGAAGATCTGCTGGCGGACATCGGGGGGAATGCCGGGACCGTTGTCGCTGACCTGCACAACGACCTCGTGGTCGGTGAGAGTTCCCTTGATCACCACGTGCCCCGTGCCTTCGGGTGCGGCCTCGATCGCGTTCTGCACGAGGTTTGTGATGACCTGATTGATTTCCTCGGGGATGCACTCGACCAAACCCTCGCCTTCGGCGTTCACGTCTACGAGCACGTCCCGCCCCGTGGCCGGCAGCACGACCTCGACTACTTCGCGGGCTGCCTGGAACACGTCGTAGGGGATGCGGGTGCGCGAGTATCCGTCGCGGCTGTACTTTCGCATGAGGTTCACGGTGCCGCCGATGCGTACGATGCCCGCCTCGGCCGTGTCGAACATGCGGCACACCCTTGCACTCATGCGCTTCCACGGCTCGAGTTGCTCGGCGGGCAGGAAGGCCTCGGGCGGTGACGGGATCATGGACTGCAGGCGGGCGACGTCCTGGCGCACCACCTCGAGGGCGTTCTTGATGTAGTTGAGCGGATTGTTGATCTCGTGCGCCAGTCCGCTTGCCACCTGCTCGAGCGAGTCCATCTTCTGCGACAGCAGCAGGTCGGCCGTGGTCTCCTGGATGTTGAGCAAGCCCCGCACCGTGCTCAGCAGTTCCTTGGGCGAGAACGGCTTGATCATGTAGGCGTTGACCCCGGAGTCCAGACCCGCGACCCGGTCTTCCAGGTCCCCGCGAGCGGTGAGCATGAGGATGGGAATGTGCTTGAGCTTCGGGTCCGCGCGCAAGCGCCGGGTGAGTTCGTAGCCGTCGATCCCCGGCATCATGAGGTCTGTGATGATGATGCTCGGGGCCTCGCGCCCCGCGAGTTCGAGGCCCTTGAGCCCGTTCTCGGCCGCCATGACCTTGAATTGCTGGCGAAGACTCATATGCACCAGACGGATGATGTCCGGGGTGTCCTCGACCACGAGCACCTTGTACGGGCGCAGATCCTCGTCGAGATCGCGCTCAACGATGCGGCGTTCGGTCGCATCCGCAATGTCCAGGAAGCGATAGTCGTCGCGCGCGGCCATCAGTTGGCCTGACCATTCCGCGATGCCGCGGTCGATCTGCCGGCGGTCGGCCGCGACGTCGCCCTGGCGCTGTCGGCGATCGATGGCGTCGGCACGGAAGTGCTCACGGTCCTTGATCAGGAGTACGTTGAAACAGGCACCCTCGCCCGGCCGACCCTCGGCCCAGATGCGCCCCCCGTGCAGTTCCACCAGTTCCTTGGCCAGCGCGAGCCCAATGCCGGCCCCCCCGTACTTGCGGGTGCCGCCCATGTCCACCTGCACGAAACGCTGAAAGATCTGCTCGGCCATGTCCTCGGGGAAGCCAGGCCCATCGTCTCGCACGCTGACCTGGACATCGTGTCCCTGGTCCCGGAGGTCCACGCGGATATGGCCCCGCTCGGGCGTGAACTTGGCCGCGTTGGACAGCAGATTGACGAAGACGCGTTCGAGGCGATCCAGGTCGCACCAGACCATGCACTGCGGTACGCTCGACGAGAAGTGAAGCGTGATGGCCTTGCGCCGCGCCAGGGGTTCCACTTGCGACACGAGATCACTCAGATACGCCACGAGGTCGCTATGTGCGATCCGTAGACGGACGCGCGATTCCTCAAGCTTGGACATGTCCAACAGGTCCTGAATGAGCTTGAGCAGTTTCATGCCGTTGTGCAGCATGGA
>CAYRIB010000019.1:0-18698 GCA_964424165.1 uncultured Myxococcales bacterium | reverse complement strand
GCATAGTAGGGATGGCCGGCCTGGCCCATGAGCGCCACCATGAGCGCAATGCCGTCGGCCGTGATCAGAGTCAGGGCCGCCGTGAGCAGGATATGGCTCTTGCGGGCGATCGGCTGTCGCCCCATCACCAGGATCCCGATCGCCAGACCGGTCACGCTCAATCGGATGATCGTGAACGACGGGATCAGGGGACGCTCGATCATCAGGCGATCGAGGATCAAGAAGGTGGGGTACAGCAGAATGACGGCCAGCACGCCCCAGGGAAGGGCCTTGAGGTTTCGTCGGGCCAGCCATTCCTGCCAGACGGAATCGATCTCGCTTTTTGTACCCGGGGCCGTCATGTCACTCTGGTCATGCCGAGAATCAGGTTCACCCCGGTCGGCTCGGCCACGACCTCGGGGCAGGCCGTGGGCCCGACGGGCTCGGCTACCTCCATCAGTTCTGCGGGGGTACGGTGGATGAGATACCAGTCACCCAGGTGTTCCATCCCCCAGCGGGTCGGGTTGTAGTCCGAGAAGTTGCCGATGTACAGGTGTCCGCCGGGGCGCAGGAATTGATATAGTCGCCCACACAGCACCTGCGCCAGTTCGCGAGGCAGGTAGTCGAAGAGCCCCGCGGCGTAGATCAAGTCGAACGGTTCGAGCTGCGACAGCACCCCTTCGCCCTTGAACAGGGTCTTGATGCTATCGTGCACGCACGTGATCGCGATGTCCTCGCGCCGTTGCTCGCGCAGCGTGCGAGTGACCGTACTCGATGCCTGTGACAGGGCACGCTTGTCCTGATCGAACAGCACCACCTCGGTTCGGCCCTGGTCTTGCGGGTAGGCCTGCACGAAATCGACCAGCTCCTGGGCCGGTCCCGAAGCGATCGCCGCCACCCGGGCGACCTTTTTGTCCGCATGCTTTTCGGCCACGTGTTCCAGGAGCCGATCCATGAAATAGCGCTTGCGGGAACGCACGGCCTCGCCGCCGGGCGTGGTCGCGGCCGCGCGGTGCACGCAACGGGCGTAAAGATTCGGCCCCTCAAACCCGGGTGAATAGATGTAGTTCATCAGCATGAAGTCGCCGGGATAGCCGAGCGGCTTGCAGAACGCGCGGTACATGAAGGGGGCCTCGATGATCAGTTCCTTGAGGTGCTCGGTGGCAAAGGCCTTCAGTGCCCGATCCTTGATGAGGCCTTGGCCGACGTATTCGTCGTTGATGCGCACGAGCCAGCGCTTCCACTCGGACACGAAGCCTTCGTCGAGCATGCGGAACAAGGTCGCGCGCCCGGCGCTGCCGGGATGCGAGACGTCTTCCCAGTCGAGCGATCGTTCGAGATGGCCGATCTCGGACTGAGCCGCCAGAAGGAACAGGCGGAAATCGCCGACCATGGCCTTGAATCGTGCGGCATCATCCTGCCGGAAGGTCTGCGCGAAGGTCGCGATGTGATCGTGGGCGCGCCGGCATTCGGTCACGATCGTGCGCAGACGCAGGACTTCGTCGATATTGAGCAGACTGTCGGTGAGGATTCCACCATAAACGGTCCGGTCCCCGTCGGTTCGGATGGATCGAATGGTCAAGGCGCCCTGGTAGACCACGTGGTCCTCGATCGCCAGGCATGCCGAGGTGATCTTGTCCCCCACCACCAGTCCGCAGCGCGGAGAGGCGTCGAAGGCCAAACCGTTGAACGAGATGTCGTGCAAGGTGCCCTCGATCGACACCCCGTTGGGGCGAACGAGCGACAGTTCGACACGGATGTCTTCAAAATCCTTGGCATCGTATCGGTCGGGACGGAACCACACCGTCGGTCCGGTCTGGCCCGGAAGGTCCTGGTAGCGTCGAACCGGGGCGGGTGCCGGTGCCATTGCTTCGTCGGTGTTCGCTGCAACGGTGCTGTTCGGTGCAACCACGGTCAGTGTGTTTGTTGCCATGTCGCTGCTCCTTGTGATTCGACCCGTTCGTACGGCAGGACGAGCATGAACCGCGCGCCCCCAAGACTTCCCTTCTGACACTCGATTCGTCCACCATGGGACTCCGCCACGAGCCGGGCCATGTACAGACCCATCCCCATGCCGTTTTCGCCCTTGGTCGAACTGAAGGCGTCGAACATGTGATTGGCCACGTCCGGGGCGATGCCGGGCCCCGCGTCTTCGACCGAGAACAGGACCTCCCCTTGGCTTCGGGTCACCTCGGCCCGAATCCGATCGCCGCCTTGGGTGGCCTGCACCGCATTGCGCAGCAGGTTGACCATCACCTGCGTGAGCTTGCGTCGATCGGCCTGGATGAACGGCAGTTCCGGGGCGATTGCCTCCTCGAATTTCCGCCGCCTAAACTCCATGTCCATGTGCATGACCACCAAGGAATCCCCCAGAATGTCCTTCGGGGCCACGGCTTGACAGCACAGGCCGAGTTCGCCGGTCCGTGCGAACTGGTTCATGGTGTCCAGGGTCTGCAACAGGTTGCGGACCCCCGACAAACAGACCGAAACGGTGCGCTTGATCCGACCGTCCCCGTCCGAAGCGGAGACCTCCTCGTCAAGCATGGCCAAACCTTGCAGGAAATTGCGCAAATCGTGGGTCACGCCCGATGCCAGACGGCCCATGGTGCCCAGGCGTTCCATGTGCAGCATGTGCTGCTGAGTGGAGGTGAGTTCGGTCAGGGTCTTGTTCAGTTCGTCGTTGCGACGCGCCAGCAGATTGACGAGTTGAGAGATCGCCCGTCGCTGGTACACATCCTGGCTTGCGTGAGCCACGGCAGCCAGCATCTCGTGCCGCTCGAACGGCTTGGTCATGAAGCGGAAGACCCGCGCAACGTTGATGGCGGATACCACCACGGGCAGGTCCGTGTAACCGGTCAAGACCATGCCGGCCACGTCCGGTCTGCGCAGGCGGACCTCCTGCAGGAGCTCCAGACCGGTCATGTCGGGCATGCGCTGGTCGGTGATCACCACGTCCACGCCCTGCTGCGCCAGCAGTCGCAAGGCCTCTGGGCCCGAGGACGCGCTGAGTACTTCGTAGTCGTTCTCGAGCACGGCAGACAGTACGTCGAGGTTCGGGGTCTCATCGTCGACAATGAGAACGCGCTGAGTCAGAAGATTGTCGATTCCGTATTGCCGCACGAGGTCTTCGAGCATGGTGCGCTCCTTCCTTCGGCCAGTCTAATGCGGCCGCAATGCGAGTGCCAAGAAGACTGCAGACCATTGCCCAATCCTCCAATTCGTCGATCGGCGCGGATCGTGCTAACCTCCTCAGGTCTCTTTGCGGGGCTGCGCGATGGATATGGCGGGCACGGACACCTTGGGACCTCCTCGACTCGTGTTTCTGGTCGACGACGAGGAACGCAATCTGCGTCTGTTCGAGATGGCGATCAAAGCCATGGGATTCGAGATGATGATGTTTCCCGACGGCCAGAAGGCCCTGGATGCCATCCTGGGTGGGGTGACGCCGGACCTGATCCTGTCGGACGTGATGATGCCGGAACTCGATGGCTTCAGTTTGTGCGCTCGCCTGAAGGCGGACAGCCGGACCTGCCGCATCCCCCTGGTGCTGGTCACGGCCCTGGACGACATGGACAGCAAGGTGCGTGGCCTCGAAGCCGGGGCCGACGATTTCTTGATCAAGCCGTTTTCAGCGGTGGAACTGCGGGTTCGGGTGCGTTCCCTGATGCGCATCAAGGCCCTGAGCGACGAACTCGAAGAAAAGAACCGCCTGCTCAGTGACGAGAAGGGCGTGCTCGAGCAGCTCGTGGGCGAACGGACCCACGAACTCGAGAATCTGACCATCGGGATTGTGGCCGCGCTCGAGAAGGCCAACGCCTTGCATGACAGTGACACGGGGCTGCACATCCTGCGCGTGTGCGCCTATACCAACGAACTGGCGGTCCAACTTGGCCTGGACCCCAAGCTGGCGGGCAAGCTGCGGCGCTTTGCGTCGCTGCACGACGTGGGCAAGGTGGGCATCCCGGACGCGATCCTGAAGAAGCAGGGCAAGCTGACCCCCGAGGAATACGAGCAGATGAAGCAGCACACGGTCTATGGCTTCGAACTGCTTGGCCTGGCCAAGGCGGACCCCATTGCGCGCAACATCGCGCTGTCGCACCACGAAAAATTCGACGGGTCCGGCTATCCCCAGGGCCTGCGGTCCACGGACATCCCCTCGGAAGCACGGATCGTGGCCCTGGCCGATGTGTACGACGCGATCACCACGAAGCGGTGCTACAAGGATGCCTATTCGCCCGAAGAAGCCATCCGCATCATCGGGGAAGAGCGGGGCAGGCACTTCGACCCCGAAGTCGTCGACGCGATGATGCGGGGTATCGATCGCTTCCACGCGATCGGGCGGGAATATTCCGATCCTTCCTGAACGTGCCCCAGCCGATTGCCCCGGCCAGACAGCAAAGGGACCCTACCAGATCGTGCGCTGCAGCAGGATCTCGCCGGCACGACGACCCTCGACCGCAGCCGAGAACCAGTGGCCCTGCGCATATCCGCACTGCAGTTCCCGCAGTCGGGCAAGCTGCGTTTGGTTCTCGACGCCCTCGGCCACCACCGCGAGGTTCATCCGCTGAGCCAGAAGCAGCATGGTCTGGATCAGTTCCTCGCGGTCATGCTGATCCATCGTGGCGATGAACGAACGGTCGATCTTGATCGTGTCGATCGGGAATCGGTGCAGATAGGCGAGCGAGGCGTAGCCGGTGCCGAAGTCGTCGAGCAGGAAACGAATGCCCGCGGCATCGAGGGTCCGCATCTTGGACAGCACGTCCGCGGTGTCGATGCCGAGCAGACGCTCGGTCACCTCGAGCCGCAGCGCGTCCGGGCCCAGGCCCGAGGACGCCAGGGCGCCCATCACGTCGGCCACAACGTCGTTGCGAAGAAACTGGCGTGCCGACAAATTGACGCTGACGTAAGGGCGCTCGCCGTTGACGAGATCCCGGCGCCACACCGATACCTGCGAGCAGGCCTCGTGGAGGATCAGACGCGACAGGGGAAGGATCAGACCCGTTTCCTCGGCCACGGACAGGAATTCCGTGGGTGCGATCAGGCCTGCATCGGGGTCCGCCCACCGCACCAGGGCCTCGAATCCCGTGAGGCGACCCGATGTCAGGGACACCACGGGCAGGTAGTGCAGCACGAACTGCCGCCCTTCGATCGCGGCGCGCAGGCGGGTCTCGAGGCTCATGCGGGTCAGGACTTGGTCGTGCATCATCTGGTCGAACACCACGAAGCAGGCCCGTCCGATGCTCTTGGCCCGGTACATCGCCGTGTCCGCGTCCCGCACCATGTCGTCATAGGCCTCGTAGCGTTTGGTGCTGAGGGCGATACCGATGCTGGCGTTGGTCGACAGCGTGCGCCCGTCCAGATCGAAGGGCATGCCAAGGTTTTCCATGATGCGTGATGCGACCCGGGTCGCATCGCTGGGGTCGCCGATGTTCTCGATCAGGATCGCGAATTCGTCGCCGCCGATCCGGGCGAAGGTGTCGCTTGGCCGCAGAATCCCGCGCAAGCGGGCGGCTACCGCCACCAGCAACTGATCGCCCACGGAATGTCCCAGGGTGTCGTTGATCACCTTGAAGTTGTCCAGGTCGATGAACAACAGGGCGAAAAGATAGCGTTCGCGGCGGTTGGACAGGGCGATGCAGTGCCTGAGCCGGTCGTTGAACAGGGCCCGGTTCGGCAGACCGGTCAGGGCATCGTGGAACGCGCCGTGCGATAGGTCGCGTTCGATCTCCTTCTGACGTGCGATGTCGGTCAGGGAACCGGCCATGCGGATGGCGCGGCCGGCCTCGTTGCGGACCACCAGACCCCGGCATCGGACCCACCCGTAGGTGCCGTCCTTGCGCCGCAAACGATGGGCGTCGTCGAAGTGCGGGGTCGTGCCGGCCAGATGGGCATCGAAGGCCCCACGGACACGGTCGGCTTCGTCCGGGTGCACCAGCGCCAGATGCAGATCCGGTCGGTCGGTCAGATCCTCGGGCTCGTAACCGAGGATCTCCTTGTAGCGGGGGGAGGCGTAGAACCGGCCACTGGCCACGTCCCAGTCCCAGATCCCGTCGCCCGAACCGCGACACGCCAGGGTCAGGCGTTCCTCGCGGGCACGCAGATCATCCTCGCTCCGGCGGCGTTCGGTGATGTCTTCGAAGATGCAGTGGGTCTGAATCAGACGGCCGTGGTCATCGGTGCTGGCAAACCCGTCGAGGCTGGCCACGAACGAGGTGCCGTCGCCGGTGACCACGTCGAGTTCGAGTCCGTGAATTTCGAGGCGCTCCTTGAACTGTTCGAATTCACGGCAGAAACGCTCGCGGCTGGCCGGGGTGAGGAAATCACCGAACCATCGGTTGATCACGGCATCCCGGGGCCGCTTGAGCAGATGCAGTGCCCGGACGTTGGCGTCCACGAAGCGGCCCTCGGCATCGAGGGAGTGGTAGCCCAACGGGGCGAGTTCGAAGAGGGGTTGCGCGATTCGCCTTTCGGCCATGGCCCTGTTATCCAACGCTGAACCTGGGCAATGGTAATACATGCCCGGTGCGGGGAGCAAACCAAAAGGAGCGCGAATGAACAGGGGACGCCCAAAAAGGCCGCGCGAAGCTTGCATTTTTGCCGAAATCTGATAGGATTTTGCGGCGGTTTGAACGCGTCTTCTGGCATCAGGGGGGCATCATGCGGCGTCATCTCGTCGGGTTCACGGTGGCCTTGGTCGTAACAGCAAGTCTGACGGCCTGCGGCGGGGACGACCTGACCCAGGAAGAGATCGACCTTTACAACGAGGCCGCTGCAGAGCGTGTGTCGGGCAAGGCGGACACGCAGGGGTGCTCGGGGGTCGTGGTGCCCGACCGAAGCGGTTTTGCCAAGCGCATCGCACTGACCTTCGACGACGGGCCGAACCTGACGAACACCCCGAAGGTGCTCGAAGTGCTTGCGGCGCACGAGGCCAAAGCCACGTTCTTCGTCAACGGCAAGGGCGTCAGTTCCCAGGCGCACAAGAACCTGCTTGTGCAGATGCACGAGGCCGGTCACCTCATCGGCAACCACTCGCAGAATCACCTGAACCTCAAGAACGTGTCCGATGCCACCCTCGCGAGCGAGGTCAAGAAGACCCGTGATGCGCTCGAAGCCATCGGGATTTCGGACCCCTTCTTCCGCTTCCCCTTCGGGTCGGCTGATTGCGGGTCCGCAAGCTACGTGCGCGATGTCGGATACCACATCACGGGTTGGCACATCGATTCCGCGGACTGGTGCTATGCCTCGGGCGGCGGCTATTGCCGGCCAGCGACCTTTCAGTACGTGGACGACGATCTGCGCGACGACATCGTTGGCTTCGTTCTGCAGCAGGCCCGCCAGTTCAACGGCGGCGTGCTCCTGATGCACGACATTCATTCGTTCACGGCCAACCATCTTGACGCGATCCTGACCGCCCTCGAGGAGGACGGATTCACGTTCGTGCGCCTGGACGATACGAATGCCTTTCCGAAGCTCAACGGGGTGACGCCCGCGCTCCAGCCTTTCGTGGGCAAGGCGTGCCAAAAGGACGAGGACTGTGGTTACACCTTCGACGAACAGGACGGTCTGTGCTACCTGTTCACGCAGTCCGGGGACGAGACGGTCCATGGATTCTGCACCCTGCCCTGCGCGGGCTACTGCCCCGACATGGAAGGCTATGCCCCCACGTTCTGCACGAGTTTGGACGGCGTTGTGGGAATGTGTGTGTCCAAGGCGGGGGTCCTGAACGAGGACTGTACGAAGCTGGCGGGCACGGCACCGGCGGAAATGGACCGCTTCATCGGCGCGAGCAGCGCCTCGGCCGCCTCGGCAGTGGTGTGCGTGCCTCACTAGAATCTCGGCCTCTGGGTGGAGGAAACCTCAATGTTGACGCGCAGTTGCCTGATTCTGTTGGCGGGTCTGGTTGCCGTGGGGTGCGGGGGCGGTGATGACGCCTTTGTGTCGCAGGACGAGGTCGATCTGCGCACCCAGGTGGCCGACGAGGCCATTTCCGGCAAGGAGGACAGTTGGGTCTGCTCGGGCATCAATATGCCGGATCGCAGCGGGTTCGCCCACCGGATCGCCCTGACGTTCGACGATGGCCCGAAGATGGCCACCACGCCCAAGGTCCTGGAAATCCTGGCAAAGCACGAGGCCAAGGCCACCTTCTTTGTCGTGGGATCGAGCATCCAGACGACCGAACAGAAGGAACTGATCAAGACCATGAAAGCGGCTGGGCACACGATCGGGAGCCATTCCCAGAACCATCTTGACCTCAAGCGGCAGACCGCTGCCAAGATCCGCCAGCAGGTCGAGGCCACGCAAGATGTCCTCAAGGCGCTCGGCATCGAGGACCCCTACTTCCGTTTTCCTTACGGGTCCGCGGATTGCGAGGCCACCGAGATCGTGCGTTCTTATGGGTACAAGGTCATCGGCTGGCAGTTCGGGTCACAGGACTGGTGCTACGTGGCCGGGGGCGGCTACTGCTCGCCCGCGACCGCGAGTTACGTTCCCGACCAGTACCGCAGCGACATGGTGGGCTTCAGCATTGCCGAGGCGAAGCGCACGGGTGGCGGTATCATGGTGTTTCACGACGTTCACCAGTTGACCGTGGACCACCTCGACACGATCCTCACCCGCCTCGAGGATGAGGGTTTCACGTTCGTTGGGCTCGACGACACCACGGCCTTCCCGAAGCTCAATGGGGTGGTGCCTGCGCCCCAGCCGTGGGTGGGCAAGGTGTGCTCGACCGTGGCGGACTGTACCTTTGCCCACGGCGGGCAGGACGGGATGTGCTACACCTTCACGGCCTCGGGTGACGAAGCCGTCCACGGATTTTGCACCCTGCCCTGCACGGGCTACTGCCCGGACCTGGACGGGTACGCGCCCACGTTCTGCACCAGCATGGACGAAACCGTCGGGTTGTGCGTGTCCAAGGCCGTGGCACAGAACGGGGATTGCGACCAGATCCCCGGCACGACCCCGCGCGAGATGGATCGTTTCATCGGCTCCAGCACGGCCTCTGAGGCCACCGCCCTGGTCTGCGTTCCCTAGATTCTTCGGGAAATCGGGCCTACTTCTGATCCAGAATTTCGATAGGGGGCATGGCGTGGCCTTCGAGGTATTCGATGCTGGCCCCGCCCCCCGTGGAGATGTGGGTCATGCGGTCGGCCAGGCCCATGTCTTCGACCGCGGCTGCCGAATCGCCGCCGCCGATCACGGTGACGGTCCCTGCATCTGTGGCCTGTGCGAGCACCGCGGCGATGGCCCGCGTTCCCGCGGCGTATTCCGACCGTTCGAACACGCCCATGGGGCCGTTCCACACCACGGTGCCGGCGGATTCGAGCACGTTTGAGAAGGCCTCGATGGTAGCAGGGCCGATGTCCATGCCCATGAGATCAGCGGGGATGTGATCGGTCGTGACCGGCACCGGCGAACCGGCTGCAAAGTCCGCGGTGGCCACATGGTCCGAGGGCAGCAGGATCTTGTTGCCGGCCCGTTCGAGCAAGGCCTTCATTTCGTCGACCATGTCCTCTTCGACCAGGCTGGTGCCGACCGCGACTCCGCGGGCCTTGAGCATGGTGTAGGCCATCGCGCCCCCGATCAAGATGCGGTCCACTCGATCGAGCAGACTGCCGATCAGCTTGATCTTGTCCGAGACCTTGGCTCCGCCCAGCACGGCCACGAAGGGACGCTTCGGGTCGGACACGGCCTCGTGCAGATAGCGGATCTCCTTTTCCACCAGAAAGCCCGCGACCGCGGCCCCACCCTTGGCCTGGATGGCCCGGGCCACACCGTACATGCTGGCGTGCTTGCGGTGACAGGTGCCGAACGCATCGTTGACGTAGAGGTCGCCCAGGACAGCCAGATCCGCGACAAAGGCATCCAATTTGGCCTGTTGTTCCGGGTTCAGCTTCTTGTCCGGGTTCTTCTTGGCCTTGTCGGGCAGGGTTTCGCCCGCACAAAAGCGCATGTTCTCGAGCAGCACGACGTCCCCGGGCTTCATCGAGGCCACCATGGCCCGGGTCGCTGATCCGACGACCTCGGTCGGACCGAGCAGCACCGGGCGACCGATCTTTTCGGACAAGCGGGTGGCCGCGGGTGCCAGCGAGTATTCGGCCTCGAATCCCTTTTCCGCAGGGCGGCCGAGGTGACTCATCAACACCAGACGCCCCCCCCGTTCGATGACGTGAAGAATCGAGGGAAGGGCCTGCACGATCCGGCGGTCGTTCGTGACCCGCCCGTCCTTGAGAGGTACGTTGAAATCCACGCGCATGAGCACGGTCTTGCCAGCCACATCGATGTCCGCCAGGGTTCTGGTTGCCATCAAGGGTCTCCCCGAAAAAAGTCACTGGGAAAATAGAGTCTGTGCAAAAAACTTTCAAGAGGTTCATTTCTCGGGGCTCTTGGGGTCTCTTCGAATCCGCTTTCGACCGTGTTGATGGTGGGCTCGGCCAGGGTGGTCCTTGACCCCGGATGGCCAGTCCGTGACAATGTGGCATCGGCGCGATACGCGCCTCTTTGGGACCTTGATGGGTCCCCTGCCTCGGAGGTCCCCGTGACGAAGCGACATTGGGTGGTGGTGGCGTTGTGGATTGGCGGATGTGGCGGTGGCCCCGAGGTGCTCGATGGGCCGAACACCGACGTCACGTTCGAGGCGTGGGATGGGGCGGATGCGCTGCAGCCTCTGCCCGACACGGCACAGCCTCTGCCCGACACGGCACAGCCCCTGCCCGACACGGCACAACCTTGGCCCGACACGGTGCAACCGCCTGCGGACACGGTTCAACCGCCCATCGACACCCTGGGCCAGGACCTGGCCACCCCTTTGGAAGTGCAGGAACCCGAGCCCGAGCCCTGGCCGACCGACATCACCTACACCGGCATTTACGCGGGCATGGGTGACCTGACGGGCGCGGCCTTGCTGTCCGAGTTGTGTCAGATGGTGCATTCCGGGTTCGACGGGATCTCCTACGATGATGCCCAGGACGTGATCTTCGACGTGGTGGACATCGATGGGGGACAAGTGCAGGAAGTCTATACGGGCGACTGGAGGGATAACTCGGATTCGGACCTGAATCTGGAACACACCTGGCCCCAGAGCCTTGGTGCCACGGGGCAGGCCAAGTCCGATTTGTACCATCTGTTCCCGAGCTACCAGACCTTCAACTCGGCCCGCGGGAACCTTGCGTTCGGGGACGTGGTCTCGCGCGATTGGCCGATCCCGCTCGAGGGCAACGGGAACTGCCAGGATGCCTTTGCCCAGGGAACGCTCGGGTGCTATTCGTTCCGCGGCGATGATGCCAGCGGGGTCAAGGTGTTCGAACCCCGTGATGCGCACAAGGGCAATGTCGCTCGGGCCATCTTCTACTTTGCGATCCGTTACGGCGACAATTGCCGGGTCAAGCCGCTCAAGGTCCTGGACCCGGCCCATCCGCTGGTGACCGAAGCCCTGTACAAGCGTTGGAATCGGCTTGACCGGCCGGATGCCGCGGAGCGTCGCCGAAACGACCGCATCGAGTCGATCCAAAACATCCGAAACCCGTTCGTGGATCACCCGGAGTTTGCGGATCGGATCTCGTTTCAGTGAGGCGGGCATGGGCAGCAAAGGCAGGGTGATCGGTTTGCTTGTGTGGGCGATGATGCTGCCGGGGGTGACCCTGTGCATGGCTTCCCCAGCGTGCCGCGGGAGGGATGCGATGACCGATCAAAACGGGCCACTGAGTGAACAAGAGGAACGGGTCATCCGAGGCAAGGGCACCGAACGTCCCTTCTCCGGGCGCTACTGGAATCACCACGAAGCGGGGACCTATGCCTGTCGCCTTTGTGGTGCCCCGCTCTTCGAGTCCGGGGCCAAGTTCGATTCGGGCACGGGTTGGCCGAGCTTCGATACGGCGCTGCCAGGCGCGGTGCGGCGCATTGCGGATGCGGACGGCATGCGCACCGAAATCGTGTGTGCACGCTGCGGCGGGCACCTGGGACACGTGTTCGTCGGCGAGGGCTTCACGGCGTCCGGCGAGCGCCATTGCGTCAATTCCGCATCGTTGCAGTTCGCGCCGGCGGCGTTGACGACACGTACGGCCTACTTTGCGGGCGGGTGCTTCTGGGGCGTGGAACACCTGATGAGTCAGGTCGAAGGCATCAATGACGTGGCCTCGGGCTACATGGGGGGGCGAATCGAAGCCCCGACTTACGAGGCGGTGTGTGGTGGACGCACCGGTCACGTGGAGGCGGTGCGGGTGACGTATGACCCGGCCCGGGTATCATACGAGGCCCTGGCCCGACGGTTCTTCGAGATCCACGACCCGACCCAGGCGGATGGACAGGGACCGGACATCGGCGAGCAGTACCGTTCGGTGGTGTTCGTGTCGAACCCCGAGGAACGAGCCGTCATCGAAGGCCTGATCGGACGTCTGCAGGCGCGTGGGTATCGGGTGGCAACTCGGATTGAGGCCGCAGGCACCTTCTGGCCCGCCGAGGATTATCACCAGGACTACTATCGTCGCAAGGGCCAGGAGCCCTACTGCCACCGACCGGTGCCGCGCTTCGAAGAAGGCCCGTCGAAACGCCCTTGAATCCCCTGCCCTTGGAACTACTCAAATGCATGAAAACGCTTGTCTTTTGGTGAATCATCGGGCATCATTCCACGGTCTTTGAGACCCATCCCACCAAGGAGACGTGGCCATGAAGCGTTATCTGGCTCTGGGTGCAGTCGCGGCGATGGTGGCCTGCGGGGGCGGGTCGTCCGGTGACGAAACCGACGTCATCACCGGAACCGACACTACGGTGCAGGCCGACACGGCCGTGGAATCCGACACGAACGTGCCCGCGGATGCCATCGTGACCCCGGATGTGGCCACCGAAACGTCCCAGGTCCCTTCGGACCATCAGGATGACCAGGATGGCACCCTGCACGCCTCGGGCAAGAACGACCCCCTCGCCAACTGCACGGCCTGTCACGGTGCGGCGCTTTCCGGCGGGACCGGCGGGTCGTGCTATGCGTGTCACAACGCCGATGACCACACCCGCAGCTATCACGGCATTGCGCACATGACCGGAACCGAAAGCTCGTGCGAGGCCTGCCACGGTCCGGACAACCAAGGGGGCCTTGGACCGGCCTGCAATGATTGTCACTGACCCGTTGTTGTGCGCTCTGGTAGACTCGCCGCAGGAATCCGCGGGTGATGTCGTGAAGACTCGTGCTGCCGATCCTGGGACGCCGATTCAGGCCCGGTTTCGCATGTGGATTGTGTGGGGCCGCATCACCATCGGCCGCGGTCGTGCGGACCTGCTCGATGCGATCGCACGGATGGGGTCCATCTCGGCCGCGGCGCGGACCGTGGGGATTTCCTACCGAGCGGCCTGGAACTGGGTGGAAGGCCTCAACGCGGACCCCGATGGCCCGCTTGTCGAGGCCACTCCCGGTGGCCGGGGTGGCGGCGGGGCGCAACTGACCGCCCGGGGCAAACAGGCACTGGCGGCGTGGCAGAAGGCTCAGGCGCTCTTCGAAGCGCGCGCGGTCGAAGTCAATGACAAGCTTGATGGGTCGTGACGAAGCCCTGCGTGTCCCAGTCCGCCGGATCCGATGGAAAGCCCTCTTCTTGTCGAACGGTCAGGGTCATCGTGTGCGACCCCTTCTCGAACCTGAACCACCGTGGATGTTGGTCGACGACGACCCGCAGCCGTTCTTCGGACAGCAGCGCACCGGTCAGGCCCATCAGTGCGTCTATCCCTGCATCGAAGCGATTGGTCGCCATGCGCAGCGCCGGGTCGCGGGCATCGACGTCGAGCGCGCGGATGGCCATGAATACTGCAGCCAGGGCGATGCCTGCTGCCGGTGCCGCGTGCAGGGCACCCATGTGGTTGCGCAGTTCGCGTTGCAGAAAGGCCAGCAGGTAGTGGTTGCGCAACCTCGATTGCGGCACGCGACGTGCGGCCCGGGCCGCATAGACACCGTCCCATCCCGGGGCGTACGACTTGATGTCCAGGATCGGGGTACTGTCAATGAGGTCGAGTGGATCCACGGATAGTCGGAGGCCATTTCTTGCGACCAGACGGACCACGGTCAAGCCGATGGGATTCGGTCGCACGGGTGCCCGAGAGGCGAACACCCCGCACGGGGGTGTGCCAAGGTCCAGCTTGCGGGGGCGGGCCATCAGAACATTGCGATCCGCCCGATGAAGCCAGGCCAGCAGCACGATGTGGCTGCTGCGCTCGATCCCTTCGAGTCCGTCGCCGAACTCCGGATGCACCTCGATGATTGATGGACCGCCTTCCACGGGGACCTCGCCCGGGCTCGCGAACGCACAGCGCACCACACCCACGGGCTTGAGCACCATGGCGTCCATACCGTGCGCGGTCATGACGGATTCCGAATGAGATGTCATTCTGATCGCGGTGGGTCGACAGCCAGCCGAATGCCGGCCACGATCGCCCGTCCAGGGTCGGGAAAACCATACTCGGAGGGGTGGTTGGCGTCAAGGAGGTTGGTGGCACGCAACCATATGGACGCACCCGGGGCGGGTCGGATGTCGATCCGGGCGTCGAGTTCCCCATAGGTGCCCATGTGGCCCCAGAGGCGCGTGTCAGGGTCCTGGTAGCGTTGCTGGCCGATCCAGCGAAATGCCGCGGACAGCGACAGCCATTCCAAGGGGGTTGCCTCGACGGCGACGGCGATTTTGTGGGCTGGACGGCTGGCCAACGGGATGTTGTTGTCGGTGCGGCGCGCGTTCAGGTAGGCGTAGGCGGCATCGATGGTCAGGCTCGTGCACGGGCGCACCTGCGTCGACCATTCCGTGCCCAGATGACGGGCGGATGCGATGTTGCGCATCTGTTCGACCCCGCCCCCGACCGGCACCCGCTCGATCAGGTCTTCGACCTCGGCGTCGTAGATTGCGCCTTCGATTTGCCATTGGGGCAGTACCTGCCAGCGCCCCTCCAGGCCGAAATGCCAGGCGGATTCCGGGGCGAGGTCCGGGTTGGTCAGGCGCGTCTCGACCCCGGTCGAAAAGCGTTCCTTCAGTGTCGCAAAGCGCGATCGACGGGCCGCCGAGGCGGACACCGCGAGGGCGTCGAGCGGTCGCCAGGCCATCGAAAAGAGCGGGCCGACCACGGCTCTAGGTGAGGGGCGAGCCCCGGCAAAGTCGAATGGGATTTCGATGTCGCACTGATTGGCCACAGTGATTTTCCAGGCCGGGCTCAAGGCCAGTTCGATTTCGGGTGCGCCGGTGAGCACGAGTCTCTGGAACGACGGCCATGCAGAGTCCTCTTCCACATGGCGCTCGAACTGTGCCCCGAGCCACCATCGCAGGGTCAGATGGTCGAGGACCTCGGGGAATCGGATGCTGCCGCGGGATCGCAGCCCGGCCACCTGGTCGTGGTACCAGGAGTGCACCGCGCGCAGCGACTCTTGCGACCCATAGGTCGCATCGTCGTAGCCATCGACGAGATTGTCGAACACCCGGACATAGGCCAGTTCGTCGGTTTCGACCCGGGCGCCGTACCGGCCGTCGTGGCCGATCGATGCCCCGATGGCCCGCCACGTCGAAAAACGCCAGTAGCGGGGCAGCAATGCCTCGGTGCTGTGCGGGACCCCGCGGGACCGGTCGAGCACGAAGCCCGAGACCGTGATGTCGTGCCCGTCGGACAGATCGACGCGCACCCCGGCCCCGGCATGCCAACCCTGCGCATCGCTGTTTTCGCGCTGCCCACCGTCCTCGTGGCGGGTGGGTACGAAATCGTGCGACAGGCGCCAGGCATCACGGTTCATGGCCCCGCCGTACAGCGTCCATCCCACCGGACCGGCGCGCCCCGCGTGAAGGCCGGACCAATCCCATCGCCCAAGATCGCCGACCTCGAGGCGTGCGCTGGCCAGGGGGCCGTCGCCGGGTGGGCGGGTGATCAGGTTGACCACGCCGCCCAAGCCGTTCGGTCCGAGCAGAACGCTCGATGGGCCCTTGACGATCGTGATGTGATCAATCATCTCGATGGGGATGTAGGATAGGTCGGTCTGGCCTTCGTAAGGGATGTTGACCAAAGCCCCGTCGACGAGCACCAACGTCTGGCGCTGGTCGAAGCCGCGCAGCATGAAGATGCGCTCGCCCCGGATGCCCGAGGTGGCATGGATCGCGGCCTCGCGCTCGAGCAGGGCCGCGGCGTCCGGTGCCCCGGATGCCACGATCGCTTCACGGTCGAGGTCAACGTAGTTGGGTCCCGTGTCCCCCCGGCCATCCCCCCGGACCATGGTCTCATAGGCATCCGACGTCGTGTCGTCCGGGGATGCCAGCAGCGGCCACGGGCAAAACCCGCTGACGATGACGAGTCCAGCAACCCAAACTCGCGGGTTCACGATTCCCCCGGAACGTGACGCGACCGTGCGGCCGTCACGGATTGGACAAGATGATCTCGGCACAGTCCGAGACATGGATGCATCCCGGGTATCCGAGTTCTTCGTCCCACCAAAGATTGCGGGTGGCCAGGATCACGTATCCCTGTTGCAACCGTTCGCCGGACATGGGAAACACGTCGATGCAAGTGGGCTTGGTGGCCGGGTCGAACCCGTCGGCACCCCGGAAGCCCGCGACCACGGCCGAGAGGTCGACTGACAGGTGGGAAGCGGCTACCACGTCCGACAGACGGACCATGGTCTGACCCTGGATGACCAGACTGCTCTGGGTGGCGAGGTCGACCGGGCTAGCCGCATCGCCGTAACGTACCAGCATGCTGCCAACGCCGCTGACCTCGCCCATCGTGTCCGTGCCTTCCGCATCCCCGGGTGCGGATGACCCGCATCCGATCACTGCGACGAGGATTGCGATGCCGGTCAGTTTCCGAAGTCTGTTCATGTCACCATCTCCTTGTGCTCATCCAACAGGACCGTGGCCTGGGCCCCGGTCGCGCAACCGAACGCCCGTTCGGCAATCACCTCGATCAGGCGATGAATCTCGGACTCGCCGGCCTCGGGGGCGATTCGGTGATCGAAGGCCCCGAGCCATTGTTCGACGCGCTCGCACTGGTCGGCGCGTACCCCGTACAACCGTACCCGAACCCGCTCGCCCCGGATCGGGATCAGGAGCGCGCCCACATGGCCATCGCCCCGTCCCTCGAGGCGTCCGAGTTCGTCGACGACGAGCACGTCGCAATCACGCCGTGCTTGCTGAATGCGGCTTGCGGCCCAGACGAAGCCTTGCGGGTCCAGACGAAAGCGCGGGGCTCCCGGGCGCGCGGTCAGGACCCGGTCGGCAAAGGGATGTTCTTCACCGGTCGCTTCGTCGCGTAACCGGTAACCGGCGCGGTGCCTGTCCTGCTGCCATGCAGGCTGCGAGATACCACCGATCGACCATCCACGCCCACGCAAGGCTTGGGCCAGGCGGTTGACCATGGTCGTCTTGCCCGTTCCGGGCGGTCCGATCACTGCCACACGGAGGGCCTCGACCCCCTCGAGAGCCCCATCCATCGGGTCCACGGTCGCCAGAATAGCGGCCTCGCGGATCAGGCCCCGCATGATCACCCATGGAAACAGCCACCAGGATGCGGACCGGGCCTCGCGATGTATCGACGAAAGTCGTGATTCCATGTGTGGCAGCAGGTTCATGGCCGTGGTCACGGCCGCGCCCATACGGCCGAGCCCCACGCGCGAGAACAGACGGTGGATGTCCGCGGCGTTCAACGTCCGGCTCGCCCACACCGCGAGGCTGAACAGGAACGCGCCCCGAATGACCATCAAGGCCCCGGCCTCGAGGCCCAGACGCGACCAATGCAAGCCGAACAGCGTACGGTCGCGGGGGCCGAGCAGAAGCCCCGACAACAGGGCCACGATCAGGGTGATCAACCAGAAGCGTGGCCTCCACAGACGCCGCAGGCCTTCGGGGTCCCCGACGAGCAGAGTCAACAGCCACATAACCAGTGCCAATGCAGCGAGAAACAAGGTGCCTGAAAACTGAAGGATGATGCACAACAGGGCCATGAGCGCCATCGCGAATCGCTTCCACGAGCGAGGCCTGCCCTGCTTGGTGCTCATCGGGGCACCCCGGTGCCCATTTCGAAACGCACCTGGCGTCCCAGATGAAGGCCTGTGATGCCGCCCACGGCGCCCATGAGCACGAGCACGCTGAGCAGCACCGCCACGGCGCCCCAACCGGTCGAGGCGGCGAGTCCGAGCCAGTCCGTGGCCTTGTGCAGCAGGGCGACGTACAGGTCGATGATCGGTGCTCCGTACAGAAGGATCTGGACCAGGACTTTCTGGACAGCGGCCCAGCATGCCACGAGGACCCCGGCCAGCAGGGCGGTGGCCATGGACCGTGACGAGATTAGCATGGCCAGTTCGACCAGAGTTCCCTCCATGAGGATGCCGAGCATCGGGCCAAGAATCACGCCACCCGGAGACAGCGATTTGAGCAGCGCGGCCACCACTGCGGTGGCCAATGCCGTGCCTCGCCGCGGAAGGATTTGTCGCCCCCCGACGAGGATGCAGGCCCCGATCGAGGCCAGCACCACGCCCGCGAACGGGATGTGCAGGGTGTGCAAGAACGCACCGAACGTCATTTCGATGCATCCCCACAGGGCCCCGAATGCAGCCACGTGGGCCCAGAATGGTTCGCGATCCGCCACCTCAGGCCTCCTGTCCGGACCGTGCCGGAGTGCGATATGTACTACCATGCATAACGCGAAGTCAAGCCGGAAAGGGACACAGCGCTGGCCGGTAGTCATCCGAGTATTTTGAGAATGAGCCTTGAGCGGAGCGG
>CAYRIB010000018.1:3694-38328 GCA_964424165.1 uncultured Myxococcales bacterium | reverse complement strand
GCAGGCGAGGCCACCTCGCCGAAGCTTCGGCCGGACATGTGGGCCACGCGCACTACGTAGCAGCGCTTGCCGCCGTTCTTGAAGAAGCCTTCCACGGCCGGGGCCAGGAACCCGCCTTCGGGCAGATCCCCGAAAGTGTCGTAGAACTGGGTCTGATGCGTGATGAGCACCGGGGTGTTGGTGGGCCCACGCTCGCACAGACCGACGAATCCCACGATCCCGCTTTCGCCAAGAACGATCGGGGTATGCCGCACTTCTCCGCGCTCGGTGTAGACCCCCGGGGGCCGCATCTCGATCAGGGGCTCCATCGTGCATTACCTCCGCTTGGTGACAATAACCGTACTAGTCTACACCGAAACTCCGTGCAGGCGCCACACGGTTTTTTGTCCGACCCGGGGACGCAACGGATCCTTCGAAATTCAGGATGCGGACTTGAAGCAGGACGCAGCACTCATGCGCGGGTCTGGTTGATCTCCTTGTTGATTTCGGAGATCTCCTTCACCCAGATCTGGCGTTCCCGGTGCTCCATCTCGAGGATGGTGTCCAGGGGCCAGTGGAAGTGGTAGGCAACGTAAGCTACCTCCTGGTACAGCTTGTCCAGGGGGTAGCTTACGATTCCCCCACGTTCAGTTCACCTCCGAGGTCGACCTCGAACGCATGCTTGCATTCGGGGCAGGATACCTTGACGTGGCTCGTGCCGTCCTCGTTGATATGACGGTAGAAATCCTGCAGATACGCCAGGTCCGAGGCGTACAGTTCCTCGATGACCGAGGGATTGATGGACTTCACTTCGCCGAGCTTCTCGATCACGCGGGACAGCAGGATCACCACCAGATAGGCGCGGTTCTGCTGAACGCGATAGTCCTGCAACGGCAGGATCTCGTCCTTGGCCGTAGCGAGGCGCATGACCCCTTTCTTGTGGACCTTGCCTTCCTTATCCACGAAGCCGCGTGGCAACGTGAACTCGTATTCCGTCTTGAATGCCATCTCTTGTCACCTGATTGTGATGGGGACGCCCGACCCCGGGGCCCGAAGACCCCGGGGTCGGGCAACGCGTCGGGTCTAGCCGCGCTCGATCTTCTCGACGGCGAGCTCGATCTCTTCCACGTTGATGTCCGTGCCCTTGCCGTCCAGGGTGAACCCCTTCCACTTGCAGGGCCAGGCTTCGTAGAAGTTGTAGCGAGCCCACTCCTTCTGGGAGTCGTCGCCGAGGAGGATGATCGAACCGCTCTTGCGCTCGATCAGGCCGTTGATGACCTTCTTGCGCCACTCCCACAGTTCGGGGCTGGTCACATAGCCACGCTTCAGGGTGATGTTCGAGTACTTCGTCCGGCCGGGCCGCTTGCGCAGCACGATATCGTCGCCGTTCTGGTATTCGATCACTTCGGTTTCGGAGTCGAGACCTTCGACGTTCCGGAACGCGCCCTGGGTGACGCCTTCGATTTCAACCTTGAAGTTGAAATTTCCGACGCCGTCCATGTCCGTTCGTCTGTTCGGCATGATGCACCTCCCAAAATAATGATAACGCCACCGGCCCGGCACCCTTGCCGGCCCGGAACCCAACCCAAGTTGTCATCAGGCAGGGTAGAAGGCGCCAATCCCTGCCCGAATCCTACTCCGAGACCTCGCCGCCGGCCGGCATCTGGCCAATGCGGAAGATCACGAATTCTGCCGGCTTCACGGGCGCCATGCCGATCTCGACGATCAGCTGGCCGGCATCGATCACTTCCGGAGGATTCGTTTCATCGTCGCACTTGACGAAGAACGCCTCTTCCGGGGTCTTGCCCATCAGCGCGCCCTGCCGCCACAGCCGCAGGAAGAACGCCGTAAGGTCGCGCGTGATGCGCTTCCACAGACGGAAATCGTTCGGTTCGAACACGACCCACTGCGTGCCGAGTTCGATCGACTGCTCGACCATGTTGAACAGACGGCGGACGTTGACGTAACGCCACGACGCGTCGCTCGAGATGGTGCGGGCGCCCCACACGCGGATACCGCGGTTCGTGAAGTAGCGGATGCAGTTGATGCCCTTCGGGTTCAGCAGGTCCTGCTCGCCCTTGGTGATCGTGTAACGCAGGCCCAGGGCTCCGCGCACGATTTCGTTCGCCGGGGCCTTGTGCACGCCACGCTCGCCATCGCTGCGGGCATAGATACCGGCCATGTAACCCGACGGGGGCTGGAACACGTTGCCCTTGACCGGGTCGTACACTTCGATCCATGGGAAGTAGTACGCGCCGTACTTCGAGTCGCGGGGCTTCGGAACCTTGTCCACGCCGCCCTTCTCGATCGTTTCGGGGGCGTCCAGGATCGCGAAGCGGTAGCGCATATTCTCGCAGTGCGACAGCACGGCGTCCTGCACGACCGGGTCCGTCTGGCCCGGAGCCACGACGATGTTGATTTCCTCGACTTCTTCGAAGGCCTTGAGGCCGGTGCGCGTGCCGGGGCCATTGTCCGAGCCGATGTACAGTGCGGCCTTGTTGGCCACCTTCTCGCCGCGTTCCTCGGCCTGCTCGACCGTACCGGTGTTCAGCACGAAGGCGCGAGCGCCGCCGTTGTTGAAGAACCCGTAGACCGCATGGGCAAGATAGTCGCTGTTCTGGAAGTCACCGAAGTGCTTCGTGAACTGGCTCCAGTTGGTGCACAGGATCGGCTGGTTGACCGGGCCGGCCTTGCATTCGCCGATGAATCCGCACGTGCTCGTGCCGACCATCTCGAGCGGCTTTGTTCCGCGATCGACCTCTTCTACGTAAACACCCGGGGACAGATACGACGTCGCCATTTAGACCTCCTTTTGGTTCCTGGCTTTGACCACCCTTGCGAGGTTCATTGGCAACCCTGCTCCCGGCATGGTATCCGTCAGCCGTTCTTTACTGCAAGATTCTTGCCAGTGACCCTCGTCAACTCCTGAGACCGCCGATCCGAATCTATCCGGAACCTCGCCAGATAGAACAACGACGGCCGGATCTCCTCGTTCAAGCTCCTCCAGAACGACATCGCATCATTGAAGTCGGCCTGAAGGTTCGGATACACGTTGATCTGATCGTCGGGGAAGAACGAGTCCCCCTTCAGCGCATCGCCCTTGAGCACCGCATTTTCCAGGAAGGTCTTGATCGTCAGGCCCAGGAGCAGATTCTCTTCGTTCGGATTGTTGCCCCAGACCGACACGATATACGCTGCGTTCAGGTACACCGGGGCATCTTGATAGTATTCGACCAGTTGGCCATCCTTGGAAAACGTGGTGACCAGGCTCTCGGTGCGCTCCTTGTAGTTGGGCGCGAAATTGACGTGATACAGGTAGCACGACAGGGTTGGAAGGGCCTTGATGTTGTCCTTCTTGGGCTTGTCGTTCGACACCGTGACCGTGGTGAATCCGGTGTCCTTGAACGAGGTCTTGAGGACCTCTTTCACGCTTTCGCCAATGTCCTTGATCACTTCGAACTGACTCAATCCGCACCCATCGAGAAATTAGGTCAGGGGGTATTGTTGGCAGGGACAGATGGGCATGTCAACGGTTTTTTTTTGCTAACCCGCGAAAAGAAAAGGCGATTGGGGACCATTGACCCCGGATCTTGGGGCGTCTTGTAAGCGAGGACTCGAAGCCCCACTGGGGACAGCAAGCCCCACCCCACCCCGGGGTCCGGAGTCCCTATTCGGGTCGGGGGATGCCGTAGGGGCTGGCGCCCGAACCGCCGAGGAACAGTTCCAGGGTGTAGACGCTGGCCCCGGCCGTAGCCGCCACTTCGATGAAATACGTGCCTTCGTTCAGGGAAATGCCGCTAAGGTTGTCCTTTTCGGCCCCGGACTGATGCTTCATTTCCCCAACCGACGCTCCGAACATGTCGCGGATGCCAACCTTGGCCCCGACCTTGGGGTTGTCCCAATAGATGTTCAAGGTGGCTGAGGTAGCCTGCTCGACCACGAAGCGCTTCCAGTCCGCCGGGTCGTCGGCCTTGGAGACCTTGTCGTCGACCAGGGCGCCAGGCGTAATGTCCTTGGCTGCGGACTTGGTTTCGTCGCCGGTTTCGCTGGCCGAGGCCGTGGATCCGCCGAACATGGCAAGCAGCGCGAAGAGTCCAAGGGTTTTTGCGATCCATCTGTTCATGAGCATGCCCCCACCTGTGATGTTTCGTGAAGCACCGTGGCCAGCCATTTCCCGGTGTGCGAATCCGCGATCGTCGACAGCTCCTCGGGGGTGCCGCAAGCGATCACGTGCCCGCCCTGGTCCCCACCTTCGGGGCCGAGGTCGATCAAGTGGTCGGCCGTCTTCAGGATGTCGAGATTGTGCTCGATCATGACCACAGTATTGCCCATGGTCACCAGCCGGTCAACCACGGTCAGCAGCTTGCGCACATCGTCCATGTGCAGCCCCGTGGAAGGTTCGTCCATGATGTAGAGGGTGTGCCCGGTGGAGGTCCGCGCGAGTTCCCGGGACAGCTTGACCCGCTGCGCCTCGCCGCCCGACAGGGTCGTGGACGGCTGCCCGAGCTTCAGGTAGCCGAGGCCCACGTCCTGAAGCGTGGCCAGAACCCGTCGGATCTTCGGGTGGTTGGCGAACAGCCCTGCGGCCTCGTCGATGGTGAGGTCCAGCACGTCCGCGATCGACAGGTCCTTGTAACGGACCCTGAGGGTCGCGTCGTTGAACCGGCGACCACGGCATTCCTCGCAGGTCACGAACACGTCGGCCAGGAAATGCATCTCGACCCGCAGCACGCCCGCGCCCTGGCAGCGCTCGCACCGCCCCCCGCGGACGTTGAACGAGAAGCGGCCCGGGGCATAACCGTACATGCGGGCCTCGCGCGTGTTCGAGAACAGGTCCCGGATGTGGTCGAACAGCTTGGTGTAGGTCGATGGGTTGGATCTTGGGGTGCGTCCGATCGGTTCCTGATCGATCACGATCATCTTGTCGATGAACTCGGCTCCCGTGACCCCTTGGTAAGGCAGGCCGTGCGCCTTCAAGTCGCCCAGGACACGGGCCACCGCTGGATACAAGGTCTCGGTGACCAGGGAACTCTTGCCCGCTCCGGAAACCCCCGTGACCACGGTGAAGGTGCCGAGCGGAAAGTTGACGTCCATGCCCTTGAGATTGTTGCCCGAGGCCCCTTGCAGCATCAAGGTCTGGTATCCGACCCTTCGGCGGGACGGAATCGGGATGGTCTTGCGGCCTGACAGGTAGGCCCCGGTCAGGGATCGCTCGTCCGCGAGCATCTGCTGCGGGGTGCCCGCGAACACCAGTTCGCCGCCCAGGGCACCCGCCCCCGGCCCGAACTCGAGGATGTGATCCGCGGCCATGATGGCCTCGCGGTCATGCTCGACGACCAGGACCGTGTTGCCGATGTCGCGAAGCTGCTTCAGGGTGTCGATCAGCCGCCCGTTGTCGCGCGGGTGCAGGCCGATCGAGGGTTCGTCCAGGATGTAGGTGACTCCGGTCAGCTCGCTCCCGAGCTGGCTGGCCAGCCGAATGCGCTGGGCCTCGCCCCCGGACAAGCTCATGCCCGCCCGCGACAGGTGGAGGTAGCCAATCCCGAGGTTCGTCAGCAGCGCCAGACGCCCAACGATCTCCTTCTTGAGTTCCTCGGCAACCACCTCGCGGCTGCCCTCGATGTGCAGCGCTCGGAACACCTCGAGCAGACGGGCCACCGTCATCTCGGACAGGGTGTCGATCGTCCATCCGGCCACGTGCACGGACAATGCCTCGGGGCGCAGGCGCTTGCGATGACAGGTTTCGCAGGGGCGTGCGGTCATGTAGCGCTGATAGAACGTCCGCATCTCCTCGGAACGGGTTTCGCGGAAGCGTCGCAGGATCGTGTTGGCCACGCCCTCGTAGCGTGCGGCCACCGAGGCCGAGAAGTTGCGCGACTTCCATTCCATGGGCACGCGCTCGGGCAGTCCGTACAGGATCACGTCCTTCTGCCAGTTTTCGAACTGCTCGAACGGGGTGTCCATGTCCAGGCCGAGTTGGCGTGACACGGCCTGCAAAACCCCGTGCGTCCAGCCGCTTTCACCTTCGAGCATCCTGGCCCAGGGCTCGATCGCGCCCTGCCTCAGCGACAACGACGGGTTCGGCACGATGCGGTCCGGATCCGCGAGGAGCGCGGTGCCCAGGCCGTCGCACGTGGGACAGGCCCCGGCCGGATTATTGAACGAGAAGAGTTGCGGGGACAGTTCGGGGAAGGACAAGCCGCACACGTCGCAGGCCAGATGTTCCGAAAAGCTTCGTTCTTCGCCCCCGTCGGGGGCCACGATGACGCGTCCCTTGCCGGTCTTCAGTGCCAGTTCGACCGAGTCGGTGAGGCGCGCGCTCACGCCTTCGCGCAGGGCCACGCGGTCCACCAGGACGTCGATGTCATGCTTGCGGTTCTTGTCCAGGGCCGCAACCGATGCGAGTTCCTGCACCTCGCCATCCACGCGCACCCGCACGAACCCGTCGGCCCTCAGGGTGTCGAACAGGTCCCGGTACTCGCCCTTGCGACCGCGTGCGAGCGGCGCCAGGATCTGGGCGCGCGCCGCGCCATCCGAGGCCTTCGCAGACGGGGCCATCCCCAGGATCTCGCGCACGATCTGGGCGGGTTCCATGCGCGCCACGGGGCGTCCGCACGAGTGGCAATGCTGCACCCCGACGCGTGCGAAGAGCACGCGGAGATAGTCGTGGATCTCGGTGATGGTGCCCACCGTGGAACGCGGGTTCGACGACGCGCTCTTCTGCTCGATGGCGATCGTGGGCGTCAGGCCCCGGATTCGGTCATAGCGCGGCTTTTCGAGTTGGCCGAGAAACTGGCGCGCATACGAAGACAAGGATTCCACATACCGTCGCTGGCCTTCGGCAAACACCGTGTCGAACGCCAGCGACGATTTTCCCGAGCCGCTCACCCCGGAGAAGATCACGAGCTTGAACTTCGGGATCGTGACATCGATCCCTTTGAGGTTGTGTTCCCGCGCGCCGGATACGACAATCACTTCCTCGGACACGGTTTGGCCTCCGTTCCCGGAGGCGAATCCTACAGCATTCGTGCCCGTTAGGCACGTCTGTTGCAAGGAAACAGCACTGCCTTGCAGAGGGCGTGCGGATGCGTGTACCATCGTGAAACTGGCTGGAGGCAGCGGGGAGGTCGAGAGCATGAAACTGACGTACGCGGCGCTGACCAACGTCGGGCGAAAGCGGACGCAGAACCAGGACCGCTATCTGGTCCAGCCCGAAGACCACTTCTTCGTGGTGTGCGACGGCATGGGCGGGCATTTCGGGGGCGAAATCGCGGCGCAGACGGCGGTCGACACCCTGTCGAGCTTCTTTGCCGAGACCCGGGGCCAGGACGATATTACCTGGCCCTACAAGGGCAACCGCAAGCTGCCCGAGTTCGAGAATCGTCTGGCCGTGGCCGTGAAATGGGCGAATTTCAAGGTCTTCGAGAAGTCCCAGACCGATGCCAAGATCAAAGGCATGGGCACCACCTGCGTAGGCATCGTGATCGACGGGGAACAGTGTGCGATCGGCCATGTGGGCGACTCGCGATGCTATCGCGTGCGGAACGGGACCATCGAGCAGATGACCGAAGACCATTCGCTGCTCAACGACTACAAGAAGGTGGCCAAGCTGTCGCCCGAAGAGATCAAGAACTTTCCCCACAAGAACATCATTGTGCGGGCCTTGGGCATGAAGGAACACGTCCAGGTCGACACGCACATCGAGGCATTGCAGCCCGGGGATCTGTACCTGCTCTGTTGCGACGGCTTGTCCGGCGAGGTCGAGGACCCCGACATCCAGCGTATCGTCAACGAAAACCGCGGCAACCTGGACAAGACGTGCGAGGCCCTGGTCGCCCAGGCGCTCGAGCACGGGGGCCGGGACAACGTCACCGTGGTGCTGGTCCAGGCCGACTGATGGTGCTGGTCCAGGCCGACTTATCATCCGCTAATCTTCGATCCAAGGTGTCCTGAGCCCGCGAGTGAAGCGATTTTTTTTGGGAGTGCGCAAGCTTGCTTGCGCTGCGCCGAGGTCTGACGAATCGCCGGCAAAGCGGTAGCAAGCTACCGCACTCCTAAACGGTCTGGCTCAAGCCCGACCGCTGGCTGCCGCCCAAAACTAGCCCAGCACAACGTCCCAGATCGCATCGTGCAGCGCGGGCCGGAACGCCCGGATCGCCTCGTTGGTGCGCGACGGGTGCACTCGGTTGGTCAGCAACACGACCCCGGTCCCGGACTCGGGATGCAGCCAGAACGACGTACCCGTGAAGCCCAGGTGGCCGATTGCACCCGCAGGCGCGCGGGTGCCGCAACTGGACCCCTCGGTGCTCGGGGTGTCGAATCCCAGGCGCCAGGTGGACCCTGGTGGAGCGTCGCCCCATTCCCAGAAGAGGCGTACGGTCTCCGGTTGCCACAGCCCACCCTCGTTGCCGCGCCAGGCTTCGATCATGGCCTGCAGGATCGAAGCCACTTCGCCCGCGATCGAGAATAGCCCCGCATGCCCCGCGACCCCGCCGAGCACGAACGCATTGTCGTCGTGCACGGCCGCCCGGATCTCGCCCCCGCGCGCATTCAGGACTTCCGTAGGGGCCACGGCCTCGATCGGACAGGGCGGTTCGTCGGCCTGCCCCCCGCGCACCCGCACGAAGAAGGTCCGGCAAAGGCCGAGCGGCTCCGCGATCAAGCGGGTAAAGGCCTCGTCGAGAGGGCATCCGAGCACGCTTTCCACCAGCCACCCCAGCACCATGTATCCAAGATCGCTGTATTCGGCCGCGATGCCTTCCGGTGCCAGGGGCTCGGCTGCGATCGCTTCGAGGAAGCGCTCTCGCACGCCCGGTGTTCCTGCGAGCTTGGTGCCGTAGGCCGCGATCGTGTCTTCGCCCCAGGGACGCCAGGCGGGCAGACCCGACGTATGCGACAGCAAAGAAGCCACGTTGCGGCCCCCCAGCGCGGTCCTGGCAAGCGATTCGAGGTGCCGTTCGATCGGGTCTTCGAGGCCCACCTGTTTCGCATCCACGAGCCGCATCATGATGGCGGTGGTGACCAGGGGCTTGGTGAGGGATGCGAGGTCGAACACGGTGCGCACGTCGACCGGGGCCGTGAGTTCGTCGTTAGCCGTGGACCCTACGGCGACCTGAAGCAGGGTTTGCGGCCCCTGCCAGACATGCAGAACGGCCCCGGGGAAGACCTCGGGACACGCGTCCTTGAGGCGCATCAAGATGTCTTCGAGTCCCGGTTCCATGCACTACCCCCGTTCAAACGGGTCCTGCACGACCTGCAGGAAACCTCGCTCTGCGTCGAGCACCGCGTTCACCCCTTCGGGCACGGGCCAGTTGCAGATTCCGTGCCCCATGGGAAAACCAGTGACGACCGGCCGTCCGAGCCGGGCGGCGAATCGGATGAGCGTCGCCTGTAGCGACCCCATCAGTTCGTGGGGCACCGACAGGTCGCCGAAGGCCACCCCCGCGATCCGGTCGAATCCCGGCTGCATGGTCAGTTGCGTCAGCATGCGATCGATGCGGTACACGGGTTCGTGTACGTCCTCGAGCACCAGGATGCGGCCGTCGAGACAAGGGGCATAAGGGGTTCCGAAGAGACTCGCAATCACGGCCAGATTGCCCGCCGTCAGGGGCCCCTCGGCGCATCCTCCCTGCAAAGGCGTCAGACCGTCGTAGAAGAACGTTCGTTCCCAGTCGCGTCCGAAAATCGCGGCCTCGAGGCGTTCCCGGGATGCGGCGTCGAGCCTTCCGATCGAGACGACGTTCGGCCCATGCAAGCTCGTCAGGCCCCCGTGGTTCAGCAGGAACAGGTGCAAGGCCGTGAAGTCCGAAAAGCCCATCCACAGGGTCGGCATGATGTGGTCCGCGTGCGCATCGAGCAGGGGCAGTAGACGCTCGGCCCCGTATCCACCGCGCACCGGGAACACGGCCTGACCGTCGGGTGCGGTCAGGGCCGCCACGAGTTCCGCCCCTCGCGCCGCATCCGTGCCCGCCAGGAAGTCGTCCTTCTCGAACACCCGGTCGGCCACGACCGGAATCAATCCCATGGCATCGAGAATTCTTAGCCCTTCTGCGAGGTGCTCCGGGTCGAACGGGGAACTTGGTGCAATGACCTGAACCCGGGACCCGGTCGACAGAGGCTTCGGACGGCGCATGACCTTTCCTCGGGAATCCCGCCACATTATAGACGCGGAGTTGGCAACAATGCACGGTTGTCCGCTATCATGGCGCCAAGGAGGGTGTGATGAGCATCACGATCATCCAGAAAAGCGACCTTTTCAAGCCACGGCGCAAACCCAAGGTAGCCCTGGTCCTGGCCTCGGGAGCGGTCTCGGGCGCGGCCTTCAAGCTGGGCGGCCTGGTGGCCATGAACCAGTTCCTCAAGAACCGCAAGGTGACCGACTTCGACATCTACGTCGGGGTGTCCGCGGGTTCGTTCATTGGCAGCTTTATCGCCAACGGTCTGGCCCCCGAGGAGGTCCTGCGCGCCCTGAACGGAACCTCGCTGCGCTTGAAGCAGTTCAAGTTCTACGACTTCTATTGGCCGGACGTGGGCGAAATCAGCGGAAGGGCGGGGCGGCTGCTGAGGGATGCCGTGACCGTGTGGCCGTCGATCGGCAGCGCCATCATGCGGCACTGGTCGGCCAATCGCGAGGCCCTCAAGGCCCACCTCAAGGAATTCGTGGCCCAGCCCTCTTACACCACGCTCGAAAACGTGGTCGGCCCCCTGGTGGTCGATGCCATGCAGGCCACGCCCCTGCCTCATCCCGGGCGATACATCCCGGCGGGGATCTTTTCGAATGCGCGGCTGGAACAGTACGTGCGCACGAACCTGACCCGCAACCACCTGCCCAACGACTTCCGCATGCTCGAACGGCAACGGGGGGTGCGTTTCTACGTGGCGTCCACGAACGTGAACACGGCGCGCTCGGTGGTGTTCGGGCCCGATGCGGACCACACGGTGTCGATCTCCGAAGCGGTCCAGGCTTCGACCGCGATCCCGGGCTTCTACACGCCTCCGAAGATCCGTGGCGAGGAATACATGGACGGTTCGGTGCGCAAGACCGCGCACGCGAGTCTGGCCATGCACAAGGGCGCAAACCTAATCATCATCTACAACCCGCTGCGCCCGTACATGAACTACAACCGTTACCAGCTCACGCCCAATGCCGCGACCTTGTCGGACCTCGGGATGGGCACCGTGCTGAACCAGACCATCCGTACCATGCTCCAGACCCGCCTGTACCTGGGAATCGAGAAGCTTCGACAGGATTCGAGCTTCACGGGTGACATCATCCTGATCGAACCCCAGGAAACCGACGAGGAGTTCTTCCAGATCAATCCCCTGGCTTTCTGGAATCGGGTCCAGGCCGCCCGCCAGGGATACGAGTCGGTGAGCCGGTCCCTCGAACAGAACTTCGTCGAGGTCGAGCGCATCTTTGCGGCCTATGGAATGGAATGCAGCTTGGACAAGTTGTCCACGGACATCGAGACCTTCCTGTCCCCCACCGGGGTGGCGCCTGTGCCTCCGGCCGCGCCCGAACCGGTCACCGAGGACGTCGAACCCCGGCCGAAGCTCTCGCTGGTCAAGTAGCGGCCCCGCGTCCCTGACCGTTTTCGTGACCCCGCGCCCGACGTGTCGTATCATTCTCAACCATGTACACGGTCGAAGACATCGTTGCAAAAGCCTGCGCGTATCTGCCCGCGACTGCGGAACCGGAAATCCGCAAGGCGTACGAATACGCGGCGCGCATGCACGACGGCCAGCAGCGCCTGTCGGGCCTGCCATACATCCAGCATCCCCTGGCCGTGGCTGACCTCGTGGCGACCCTGCGCCTGGACACCACCAGCATCTGCGCGGCGCTTCTGCACGATGTGCGCGAGGATGCCTTCGAGAATACCTCGAACCTCGAAGAGGTGTTCGGGCCCGAGATCGCGGGCGTGGTCGAGGGCGTGACCAATCTGCAGAAGTTCCAGTTCACGTCGCGCCAGGAGAAGCAGGCCGAGAACTTCAAGAAGATGCTCGTCGCGATGTCCGCGGACATTCGCGTGCTTCTGGTCAAGCTGTGCGACCGCCTGAACAACATGCGGGAGTTGGAGTTCCACAACCCCGAAAAGCAGCGCGAGATCTCCGAAGAGACCTTGCAGATCTATTCGCCCTTGGCCGAACGCCTGGGAATCGCCTGGATCCGCACCGAACTCGAGGACCTCTGCTTCCGGTTCCTGTGGCCCGAGGAGTTTGCCCACCTCAAGGCCGCGGCCGAGGCGCGGCTGAAGGAGCGGGCAGGCTTCATCCGCGAGGTCATCGACCAGATCACCACGACCCTGCACGAGGGACACGTGCAATCCTTCGAAGTCACGGGTCGGCCCAAGAACCTGTTCGGGATCTTCCGCAAGATGCGCGCCCAGGGCATCGACCTCGAGCATGTCTACGACTTCGTGGCCTTCCGGGTCCTGGTTCGGGAGGTGGTGGACTGCTGGATGGTGTTGGGGTTCGTCCACAACCTGTGGCGCCCCATCCCTGCACGCTTCAAGGACTACATCAACGTGGCCAAGCCGAACGGCTACCGGTCGCTGCACACCACCGTGTTCGGGCCCCAGGGCGAGCCCATGGAAATTCAGATCCGGACCTGGGACATGCATCGCGTGGCCGAGGCGGGCATCGCGGCGCACTGGAAGTACAAGGAAGGCGGCACGGTCCACATGCGCGACGAGGAGCGCTTCAACTGGCTGAGGCAGCTCATCGATTGGGCCCAGGAACTGCGCAGTCCCGGGCAGTTCATGGAGACGGTGCACGAAAGCCTGTTCACCGACCAGATCTTTGTGTTCACGCCCAAAGGGGATTTGCGCGTGCTTCCGCGCGATGCCACGGTGGTGGATTTCGCCTACGACATTCACACCGAGGTTGGGCATGCCTGCGTGGGCGGACGAGTCAACAACCGGCTCGTGCCGCTGTCCACCCCTCTGCGGTCCGGGGACCTGGTCGAGATCATGACGACCCGGTTGCGGCGGCCCAAAAGGGACTGGCTGAACTTCGTGATCACGGCCCGGGCCCACAACAAGATCCGTTCGTTCTTCCAGGCCGAGGAAAAGGCCCATGCCATCGAAATCGGGCGGCAGGTCCTGGAAAAAGAGCTGCGACGACAAAATCTCCCCGTGCGCAAGGTGCTCGAAGAAGGTCCGGACCGGGCGCGCCTGCTCGAGGCACTGCACGTGGCCACGCTTGATGACCTGCTGCGTGCGGTGGGCATCGGCAAGGTCACGGGGCGGGACATCGCCGAGGTCTTGAACCCGGGGGCTGCGGAGGTGGTGACACCCGAGGCCCCGATCGTGGAAGAGCGCCCGCTCAAGCGACAAGGGCGGGGCAGCGGGGGCATTGCGGTCGATGGTGTCGAGGACATGCTGTTGCATCTGGGACGGTGCTGCAATCCGATCCCCGGCGACGAGATCGTGGCCTTCATCACCCGGGGACGCGGAGTGACCATCCACGTACGCAGTTGCCTTTCGCTGCGCGGCACCGACACGGATCGCCTGCTCCAGGCCCACTGGGTCAAACTGGACGGGGGGTTGTACGAGGTGCCCATGGACGTGCGTTGCGTGGACGAGCCCGGGGTCCTGGCCCGTGTCACCAAGGAGATCAGTGACCGCAAGGCCAACATCTCGTCGATCACGACCCAGGCCCTGGGCGAGCAGCAAACGCAACTGCATATCGTGCTGCAGGTCCAGGATCAGCAGCAGTTCAACGCCATTGCGCGGGCGATTCACCGGACCCGCGGCGTGATCAGGGTCAGTCGATTGCGCCAGACCGCGGATGCCGCGACCCGGCCGCGTCAGGGCCGCGGTCAATAGAGGGTCTTGCGGTAGTCCTTGCGCCGTGCGAGTTCGTACAGAAAGCGGGGCAATGCCGAGGCCTTCAGGAACGCCTTCATGGCCAGTCCCTGGGTTTCATAGCCGGCCTTCGAATAGGGAAACCACCATGCCCGGCGTTTCAGGAATGCCGGGGACCGATCCAGGTTGATGTGCTTCGGGTACACGAATTCCAGCAGACCCGCGTCCGAGTGGGAACGACCCACCCCCGATTCCCCCATGCCCTGCCAGGGGGTCTCACACACGCCATACGTGTACACCGCGTCGTTGATCGTGACCGTGCCCGCACGAATCCGCGTGGCCAGGGCATCCCCGCGTTCCCGGTCGCGCGTCCAAACCGAGGCCGTCAACCCGAACACAGTGTCATTGGCCAGGGTGACGGCCTCGTCTTCGGTGTCAAAGGGCATGATCGGCAGGACCGGGCCGAAGGTTTCTTCGCGCATGACCTTCATGGTGTGGTCCACGTCCACCAGAACCGTGGGTTCGAAAAAGTATCCGGGACGGTCCACGCGCCGGCCCCCGGTCAGTGCGGTGGCCCCGCGTGCCTGGGCCTCACGCACGTGCTCGTCCACGATCATCAATTGCTCGTTGCTGATCACGGGCCCCATGTCCACGTTGAAATCCGTGTCCGGGCCGACTCGCAGAGCGCGGGTGCGGGCCACCACGCGGTCCACGAAGGCCTGATACACGGGGCGAGCCACGTAGACCCGCTCGACCGACGCGCACACCTGACCGGCATTGGTGAAGGCCCCCCACACCGCCCCGGCCGAGGCCAGTTCCAGGTCGGCATCCGCACACACGATCATCGGGTCCTTGCCGCCGAGTTCCATCACCGCGGGGATCAGGTTCCGCGCTGCCGTGGCCTGGATCCGCTGGCCGACCGGGGTGCTGCCCGTGAACACGATCTTGCGCACCGGAGGCTCGAAAAGGGCGTTGCCCATGGCGGCGCCACCTGCGACCAGGGTGTTGAGTACCCCGTCGGGAAGCCCGCCACCCACCCTCAGGATCTCGTCGAGCAGCAGCCCGACGAGAACTGCGTCAGACGCGGGCTTGAGCACGACGGTGTTGCCGGCCAGAAGCGCGAACACGACGCCCGACCAGGGAATGACGAACGGGTAGTTCCACGGCGATACCACCGACACCACCCCCAGGGGTTCGTGCACCAGCCGACTGGACTTGGTGGCGCGAAACAGTGGATTGTGCAACGGGATCTCGCGGTCCGCCAGAACTTCGGCGGCCCGGTCGCAGTAGTGGGTGACCAGGTCCGCGGCCGGGAAGATCTCGGCGATCAGGGCCTCCTGACGGGGCTTGCCGTTCTCGCGCGAGATGAGGGCCGCGACCTCGTCCTTGCGCGCGACCAGCGCGTCCCTTGCCAAGAGCAGATGTTCGATGCGTCGCGCAAGCGGGGTCGCTGCCCAGGCCGAAAATGCCGCGGCTGCCGCAGCAACGGCGGCGCGCACCTGTTCCGGGCCGGCGAGCGGGGTCTCGCCCAGGACCTCCAGGGTCGCGGGATTCGTGCTGACCAGGCAGGGGCCTTGAGGCCGTTGTTCGACATGGCTCATGGGGCTCTCCTTGTCGGGCGAAGGGGGTTTTACACCAGACCGGGCTTCAGACCCCGGTCTTCTCGGGAATGGCGTTCTGGGGCGCAGGCGCGGGCAGCATGCCCATCTTGGCCTTGAGCTCGAGCAGGGCCGCATCCGCGCCGGCGTCGCTCACCTTGGCGTCGAGGGCCTTGAACTTCTTGTCGAGTTCGTCGCCGGCCTGCAGTTCGCCGGCCATCTCGGTCGCGACCTCGGCCTCGGCCTCGATCTGGTCCACCTTGCCTTCGAGCCGCGTGAACGCATCGAACGCCGAATTGTCCGACAGACCCGACATGGTCTCGTGGATGGTTTTCTGGGCCTCGGCCCGCTTGGCCCGGGCGATCAGAAGGTTCTTCTTGCGCTTGGCCTCCTCGATCTTGCCGTTGAGCTGCTGCAGGGCGCCCCTCAGCGACTCGACCGACTGGTTCTGGGCATCGACCTGGACCTTGTATTCAGCCCCCATCTTGTCGTGATCGGCCTTGCGGGCCAGGGCCTCGCGGGCCAGATTCTCGTCCCCGGCCATCAGGGCCTTGCGGGCGCGGGTCTCCCACTCGGTGCTGATGCGGACCTCGTTTTCGTACTGTTTTTCCAGGCGCTTGCCGTCGGCCATGGCGCGTGCCACTTGCATGCGGGCCTCGGTGAACTGCTGCTGCATGTCCAGCACCAGTTGCTCCAGCATCTTCTCGGGGTCTTCGGCCTTCGAGATCAGCGCGTTGATGTTCGACGCAATCACGGTCCGGATGCGATCAAGAATTCCCATGCATCACCTCCTACACGAATTTCGCCAGCTCTTGATGGAGCTGACCCATGGCCAGGGAGAAGGAATCGATCGAGGCCTGGAACTCGTTGAGGTCCAGGTTCTCGACCTGCAGGGTGTCGACCAGCACGACCTGGTCCCCTTCCAGGGCGAACGCGCCGTGCAGCAGATCCTTGCCGTTCATCGTCAGCAGCGCGGCATAGAATGCTTCCAGATTCTTGGCCGGCCGCTTCATCACGAACATGCGGAATACGAGTACCGGCGGCTCGATCCGGATCACGAGCTGCAGGTCTTGTGGCTGAAGCTGCAGCACCCACGTACCCTCGCGCACCTCCTCGAAGGGCTCGGCACTCATGGCCAGGTAGCGACGGATGTCGTCCACGGTTCTCATGCATCCTCCTGTCGTAAGTCCCATTGGTTCGGGTTCCTCGGGGCATTTTCGACGCAAGCGTCCGGGAATGTCAAGGGCCCGCAAGGCCTAGGGATGGGGGTAGGCCAGTGCTTCCGGGGGGATACGACCATAGTGGACCGTATCGTGGATCACGAACGCCGGCGTGCCCTTGATGCCCCGTCGGTTGCCCTCGGCCACATCGGCTTCGATGATGGCAGTGGCCGCCGCGTCCCGCATGCAGCAGTCGAACGTGTCGGCGTTGAGTTCCAGGCGTGCGGCGATGTCCGTGGCCGACAGACCCTTGTCACGGATTTCGTCCGCGTGCTGAAACAGAAAGTCGTTCATCTCCCAGAAGCGTCCCTGGCGTCCCGCGCACACTGCGATACGGGAAAACTCGCAGGCCCGGTCGTGGAACGGGCGCTGAATGGCCGGATTGCACGCTGTGTCCAGCGGCAGGTGACGATGATAGACCCGGATGCGTCCGGGGTGATCGGACAGGAGTTGACGAACCATCATATGGGCGCGACGGCAGTGTGGACACTGATAGTCGGTGAATTCCTGGATCTCGATCTCGGGCTGGATGGCACCCATCCAGGGGTGGCCGTCTTCGGACACACCCATCTGCATGGCCTGGCCACGATCCGGTACGCCGGATTCGCAACTCTGCGCTTCAGCGGTTCGGATCGGTCCCGAGACATGTTCGGGCACCAGATTCGAACCATAGGCCCAGGCGCCGATCAACACACCGATGCCGGCGATACCCACCAGGGCCGTGATGGCGGGACGGTGCAACAGAATTCGCAGGTCATCCCGCATGGCCAGCCGGATCGAAGCACCAGGCCTCTTGATCGCAATCCACGCCATGACCAGAAGGCTCGCATTGATGGCATCCAGGGCAAGGCACAGGATGCAGAACGACCCGATCAGCACGCTCATCACGAACACCAGGCCCAGCGACACCACGCAAAACACCACGGCCATGGCGAACAGCAACCCGAAGCCGAACTCCGGTCGGCGACGGATGGCCAAGAACAGGGCCAGCAGGGCTACGAACAGGTATCCGGCCACGGCCCACACGGACACCGGGGACCCGAACACCTCCGAATAGCGGCTCAACGCCACGGTCTCGCAGTTCATATCTTCGCTGACCGCGCAGAAGGACTGGAAGTTCGGGTCCGTGTGCGACAGAACGTAGACGTCGGTCAGTTCGATCGAAATGCCCACGCCCACCAGACAAAACAGCGCGGCCGCAATCAGGGCGACTCGGGTGCGTCGGTCCGGGGCCTCGGGGTTGATGGGTTGCGTTGTCATGACGATGACCTCTCGCGTGCTTCGAGCCGGGCCGATTCTAGAACGGGCTGGGGCTTCGGACAAGTGGCGTTCGTCGGGGTGTTCGTGGACGTCGACGGCCGGGCTGGCGATCGGCTACAGTAGGATTTGGACTTGACGGGAAGCGATGATGCGGCGATTCGGAAGGAGTCTGGTTACGTTGCTGATGGGGCTTGTGACGGCCTGTGGATCGGCGGGCGGACCCGCGGATGAGGGCTCTTTGGATGCGGATGGGGTGCAGGAAGACCTGGGCGCGGTGGACGACGCGTTGCCCGACGGGTTGCCCGACGCGGACCCGGGAGTGGTTGACGTGCAGGATCTGGCGGTTGCTCCGGAGGATGTGGGGGATTTGCCCTTGCCGGACACGACCGCGGAACTCCCGCCGGTTGCCGATGGACCCCCTTACACCCGTCACGTGAACCCGTTCATGGGCACGGGTGGCGCGATGTTCAACCTCGGCAGCGCTCTGCCCGGGGCCACTCGGCCGTTCGGGATGGTCAAGGTCAGTCCGGATACCGTCAAGGGTGCGTCGGGAATGCCCGTGGACTTCCAACATTGCGCCGGATACCGATACGAGGACGACCACATCGAGGGGTTCAGTCACAACCACCTGCACGGCACCGGGATCGGGGATTACGGCAACGTGTTGATCATGCCCACGATCGAAATGACCGATGCTACGACCGTGCGCAAGGGACACCGGGCGCCGTTCGCCCACGAAGACGAGGAAGCGGCCCCGGGCCGGTACGCAGTGACCCTGACCGACCCCCTTGTGCGGGTCGAACTGACCGCCACTCCACGGTGCGCGCACCATCGCTATACCTGGCTGGACGCGACCGACGAGGCGGTGATCCTGATCGACGCGGCGGCCGCCCTGTCCGGCGGGCGTTCGAAGGGCGGGGCCATCACCGTGGACGCGGTCGGTCACACGGTCGAGGGGTGGACCCACAACCATGGCGCTTTTTCCGGGAGATACGGAGGGTTCAAGGTCTACTTCGCGGTTCGTTTCCGGGACCTGCCATCAGGCATGGGCACCTGGCTCGACGGGCGGATTCAGGAAGGGCGCAGCGCGGTCGAGACCACGGCGGACCCGGCCAGCTTCGGGGCCTATCTGCGATTTTCCACGGTTTCTGTCCCGACCATCGAGGCCCAGGTGTGCCTGTCGTACGTGTCGGTGGCCGGGGCGCGCGCGGCGCTGACGGCCGAGATGCCCTCATGGGCGTTCGAGGCAACGCGGGATGCGGCCGAGGCGGCCTGGGAGGCCGAACTGTCGAAGATCGAGGTGTCGGGCGGCACGGCCGACCATCGGGCGGTCTTCTACACGTCGTTGTATCACGCACTGCAGATGCCGACGCTTTGGAGCGACGTGGATGGTCGCTACACGGGATTCGACGGCCAGGTCCACGTGGCCGACGGGTGGGATTACGTGACGGACATCTCGCTGTGGGACACCTACCGGACCCAGAACCCGCTGCTGACCCTGGCCTGGCCACAGTGGCAGGCGTCCACCTTGCAGTCGCTGGCCATGATGGTCGCCCAGGGAGACTATGTCCCCAAATGGCCCATGGGCGCCGGGGACACGAACAGCATGATCGGACAACATGCGGCAAGCACCGCCGCGGACACCTGGCTCAAGGGCGTGACCGAGTTCGACATCGACACGCTGTGGGCCGGACTCCAACAAACCGCGGACGGCCCCCTGCCCGCCGGGGCCTATGGCGAGCGCAGCGGCATCGAACCCTACCTCGAGCGCGGCTACGTCCCCTCGGACGTGACCGGGGGGTCCGTGTCCAAGACCCTCGAATACGCGTTCAACGACTTCTGCCTGTCCCGTCTGGCCGCTGCGCGCGGGCAGCAGGAGGATGCGGCGCGCTATCTGGCGCGTTCCGATTCCTGGAGGAACCTCTGGGACGAATCGACCTTCTTCATGCCGCGTCAATCGGACGGTACGTTCGAATCCGTGGGGGTCCTGGACTGGCCCCTGCCGGCCTACGTCGAAGGTTCTGCCTGGCAGTGGAACTGGTCGGTGCCCCACGACGAAGCGGGGCTTGCAGGGATGTTCTCGTCGACGCAGGCTTTTGTGGACAAGCTCAACGAGTTCTTCGTGCGTGCCCAGGAAAGTTTCACGTTCGAGGTGCCTGGTCCCTGGTACTACCACGGCAACGAACCGGACTTTCATGCCCCGTTTTTGTTCATCCGTGCCGGGCGTCCGGATTTGACGCAGCGGTGGGTCCGTTGGATTCTCGAAGACCATTACCGCAACGCCCCGGACGGGCTGATTGGAAATGACGATGCGGGCACGCTTGGGGCCTGGTACGTGTTTGCGTCCTCGGGATTGTTCCCGTGGCCGTGTCTGCCGGGTTATTACGTGACCACGCCCCTGTTCGACGAGGTCTTGCTGCACCTGCCTGGAGGAAACGTGACCATCCGTGCGCCGGGGGCCACAACAGGCAAGGTCTACATCCAGGATGCAAAGTGGAACGGCAACCCGCTCGACCCCCTGTGGATCGACCACGAGGCCCTGGCGAGCGGGGGAATTCTGGAGTTGACCCTGGCCGAAACACCCGGCCGATGAATCGAAAAGCGGCTCGTCCTTCGTGACGACAGCGTCTTTCTATGGTATAATATTGCGCCTTTGCATGGAGTACCCCCATGACCCGGCGATCCCTGGTGTGGGTTCTGACCCCGTGGTTCCTGATCGCGGGATGCGAATCCGGTACCGAAGACCTGCCCCTTCTTCCTGAAGAAGAACTGGGCATCGGCGAGATCGATGACCTGAAGCTCGACGGCGACTGGGGATCGGCCCTGACCTGCAAGCCAATCCCCACGCTCGATCGCCTGCCCTCGCCCGAAGTCGTGGTTTCCCTGGACGGCCTGACCCTGCACCTGTTCGACCGCACCACGGGATTCGACAAGGTCTACCCCATCGGGCCCGGCAAGATCGACAAGGGCGTATCCCTGACCCCCGTGTCGACGAGCAAGGCGGGTGGTCGTTTCTACATGCGTCTGGACCAGCCGGAATACGAGGAGCCCAAGACCGCGGGTTCGTACTGGTCGTGGAACTACCGCTGTCGCCACTGGTGGCTCGATCAGGACACCGGACGCTACTCGCCGGTGTTTGCGGGAATGCCGTTCATCCGTCTGGATGGCCCCAATGGTACCGGGTACGGCATCCACGGCCCGATCGATTCGTACACCATTCCCAGCGGGGGCAAGCTGCAGCGTGGCTATGTTTCCCACGGTTGCGTGCGCATGGAGGCCGCGGACATCGTCGAGGTGTACGCCCGGTGCCGGGGCAAGAAGGTGCCGGTCCGGGTCCAGAAGTCGGTGGAACGCCGTGCAGACGGTACCGCGGTGGACCTGGCGCAGCGATGGGTCCTGTCCGAATGCAAAGAGGATGCTGACTGCAACTTCCCGGGCGGCATCTGCAAGCGCAATGACTTCAGTCTTCATGGCTACTGCGTGGCCCCATGCACCCAGTATTGCTCGCTCGACAAGTGGGGCTATCCCACGTCGTTCTGCGTGGCGGACCCCGACGACAGCACCAAGGGCATCTGCACTTTGAAGTCGATCAGCCAAAACAACGTTTGCAAGCGCTATCCGGGCTTCCTCACGCAACCCGGCGAACGGCGCTTCAACCAACCCTCGGTCAAGGCCGATGTCTGTCTTCCCGGCTCCCAGGGCTGGATCGGACACCCCTGCTTCTCGGACATCGACTGCCTGGCCAACAATCTGGTGTGCGATCTGGACGGTGCGGACGAGGACCATGCCGGGGTCTGCACCCGGGCATGCACCAGCACCTGTCCCGACCAGGCCGGCATGAACGGTACGTTCTGCGTGGCCGGGTCCTCGGGCGGACAGTGCGTGTCACGATGCTTCAATCAGGACGATTGCCTGGCCGGTACCACCTGCACCCCCGGGACGCCGCGCTACAACCAGACCAGCGTGACTGCCAACGCCTGCCTGTAGGACCGGCGACGAGGCCCTTCATATGTCCCTCTTGCGAACCATCTTTCCGTGGCGCCTCGGATTCGTGAACGCCGTGCTGTCGGGGTTGTACCTGCTGTTCCTGATAGCCTACCAGTTCAAGGTCAAGGTGCCGACCTTGCAGATGACGCTGCATGACCTTGTGCCCGTGGCCACGGGGCTCGTGACGGTCAATCTCTTGTGGCTCTTCCTTGGCGCGGCAACGGCCCGATGCGCTCGGGTGCGCACCGTCTTGGCCATCGGTTTGATCAGCTACTACGCGATGCTCGGGGTCTATCACCATCTGAGCACCGAGAGCCTTGACCTGTCCGTCCTGCTCGACAACGCGGGTGGCGTTTTCGCGGAAGGGGCCTCGGACGTGTTCTTTCACACCTTTGGAGCCCCGGTTCTGGGTACGGTGCTCGGCGTGGTCGTGTTGCTGGCGCTGCTCGAGCGCCGGCGTGGTCTCGTGTCGCGCTGCGTCCAGGATGCACCACGGTGGCCCAAGGTGATCGTCACTGGTGGGCTTTACGGGGCCGTGATGCTGACGCAGATTCCCACGGCAGACGAGGTCACCTACTCGTTCCAGAGCGTGGCTCACTACTATTTGTCCGACCTCAAGCGCCACGATTTGTACACCCCTGGCACGTACCCGTTCATTCGGACCCGTACGCTGCCTGTGACCGCGGATCCGACCCCTGCAACGCCCCCAAACATCCTGGTGGTGATGGTCGAATCGTTCCGTGCGGGGGCCGTGGGACAGCGCACCGAGGACGGCCGCGAGGTGACTCCGAACTTCAACCGGCTCATGGATCAGGGCTGGTACGTGGATCATCATTACAGCAACTCCATGCAGACCTGCAAAGGCCAGTTCAGCTTCCTGACCTCGCTGGCGCCCTCGATCCGTGGCAAGGAGTTCGTTCGATACGCCCATCGACGATTGATGACCCTCCCGGCCGTGCTGCGCGACCATGGCTACCGCACCGTGTTCTTCCAGGCGGCCGAAGAGCTCGGGTTCGACAACACCGAGGAATTCGTTCGCCTCCAGGGCTTCGAAATCGTGGAATCCGCCGCATCGTTCGCGACCGAAGAGGACGCGCCCCACACCTGGGGCTTCGGGCTGCAGGACGACCGCTTCTACAACAAGTTCTTCACCCATTTCGACCGCCTGCGCGCCACAAGCGACGAGCGGCCGACGTTCGCGGTTCTGGCCACGATTTCGAACCACATGTATTTTTCCAAGGTTCCCGCGGATCGCAGGCACCTTTATCCCGAGCCGCAGAACATGGAACAGGCCTACGCGAATTCCGTGCATCTGTCGGACCGGGGGCTGGCCGTGTTCTTCGAGGAACTCGAACGCAGGCCATGGCTGGCCGACAGCCTGGTGATCATCACGGGCGACCACGGCTTCCCCATGGGCGAACACGGGTACTACCACAACGAGATCGGTGCGTTCGACGAGTTCTTCCGGGTGCCGTTCCTGATGTTGTGGAAAGGGCATCTGGCCCCGCGGCGCATCCGAGAGACCGCGTTCTCGCACATGGATGTGGCGCCGACCTTGTTGGATTTGCTGCAACTGCCGGTGACCCGCCACCATTTCCAAGGCACGTCCATGGTTCCCGAACCGCCCATCACCCATCCCATTCCCCTGGTACAGCCATACAACGGACAGCAGTTGGGCGTCGTAGACTGGCCGCACAAGTACATCGTCCAAACGCGTACTGGGGACGAGCAGTACTACGATCTCGAACAGGACCCGGGCGAAACGGACAACCGCCTCGATCAACTCGATGCGACGCGGCGGGAGGCCTTCGAAAGCCAGATCGAGCGGTTGATGCTGAACCAGATCCTGCTCGAGGCCGACGAGGTCTGGCCCCCCTGATTTGGGAAACGTGCTACAGTCCGTTCGATGGACCTCCGACGCAGCAAATACATCCTGCCGAACCTTTTCACCCTGGCCAGTTTGTTCTTCGGGCTATTGGCCGTGATGGCCTGCTTTCCGGGCACCGACGAGGGGTTCAAGCGGGCCGCGGTGGCCATTCTGATTGCGATGGTGGCCGACGCCCTCGACGGCCGGGTGGCGCGGATGACGCGGACCGAGACCCGGTTCGGGGTACAACTCGATTCTCTGGCGGATCTGGTGTCGTTTGGCGTGGCCCCGGCCGTGCTGGCCTGGGCCTTTTCCCTGCACCATCTGGATGCCTTTGGCCGCCTGCTGGGCCCGCTGCCGGCATTCTTGTTCGTGGCTTGCGGGGCGATGCGTCTGGCGCGGTTCAATCTCATGGCCCACGTGGATGCTCCGCCCTCGCCCTTCTTCCTGGGCCTTCCCATTCCGGCTGCCGCGGTGATCGTGGCCACGGCCGTGTGGATGTCTCTGGACACGGGCCTGGGAACGCGGGGGCGTCTGGTACTGATGACGGTCGGCATGCCAACCCTGGGCTTGCTGATGGTCAGCACGATCCGCTACCGCAGCTTCAAGCACATTCGCCTGGGCGTGCCGGCGCGCATCGCGCTTCTGGTGGCCATGGCGGGCATCATCGTCCTGGCCTGGCGCACGCGTGCGAGCGTGGTGCTGCTGTCCGCGGGAATCGCTTACATCATCATGGGTCCCGCCGAGTGGTTGGTGCGTCGCATCCGTCGCCGCCGACGCCGATCGCTGGAGAACAACTAGGTCAACTTGGCGTGACGGGTTGCGATCGCGTCGGCGAGCGCATCGATGGCCACGAAGTCCGCGGCTTTCGGAAGCCCCTTGACGAGCACGGGCGGCAGTACCTCCACGGACAAGCTCGGCAGCATCGCCGCAACGTCCCCAGTCTGACGGGCGCTCCACGAATGCGACCCCATGAACGAGGCGAACCGTGCCTTGGGCTTGAGCGCATTGATGAGATACGCGGCGGACACGGCCAAAGGATGCATGCCACCCAGAACGGTCGGGCTTGCCATCACGATGGTCGCGGCATCCACCAACGACATGGCGAGCCGCCCGAGGTCCGCGGTCACGAGGTCGAAGCGATCCAGTCCGATGGCCCTTTTCGCCAGCGCGCTCGTCAGATGCTCGACCATGGCCAGGGTGCTGCCATGCATGGACACGAACGGCAGCAGCACCCGGTTCTCGGGCGGGCCATCCACCCAGGCACGATACGCCGACAAGATCAGATCCGGGTGGTCGAACACCGGGCCGTGGCTCGGGGCGATCATGCGGATCGGCAGGGGCTCCAGCCGCTGCAGATGCCGTCGGATGAGGCCCGCGAACGGCATCATGATCTCGGCGTAGTAGCGTTTGGCTGGCTCGAGCACGCTATCGGGTCTTGCAAACAGGTCCGTGGTGGCCAGATGCGACCCGAACAAATCGCAACTGAACAGGATGCCCTCGGGTTCGAGCCACGACACGATGGTCTCGGGCCAATGGACCCAGGGAAGGGCCAGAAAGCGCAAGCTCCGGCCTCCGAGTTCCAGGGTGTCGCTATCCTTGACCACCATCACGCGGTCGGGTGGCACACTCAGCAGATCGAACAGCATCTCCTGACACTTGGCCGACGCCACGACGCGGGTTTCGGGGTGGGCGGCCAGCACGGCCGGAATGGCCCCTGAGTGGTCCTGCTCGGCGTGGTGGCACACCAGATAGTCGATGTGCCCGACATCCGCGAGTTGTTCGATAAGGACCTCGGTCTTGTCCGGGTCCACGGTGTCGAGCAAGGCCGTCTTGTCGGTGCCCCGGATCAGATAGGCGTTGTAGCTTGTACCGTCGGGCAGCGGAATCAGGGCATCGAACAGCCGCCGATCCCAGTCCACTGCGCCCAGGGCCTCGATTCCGCTTGCAATCATGCGCTTGTGCATCATGCCCTCCCGATGCGACGGTGTCATTCTACCCGAGATCCGTGTGGGCCGCTCGGGACTCCTGATGTTGCGTCAGCGAATCTCAAAGGGGGGACGCAGTTGGGTGAGCAGGGCCCCGGCCGCCAGGGCGAACAGGTCCGCAAGCCCCCCTCCCTGCACCAGAACGCGCCGGGCATGCTGGCCCACGGCGTCCGATGCGTCGTGATGAACGAGGTCGAGCAGCAGATTGCGGGCAGTGATTGTGGAAGGAGCATAGCGGGCCGCGAGCACGCGCCCCAACCCCGCCTCGCGAGAATCCGACGACGTCGGGTCCGCGGCGAAGAACCGGCTGCGGATCGACAGTTCGGATTCCTTTTCGGAGACCTTGAGCCACGCCGCCGAATCGCGCAGCAGGTCACACAGCAGGACCGGGTATTCGAGCAGGTCGGCATAACGCATGGCATCGCGTGAAAGCCCCTCGCGGATCACCGCGAACAGGGGCAGGAAGCTGCTGAAGAGGTCCATGCCGCGAACGTGCGATACCAAGGCGGCCCCGCTCTCGATGGCCTCCCGGACGTCCCTGGTCGGCACCTGATCCAGATACGCTCCGTGCGTGCGGGTCAGCAGGCCGTGCATCCGTGCCTGCGTCAGGGTCACGATGCATCGGCGGTCGTGCACCGCGGTCAGGAGGGTGAAGCGCCACGCGTCATCACGTGCGCCGAAACGCAAACGCCGGACCTCGCGGTGGGCGATCGTCACGGTGTCGGCCTCGAAGTCCTTTTCGCTCGCCGCCCGGATCGCGGCCCGAATCCCGCGATCGAGTGCTTCGACGTCCGTGACCGAGGCCACGAGAGCCAGACTGGCCAAACCATCCTCGTACAGGAAGGTCACGTCCCCGGACAGGGCTGCAATGGCGGCCCCGAGATCGGCCTTTCTTTCGGGCAGGGTCTCGAAGGCACCGTTCACCCAATCGGCCAGGGCCTTTGCCGGCAGATTGAGTTGCACGAATCCCGAGGCCTGTTCGCCCAAATAACCGATCGCACCCGTCCGATGGCCCGGACTGTTCTGCATCCGGTCCATCTCGGCCCCCACCAGCGCCAGCGCGGAACCATTGAGTGCCTTCAGACGAACGCGGGCCTCGCGCTGTGCGATCACCAGCGAACCCTCCAGATGGCGAATCGCTGCCTCGGCCATCTCGTTCATGTCGGCGTCCTGCCGCACCTTCCCGAGGGCTGCCACGTCCGCAAACCCGGTGATCACCACATCCCCATCCCCCAAGGCCAGACGAGCCACGTGGTCCACGATGGTCTGGCGCGCCAGGAACTGCAGTGCTTCGCGCTTGCCGGCCAGGAACGCGATGTCATCCACCACGGCGACGAAGAAGTGCGGGGGCGTGCTGCGATCCCGTGCCGAAACGAAGCGGTACAAGGTCGCGGGGCCCATCTTTTCCTTGAGCATCTTGAAGCCGCCTGCCGGGACCACACCCACCAGCGACAGAAGCTTGGGCAGGGCCTCTTTCATCGCCTTTTCGCTGACCAGACGGAAGGCCAGCGTCTCGCCTTCCGGCATGCCTGCAAGGCACAGCGGTGACGATGGATCCATGCCGATGGCGCTCCACAGTTCGGGGCTCATCGGGTCGGTCTTGACCACGGTGCGCACGTTTTCCAGCAATGCCTTCGTGCCCACCAGCCCGAGGCCCAGACGCCGCGCGAGGTCCACCCCTTCCCGGAGCCACGTTTGTGTCCGGCCCGGGTTGGCCAGACAGACCATGGCCGTCACGTCGTTTCCAGCGGACGTGGTGGTGACCGAGGCCAAGACCGGTGTACAGACGGCCGACAGCAGCCCCCACAGCAAGCCGATACGGATTACGAGGCGGGTCATCTGATTCCCTCGTGCGAGTCGATGCCGTGATCTTGCCACAGTTTCGCCACGACGTGGGACATTGGGGCAAGTGCGGTTGACATGTCCGTGTCGATCGAATACTTCCTTCATCGAAATCCTTGCGGCAGGGGAAAGGATCCATGGGGAACCGCAAGCGGAACATCGCGATTGCGGGGATTGGCGAGATCGGGGAATACCTGGCCACGCGCTTTGCCCGCGATGGGCACAACGTGACCCTGATCGACGAGTCCCGAGAGCGTCTGTCGCTGCTCGAAGAGACGCTGGACGTGAGTTTGTGTGAAGGCCATGCGGGCGACACCCGGGTGCTCCGACAGAGCGGGATCCGGGACGTCGACGTGTTCGTGGCCACATCGAACCGGGACGATGTCAACGTGCTGGCCGCGCTCAAGGCCCGATCTCTGGGGGCGCGCAAGGTGGTGGCCCTGGTTCGAGAGACCGCCTACTTCGATGAACCCACGGGCATCTACCGCGACTGGATGAACATCGATCTGGTTCTCAATACGCGCTTCCTGGTCGCCCACGAGATCGACAAGCTGATCCGCACCCGGGGTGCCCTGGCGGTCGAGGACTTTGCCGAAAACCGCATCGAAATGATTCAGTATCAGGTCGACCCGAAAGGTGGGTTCACCGAGCGAACCCTCGGGGCCTTGAGTCTGCCTTCCGAATGTCTGGTGGTCGCGATCCGGCGCCCGGAAGGACTCGTGATTCCGCGAGGCGACGACGTGGTGCGCCCCGGGGACGAACTGCTGCTGATCGGTCGCACGGATCGTCTGTCCGACCTGGAAACTGCCCTCGGATGGGGACGGATGGGCCACGCCAAGTGCATCGTGGTGGGGGGCGGCACCGTGGGCCACATCCTGGTCAAGGGGCTTGGCCGCACCATCCCGGACGTGACCCTCATCGAGCACGATCGCGCCCGCTGCGATTTCCTGTCGCGGGACCTGGAACGCGCCACCGTGGTCCACGGCGATGGCACGGACGTTGCTCTGCTGACCGAAGAAGGAGTGGGAAACTGCGACGTGTTTGCCGCGGTCTCGGGCGAGGACGAGCGCAACATCATTGCCGCGCGGCTGGCACGGGACCTGGGTGCGCGGCGCTGCATCGCCCTGGTTTCTCGGCCCGATTATTCGGGGGTCTGCGAGCAGCTCGGCCTTGAAGTGGTTCTGAGCCCCCGTACCATCGTGTACCGCGAGATGACTCGGGCCCTTCTTCCCGCGGGATTCATGGGGATCACACCAGTGATGGGCGGCGAGGCGGAGTTCGTGGAGGTGGTCACCACCGAGGCATCGCGGGTGGCCGGCAAGAGCCTGCGCGAGGCCTCGTTCCCCCGGGGGTGCGTGGTGTGCGCGGTCGTGGACGGCAACACGGTATCCGTGGCCCGAGGCGATACGGTCCTGGATTCGGGCAAGCGGGCCATCCTCTTCTGTCTGGCATCCGTGCGACCCGAAGTCGAACGGATGTTCCGGTCGTGACACGATGAAGACCGCCAATGTCCTGCGATACGTCGGCCTGATGATCGCTCTGATGGGCGTGGCCATGCTGACCTGCGTGCCCGTGGCCTGGTGGTACGACGAGATGGCGGCATTGCCGGGCATCGGGGCCGCCTGCTTGCTCAGCCTTGCGTTGGGCTTGGCCCTGTTCCTGCCGTTTCGTCGGGTGCGAAGCAGTATCTCCCGTCGGGATGCCTTCGCGATCGTGACGTTCACGTGGTTGTCGATCAGTTTGTTCGGTGCCCTGCCATACGTGCTGACCGGGGTCCTGCCCAATCTCGCCGATGCGTACTTCGAGACCATGTCCGGGTTCACCACGACCGGGGCGAGCGTCATGCCCACCCCGGAGGATGCCCCGCGATCAATCCTGTATTGGCGCGCGCTCACCCAGTGGCTGGGCGGCATGGGCGTGGTGGTTCTGTTCGTGGCGGTGTTCTCCGAGCTCGGGGTCGGGGGGCGTTTCCTGTTCAACTCCGAGGTGCCCGGCCCGATCACCGAAAGCCTGCGCCCGCGCATCCGGGACGTTTCGTCGTTCTTGTGGAAGCTTTATCTGGGCCTGACCATCACGCTGATCGGCGCCCTGATGCTGGCCGGGCTCGGTGCCTTCGATGCGGTGTGTCACGCGTTGACCACTCTGTCGACCGGGGGGTTTTCGACGCGCAACATCAGCGTCGGCGCCTTCGACAATACCGCCGTGAACCTGATCGTGACCGTGTTCATGATCCTGGCGGGCCTGAGCTTCTCGCTATATCACCAGGCGCTTCTGGGTCACCCGCGCGTTTTTTTGCGGGACCATGAACTGCGCTGGTATCTGGGCATTCTGTTTGCGGCGACCCTCGTGATTGCGGTGGATTCGGCCGGGTTCTTCGAGTCGGGTTGGACCGCCCTCGAACACGCTTTCTTTCATGTCGCATCGGTCATGACCACCACGGGGTTCGCGGTCGACGACTTCGATCGCTATCCGGCCCTGTCCAAGATCCTGCTGGTCACGCTGATGTTCGTGGGTGGCAGCGCGGGGTCCACGGCCGGGGGACTCAAGGTCATCCGACTGATCATCCTGATCAAGCAGGGCCATCGGGGCCTGTATCGCCTGATCCGAAGCCACGTGGTCATGCCCGTGCGCATCGGGCGTCAGGTCATTCCCGAAGAGGCCGTGGCCGAAACCACCGGTTTCTTCTTTCTGTACATGGCGATCTTTGTCCTGGGCACGCTCTACGTAGCGGCGCACGGCATGGACATGGCCACGTCCATGAGCAGCGTGGCCGCCACCTTGGGTAACATCGGACCCGGAATTTCCGTGGTCGGACCTTACGGGCACTACGGCAGCCTGCCCGCGGACGTCAAGGTGGTGCTGAGTCTGTTCATGTGTCTGGGAAGGCTCGAACTTTATACGGTGCTGTCATTGGCCCTGCCAGTGTTCTGGCGCCGATGACCCCCGAACGGGCCTTGCTGGAGTGACTTGCAAATGGACCTTCTGACCCTTCTTGGCATTGCACTGGCGTTGGCCATGGACGCATTTGCGGTCGCGGTAGCCACGGGCATCACGCTGTGCCCGCTGACCCGCCGGCAGGTCTTCCGCATGGCCTTCCACTTCGGTCTATTCCAGGCCCTGATGCCCGTGATCGGTTGGCTGGCTGGACGCGCGGTCCTGGACGTGATCTCGGCCTTCGATCACTGGGTGGCGTTCGGTCTGCTGCTGTTCGTGGGGACACGCATGCTGATCGGGGCACTGCGCCACGAAGATGAACACCCGGTCTGCCAGGACCCGACCCGGGGCTGGGAACTCGTCGTGCTGTCCGTGGCGACAAGCATCGATGCCCTGGCCGTGGGACTGTCGCTGGCCGTTCTGGGTGCCACCATCCTGGTGCCGGCCCTGGTGATCGGGTTGGTGGCCGCCCTGCTGACCGCGATTGGCATGGTGCTGGGCCGTCGGATTGGCAACTTGTGGGGGCGGCGCGTGGAGGTCTTAGGGGGACTGATCCTGATCGGGATCGGGGTCAGCATCCTGGTGCGACACCTGTCCGAATGAACCGCCTACTCGCGCCACTCGATGGCCCCGGCATCGCCCTTGGTGCCGAAGGGGCGGGCAGTGGCCCGTTGGTCGTCTGCCTGGAGGGTAAGACCCACGGCCCTCAGTGGCCACGTGTTCAAGGTCACGACCCCGTCCAAAGCCCCTTCGGGGAAGTCGTTCCAGAAGTCATCGCCCAGTCCTACGGTACCCAACCGGTCCTCGATCGCCACGTCGAGCGCCCGCCAGAACGCGATCCAAGGGGCGTTCTGCACATTCGTGGGCCAGGTCTGCGATGGGCCGTAGAACGTGGTGCCCGTCATGTCCCCGAACGCGAGGCCGAAGTCGCTGCCGAGTTCGGTGGCATAGGCGGTGCGCAGGCGTTGCAGCACATGGTTGAGGAAGGTGTCGGTCAAGTCTCCGTAACCCGTGTATTCCCCGATCACCGAGGCGACCTCGTAACTGTTCGTGGGGATCAGGTCCCGGGCGGTATGGATCGGCGGCAACCACAACACCACGTTCTGCCCGGCATCCGTGCCTTGTGAACCGATGAACGGATGGCGCGATGCAGCGGGCAGATCGAGCACCTCTGCGGCCGTCAGGCCATCCAGGTCGCCGACTTTCGGATAGTGCTTGCGCGACAGGCCCTCCATGTTCGGGATGGGCACCAGGATCTGGCTGAAATCGAGATGCCCCAGTCGGTTATAGCCGCGGCTCTTGAAATGCAGGATCGAACCGGTGAAAAGGTCTTCGCTCTCGCCGTTCAGGGTGTTGCCCGTCACGATCGAGTGCATGATGCGCAAGTCTTCGACCACGTGGGCGTTTCCGATGGTGGCCCCCACACCCCCTCCGCCTGCGTTCGGCTTGCCGCTGAACATGGCCGGGGTCCCGTTGACCGCATTGCCCGTGACGGTCGACGCAAGGATTTCGAGACTGCCACCGCCCAGATAGATGCCTCCGCCACGGTAGTACCATTGGCCTGCCTCGGGAAAGTCCGGATGGTCGGCGACCAGATTGTTGGCCAGTGTGCAGTTGGTCAGGGTCATCAGGGCCCGGTTGTTCGGACCGCCGCTCAGGGTGAAGACCCCACCGCCATAGGCGTGCTGGGCCGTGACGCGATTTCCGCTGATGGCGCAACGGGTCAGGGTCGTGTCGTTGCCTTTGCCGTCCGTGTGGTCTGCCCCGCCCACGGAATAGATGCCTCCGCCCGCGGCGCCATAGCCTTCGGCCACGTTTCCAGCGACCACGGTGTCGTGCATGACCAGACCGTTTGCGTAGATGCCGCCGCCATAGGCCCCTCGGTCACGGCTGGCCACGGCATCGCCGCGGATCCGGTTGTGGTAGATCGTGCAGTGATCGAGCGTGGCCGTGCCCCACACCGCAATGCCGCCGCCACGAGCCAGGGTGTACGGTTGCGTGCCCTCGGTCAGGGGGATCGCATCCGAAAATCCCCCTCCGATGGCGACATGGCGCAGATTCAGGTCCCCGAGAACCGCCAGGACGCGTGCCGGATGGGACTCGCCCCCCAACCATTCGATCGCGATGCCGTGCGGCAGGTCGGAGGCGTCGATCGTGAGGCCTTTTGCGGCATACAGGGCCGAGGGACCGTAGTCGCGTTCCTGGTAGCCCTGGAACGTGGGCGGCCCCCCTGCGTATACCTCGCCCATCAGCACGCTGTGGGCATTGCCCACGATTCCCAGCCGAATCACGCCCCCGTCGAGCATGGGGTCAAACGTCACGGTCCCGCCGTCGGCCACGGCCGCGATCGCCTTTCGCAACGTGGTGACGCCGTCCGGGGGGTCTGCCACGTCGAGCATCGAATTGACCACCACGCGGGCCGGGTCCTTCACGCGCGTGGTCAAACTCAGAACTTCGCCATGAACCAAGCCTTGCGCGTTCGAAGCCACGGCACGGAAGTAATACGTGGTTGCCGGTGCAAGGTCAGTCAGCTCGGCCGACCAGTCGTGTGGTTCATCGTTGACGTCCAATAGCACGGGTGTGGTGGCGATCGGGTCCGCCAGAGCGGCATCGAGGCCCCATTGAAACCACGCCATGGTGGCCAGACTCCCCGGGGTGACGCGTCCCTCGAGTCGGGCCGTGGTCTGCTCGACGGCCTTGGCAGACAGGGTCTGGACCGCGCTGGGGAGGGTGACCTCGAAATCCGCGATGCGCTCGCCGGACAGCACGACCACGGACATGGACGCGGGCAGAAACGTCGTGGCATTCAGAACCGGAGTGATCACGTAGGTTCCGTTGACCAGACCATCGAAGGCGTAGGCCCCCGTGGCATCGGTCTGAGTGGTGTCCGTCAAGGGGCCGTCGAGCGACAGGGTCACGCCGGCGATTCCCTGCGAGTTGGCCCGCACGTGGCCTGCGATCGTCCAAGTCCGGATCAAGAACGGTTCCAGGTCCACGTCCTGTCCGGACACGGTCACTACCGCTTCGGACGGGATCGTTGCCTGATTTGGAATCAGCGTGGTCACCGTGTAGTGGCCGTTCGGCACGTCTGAAAACGCGAACTCGCCGTTCGGTTCGGCATCCGTGATGCGGTTTTGATCGCCCGACAAAATCACGGTTGCGCCCTGGCTCCAGGCGGCATCCCCAATGGCCAGGCGGCCGGACACGCGGTGCCCGTCGGCCTTGAAGTCCAGACCGGACAAGGAACGGCTGTCGATATGGACCGGGTTTTCAAACAAGGGCGACCAGGTCTGACCGGCTCCGGTTGCGACGAGCGTGTAACGTCCGTTCGGAAGGTCTTCAAAAACATACGCGCCGTGCGAATCGGTCGTCGCATCCCGTCCGGGTTCGCTGGACGAGGACAGCGTGATCGTGACGCCCGCCTGACCCAGGCCGGCGATGCGCACGGCCCCCGACAGGCCATGCGTGGTTGGGGCCAGATCCTGGTTCGTGAACGCGTCGCCGTCGGTCGGCCCGGCCACGGTTTCGTAGCTTGCGTCCGCGCCGCCAGCCGCCTCGCCACCCCCGCAGCCCAAACTGAGCCCGAGCGACCACAGAAGTAGCGGTGCGAAAAGGATCGTCGTGTGTTTCATGATCACTCACCCATCGAGATCCTGGGCATCGTAGCAGAACGCGGCCGTGCGCATCAACGTATCGCCTCGTCGGCAATTTCGCGCGTGGATCGCAGGGTTTGCGCATTGACTTTGCGAACCACCTGGCTTGAAATCCTTGGCATGAATATGCTCAACGCATCAAGTCGGGCCTTTCACCCCCTGGACACCTGGGAAGACGTCATCGCGCAACTGGGCCGCATCCGTGCCGAAGCCTCGATGTCGATGCAAATCGAACTCCTGATCGAACTGCTGGTGAACTTGCGCTTGCTCGGTCAAGACGGGATTCTGGATCGGCGCAACGTGCGTTCGGACATCGAGAAGATCTACGAACAACTGCGCGACGAGACGCGTCGTACCCTCAACGAGACCCGGGCACCCACCTCCGAGTTCATCTACTACGCCCGGGAAGTGGTCAAGAAACTCCCGATCCGGCAAGGCGGCGAAGACCTCATCGAGGACATCCGCAGCGCGGCCGAGCAGTTCGAGGAGGCGCGCGACGAC
>CAYRIB010000018.1:0-3594 GCA_964424165.1 uncultured Myxococcales bacterium | reverse complement strand
CTGTCCTATCTGTGGGACTACTCGTCGGGCAATCTTCAGACCGTCAAGCGCAAGCTGGCCGAGAACATGGACCTCTTCAGCCGCTGCTTTCTGCAGAAGGAAATGGAGGCCTTCCTCGCCCTGCTGACGCCTGAGAATACGGCTCAGCGCATCGTGGTCTTTGATCTGCTGAAGCGGCTCGCGAGTTTCAAGGGGGACCTCAAGCGTTCGTTCGAAGAGGGGCGGCTCGACCTGTTCGACTTCATCCTGATCGATCTGGAGATCGGGCGGTTGGTGTTTTTGTTCGCCAACGACCTCACCAATCATCATTTCGCCGACGTGTCGGCGCACAACCTGCGGGATGCGTTGGCCCTGGTCCGCGAATTGCTCAACATCATGAACATCAAGGGCGTGGGTTTGCGCGAAGGCGACGTGCGGTTGCCCGACGCCAAGGAGGTGCGCGAGGCCTCGGCCTTGGACGAAGTCAGCATGGCGCGCAACCTGCAGACCATTGCCGAAGAGATGCAGCGCTACCTGCGCGTGAACATCATCGGCAAGATGGGACAGGTGCTCAACCGGGTCATTGAAAGCTATCAGGTGCCGACCGCGCGGCTTTCCCCGGTCAAGACCCGGTTCTTCAACAACTTCCTGCGACGCACTCAGTACCACGTGGTCAGCGAATTCGTCGACAAGGTGCTGTCCACGCTCGAACGCGGCTTGTCCAACCAGATCGAGGGGGTGGAATTCGATGCCGAGTTCCCGGACCACGTCCCGTTGGAGAACCCGCAGGACCTGGCCGCCCATGTGGCGCGGACCTGGGAGGAAACGTCCCCGCGACTGCGATCGGTCCTCGGGGGCAAGGGCAAGGGGCTCGTGGACATGACGCAACTCGGATTGCGGGTGCCGCCGGCCTTCATCCTGGGGTTGCCGGTGAGCGAGTGGTGCCAGACGCGGGGTATCCGTGATGGTGCGTTTCGCCAACTCATCGACGAGCAGATTGCGGGACTCGAGGCACGCTGCGAGCAGCGTTTCGGGGACCCTCACAACCCTCTTTTGGTGTCCGTGCGTTCCGGGGCCGCGATCTCGATGCCCGGTGCCATGGCCACGATCCTGAACACGGGCATGACCACGGGCATCCGGGATGCCATTGCCCGAAAGCATGGGACCTTGTTTGCTCTGACGTTGTACAACCGCTTCCTGAAGAACTGCATGGCGGCCCGCGAGCTTCCCATGCCTTTGGCCGGGGCCCTTGGGGTCGACGAAACACGCCTGCGGGTCGAGAACGCCCACATGGCTACCGTGCTGGGGAAGGTGCTCGGACCCGCGTTCCTGTCGGACCCCCGCGAACAGCTCTACACTGCGATCGGGTTGGTGTTTTCATCGATCGACTCGCCCACGGCCCGGGCCTATCTGCAGCGCTTCTCGGACGAGGTGCACCCCCGGACCGCGGTGACCGTGCAGAAAATGGTCTTTGGCAACAGGAATTCGCGATGCCTGAGCGGGGTCGTGCTGACCCGCAATCCGGTCACGGGGCGCAACCAGTTGTTCGGGGAGTTCAAGGAACAGGTCCAGGGCGAGGACGTGGTGATGGGCAACGTGATCACCCGGCCGATCCAGGCCCTGGGCCGCGGGCTGCGCAGGGAATTGCAGGAGTGCAAGCGGCGCCTGGAAATGCGCTTTAACAACGCCCTGGACATCGAATTCACGGTCGAAGACGGTGTGCTGTATCTGCTGCAGGTGCGTCGCGCACGCATCGGCGCTTATGCCAAGCTGATTTCGGACATCGACTTCTTGCGACGGGGCATGATTTCCTTCGAGCGCTTCCGCGGCCGTCTGGACGGGCTTGGCATGGCGCACGACTTCATCACGATCCCGCGCACGGACCTGGCGATTCGCGAATTCAACCCCCCGATTTCGGAAGGGGTCCCGATCAATGGCGGGATCGTGTCGGGCGCGCTGCTGCTATCGTCCGAAGGGATCGAAAAAGCCGAGAAGAAGCGTGAAACCATCATCTATTTCGCCTACAACACGAAGCCGACCGACTTCCAGATCATGAACAGCGCCCATGCGATCGTGAACGTGTATCCGGGGCGCACGTCGCATGCCGCCATCACTGCCATGACCCTGAACAAGCCCTGCATCGTGGGGTGCACGAACGCCGAGATCGACCGGGCAGGGCGCCAAGTCGTGTTCGTGGGCAATCCCACGGTCACGATCCACGAAGGCGAACAGGTGACGATCGACGCCAACACCGGGGCCGTTTACCGGGGCCCCGCGCCGCTGTCGGACCGGTTCTTGCGCGTGTCGTGGCTGGTCGGACAGATCGAGGGCATCCAGGACCCGGACGAGGCCATGCGCATCGTGATGCGCCGCGTTCGCGAGAAGGTCGCGGGTTTGCGACGCGAAACGGGATTTCAACGCCGCACGCTTTCGGCCGTGCGGCCTGGCGCGCTCAAGGACCGCAACGTGCTGCTGCGACTGGACCTCAATGTTCCGGTCGGGCCGGCCGGAGTCTTGGACACCCTGCGTCTGCAAGAGGCCGTGCCGACCATCCGCAAGATCCTGGAAGCCGGGGGAACGCCCGTGGTGTGTTCGCATCTGGGGGACCCCGGGGCCGAGGGGTCCGCAGGCCAGAGCCGCGAAGAAATCTATGCCGCGTTCAGTCTGCGACCTGTAGCCGAGCGGTTGGCGCGGGTGCTGTCGGGCGACGTGGTGTTCCACGAGCGCAGCATCGCGTCGTCAGGCCTGCTGATCGGGCGTGCGCAACTCGTGCCCGGCAAGGTCAACGTGCTCGAGAATCTGCGGTTCGCCAGCGGCGAAAAAGAGAACGACGACCTGTTCGCGCGCAGCCTGGCGCATCTGGCGGACAACTACTTTGTCAACGATGCCTTCAACGTGTGTCATCGACGACACGCCAGCATCACCGGTGTGCCTCGCTTCGTGCGGCATAGCCTGGCGGGACCGCTGGTGGCGCGGGAGCTCGAAGTCCTCGAACGGATTCTGCACGAACCGAGGCCGCCGTTCGTGGCGGTGCTGGGGGGCAACCGGTTGTCCCGCCGCATGGGTATCGTGCATTCCCTGCTGCTGCGGGTGGATCACCTGTTGCTGGCGGGCGGGGTGGCCCACATCTTCCAGGAGGCGGCCGAGCCCAGCGGCGGGCCGACCCCCGTGGATCGATCCGTGATCGAGAACGCGAGGTCGCTGTTGTCGCGGTATGGGGGACGGATCGTGCTGCCCACGGATGTCGTGAGGTCCGGGGCGGGTCGGGGGACTGCGGATGACATGGTCGTGGACCTGGGCGAGGAGTCGCTCGGGAACATGCTCAGCCATCTGGCGGGCGCGGGGACCATCTTGTGGAGCGGTCCGCTCGGGGTGGTCGAGCGGCCTGACGGGGCCATGGCCACCCGGGTGCTGGCGCGGGCGCTGGCGGATCGGGCGGACCATGGGACCGTGGTGGTGGCCTGCGGCGAGACCACGTCCGCGGTGATTCGCCAGATCGGTCTGGCCTCCCGCTTCACCCACGTGTCGACGGGAGGCGCGGCCTTTCTGGAGTTCATCGAGCGGCTGTCGCTGCCGGGCATCACGGCCCTTGACCCGGAGTGACGTTGGTTTGAC
>CAYRIB010000017.1:23461-40303 GCA_964424165.1 uncultured Myxococcales bacterium | reverse complement strand
CAGCAGCGGCGCCAGCCCACTGTCCCGGTCCGCGGTCAAGCTGACCTTCAGTTCACCGTTGGATTCCGACCCCAACTTCCCCCCGTCGCACCCCCAGACACCCAACATGGCCAGTGAAAGTGCGCCGATCACCAGATTCTGCATGACCTTGCGCATACGTCGATCGATCCCCATGGTTGACCCTCCGGTTGAATACCCCTTCACCGAAAAAAATGGATTCACGAGAGGGATGTTACCCACCATCTTCAATCCCAGTCAAGAACATTTCTGCACCCGAGTCCACGACCACAAGACCACCTCCCGTCCCGATCCAAACCCAGCCACATACACCGTCGACATGAACCTGCACGTGGACCTGAACGTGCAAGTGCACGTGCACGTGGACGTGGACGTGGACGTCGACGTAGACGTGCCCGTCGACGATCCCCCCACCCCTCCTTCATGGAGGGTTTGCCACCACCCGTGTTTTTCCTGTACCCTATGGCCGTTCGATCTCTCTGACCGACAACGGGAGGTGGTCTCATGGCACGCGGTTTCAACCCCTGGGTGATGATGTTGCTCCTCGTGTTCCCGGCCGCGGCGATCGCCGGTGGCGCATCGCTCAAGGACCCGACCGGGGACGATCACGGCCCCGGCTCGTACACGTATCCATCCGATGGCGTCTACAAACCGGGCTCGTTCGACATCACGGCATTCTCGATCGAGGACAAGGGCAGCGACGTGATCGTGAAGGTCACGGTCCGCTCGCGGATCGAGGACCCGTGGGACTCGAAGTCGTGGCAGGGCAACGGCTTCTCGCTGCAGTTTCCGCAGATCTACATCGACATGGATCACAAGGACGGCAGCGGGTTCTGTGACGGCCTGCCGGGACTGAACGTGCGCTTCAAGAAGGACGCGTGCTGGGAAAAGGTGGTTCTGATCAGCCCGCAGGGGCGCCAGCGCCTGCAGTCCGAGGTGTCCCAGAAGGCCGGGAAGCTGCGCAGCGGCGTGGTCATCCCGCGGGTGACCCGGGTGGATGGCAAGACCTTGGTGGCCACCGTCAAGGCGTCGGACCTCGGCGGCGGCGTCAAGCCGGGCTGGGGATACGCGGTCGTGATGCAAAGCAACGAGGGCTATCCCGACAGCAAGGAAATCCTGACACGCAAGGTGAACGAATACGCGGGGCAGCACCGTTTCGGTGGCGGATCGGACTACGCGTGCGACCCCCACGTCATCGACCTGATCGTGGCCCCGGGCGCCGGTGGCAATGACGAGGTCAAGGCGCAGCACGAAGCCCTGAAGTACACGTGCAGCGCCAGTGGCAAAGGGGCGCAGGTCGAACTCCCCATGGTCTACCCGTAAGGAATAACCCATCATGAAGCATCGCCTCTGGACCATGCCCGCGGCTGCGTTACTGATCGTCCTGTGGGTCGCGCCGGCTGCGGCCGACATTGCAAATTTCGATCTGGCCGGCCGTATCTACACGAAATGGCTGTATCGTAACAACGACAGCCAGGGCCTGTTGTCGTACGGCAATCCGTTCTGGCCCGACGACATCGCCGGCGACAACGGGGTGGGCACGGAATTCGAGCTCAAGATCTTCGGCACGGTGTCGAAGTACGTGCAGGGCTATGCCCGCATCCAGAGCCGGTTCGGCGAGATCTGGCAGGACTGGTGGGAATCCGGCACGGTCAAACAGGAGTATGACGGCGAGGAAAATACATCCGGGGATTCCCTGGGCATGAATCGCGCCTCGTACATGAAGCTGCGTGGGACTTACATCCGGGCCGCCATCCCCATCCCGACGCTCGACTGGGTGACGGTCGGCTCCTCGGATCTGGGCATGTTCAACCCTTGGACCATCGGCAAGATCCGTTACATCGATCGGGACAACGGCAAGGGCGTGTTCCTCGACGGCCACGTGGGCGAAGGTATCTTCAGTTACAGTCTGGCCATGATCGCCCTGCCCAAGCTGTGGGTCGGGCCTTGGTGGAGCACCGGCATCGGGGATCCATCGTTGTCCTATCCTTTCTATTCTCAGGACTGGGCTTACGGGGCGAAGTTCACGGTGACGCCTTCGTTCGGAACCATCACCCTGGTGTCCACGCTCACCAACGACGTGGAGATCGACAACACCGATCCCGATGCCGTGGGATCGCTGTACGCGAGTTGCACCGACGACCTGGGCAATCCGATCATCGGGTGTTCGAAGGACAACGCCGTGGACTACTACTCGCGCTACCTGTCGTCGAACACCACGATCGAGGGCCAGTTCGAACCACTGGACTTTTTGTCGCTCAACGTGCTCGGGGCTTTCTCGCTGGGACGGATCGATTCCAAGCTCACCGCGAACGGGGTCGAGGACAACCAAGGCGTGTCCCCGGTGGTGTACAAGGATACCAACAGCTACGCCATCAAGGTCCGGGCCGACATCGCGGACCCCTTCGACGTCGGGCTGTCGTTCAAGGCCGAGTACTTCAATATCGGCGAGGACTACAACGCCATTTTCGGGGCCCGGCGCGAGGCGGACGTCCTGCTCACCGACGGTTTCTTGGAAGGCGGACAGTTGCCGACCCTGAACCTTGCCAACGAGTTCATCGACTTCGACGAAGCGTTCGTCGAGTCCTGCATCGGATGGCACGGCGGCACCCTGCTCACCCAATACGCCACGGGGCCGTTCGACGCGGTGCTCGAGACTTCGGTGATCACTTACAACCAGAACACCCAGGGACGCGACGTGGACCGGGTGTACCCCGACTTCCTGCACAGTGACGGGTACACGGACACCGACGTGTACGACTACGCCAACGCATCGGACCGCGGCCGCGATCCGCGTAGCGTGTACCGTCGCAATCAGGACCGTTTGACCGTCATCGGCATGCTCGGGGCGCGCTACCAGATCGACGTGGGCGGGGGCCTGGAACTGTCGTTCAAGGGCAAATACATTCGCGACGTGGACAACCGGCGCAAGCCCGCGACCGACCAGGAGGCCTGGGACCCCGCGCACCCCGCCAACAATGACAACTACGTGGGCAACCTCTACATGGGACGCATCAAGGCCACCTACGGACTGGCCGACGGTCTGCTGATCGAAGCCGGGGGGCAGTTCGACTACTGGCAGGAGGACCGGCGCAAGGGCACTCTCGAACAAGGCTATGGCAACGACGTCACCCACAAGGAAAAGGCGTTTGCGGGCCTGACGTACGAATTCGAGGGCCTGAAGCTGCGCTACCACCTGGAGTTCTTGCACAAGGACCAGGACCGTGAACGGGACACGGACCAGAACTGGGTTGTGTTCCGCTCCAAGGCATCGCTGGAGGTGAATTGGTGATGAAACGCTTCACACTGACCCTCTGCATGCTGCTGTGGGCATCCGGCTGTGGGCTCGAAAGCCCGATTATCAATGTGGCAAGCCGGGACAAGAGCACCAAGGTCCCGGATGCCGCGGACAACGTGGTCTACGGTGCGGTCACGGGCGCACCAGTTGGCACCCCGGTGATCGTGTACGGGGCCGACGGGATCGCGATCGAGGGCATCGCTGGGCAGGTGGACGCCAGTGGGCTGTTTTCCCTGCGCTTTTCGGGCGACACGGAATTTTCCGGTCTGCGTCTCGAGGCCCGGTGGCCCGAAGGACAGGCCTTCGGGCTGCTGCCATCGGTGCCGCGCCAGTTGTCCGTGCTCGACCCCGAGCGGCAGATCATCCTGTGGAACGAGATGCCGGCCCTGTCGCCCATGTCGGTACGTTCGACCACGTTTTCGCTGATCGTTCTCGGACAGGCCATTGCCCAGGGGCGGACCCTGGCCGCCCTGCCCGCGGACGTGGTTGCACAGACCACGGCTACCCTGTCGTCGCTGCTGGATTCGGGCAACGGCCCGGTGACCACGTTCGCGGCCATGGTCCAGGACCTCGTGAGCCGTGCCGGCACGGGCGGACAGTTCCCGTTCGCAGGCGAGATCACCCGTGCGCTGTCGCCCAAGGACCTGCTCAACCCCGCGTTTCTGGTGCTCACCGGGTCCGAGGTGACGGCCGAGGCGTTCGAGGCCGCACTGCTCGCCGCGGCAGGCGAGGTCCAGGTGGCGGTGTGCTATGCGACCGACCGCATCCGTGTGGTCTTCCTCGCAGACCTGCGCGCCGGCATCAAGGATCACAACTGCGCGGGCATCGACCCATTCAAATGGGCCGCGGACGTGTCGGGCAAGACCATGTACTTCACGGGCGGGGTGCACAAGACCACCCCCATCTGCGGCAAGGACGGCACGCCCCCTCACTGCATCGACAACATGACGCTCGACGCGGCCAACGTGGCCATGGGGAACTGGGTGCCGAACCTGCTCGAAATGCACGACGATGGCACCAACGGCGATGCCGTCAAGGGTGACCGGGTGTTCACCCTGTCCCTGGACCTGCCGTACTTCCCGCTTGCGGGTTCGCCGGACGGCCGCGGGGTGCGCGTTGGCTACAAATATACCTGGGGTCTGTCGGGCGATGGATGGACGCAGACCGAGGAGTGGCCCGGGAACCAGCGCCTCCTCGAACTGGTGGACATGAACGGGGACGGACTCGTGGTGCGCATGGACGCGTTCGGTGACGAGTCGTCCAACAAGGACAAGGCCAACCTTCTGATGCCCACCAACGGCGGCTGCGGCGTGAACTACTGGGAGAACGAGATCCGCGAAGGCTGTGGACACGACACCCGCGAGTCCATGGTCGACGTGGACGGCGATTGCAAGGTTGACGCCTGGCCGTCCGCGGGCTCGATCTCGCCGCTCACCATTCCCTGTTCCTGACGGATTCGCGGCCTGAACTCAATTTCGCAAGACCCATTCGTGGGTTCGGACACTGTGTCCAACTTTCCGTCCAACCATCCCACCAAGGACTTCTTCAACCCCCTGTTTTCGCTGTTGTTTGACATTGGCACAAAGCTTGATCCCAGGGGACCTCGGGCCCGTTGACGAGGTTGTGCCCATGAACGTCCGCGTCCATTCTGCCGCCCTGCTCGGGATCGAAGGCCTGCCCGTCGATGTCGAAGTGGATTTGTACCCCGGGGTCTCGCACTTCGACATCGTGGGTTTGCCCGAAGCCGCGGTGCGCGAAAGCCGGGTCCGCGTGCTGTCGACCTTGCGCCATCTCGGGTTCAGGGCCAACAGCCGCTGGATCACCGTGAATCTGGCCCCGGCCGACGTGCGCAAGCACGGTTCGTTGTACGACCTGCCCGTGGCCGTGGGGGTCCTGGCCTGTCTGGATGCGGTCCCCAGGGAATCGCTGAAGAACCGCATGATCCTCGGGGAATTGTCGCTCGACGGGTGCATCCGGCCCGTTCCGGGAATCCTGCCCATGGTGGCCGCCGCGCGTACGCTCGGTCTGTCCGAAGTCATCCTGCCGGCCGCGAACGCGGCCGAGGCTTCGCTGGTGCAGGGCATCCGTGCCTTGGCCGCCACCGACCTGCCGCAGTTGATGGCCTATCTGGGCGGGCGTCAGGAACTGCCCGTGGTTGCAGCCGACCCGGTAGCGCCGGCCCCAACTGGCGGCCCCGACCTTGCCGAGGTCCGCGGTCAGGCACACGTGAAGCGGGCCATGGAGATTGCGGCTGCGGGGCGCCACAATCTGCTGATGGTCGGCCCCCCGGGGTCGGGCAAGACCATGCTGGCGCGCCGCTTGTCGGCCATCCTGCCGGACATGACCTACGAAGAATGCCTGGAAACCACCAAGGTCCACAGTGTAGCCGGTTTGCTGCGGCGAGGCGCAGGCCTCATTCATCGTCGCCCGTTCAGGGCGCCCCACCACACCGGCTCGGCCGCGGCGCTGGTCGGCGGGGGCGCGATACCGCGCCCGGGCGAAGCCTCGCTGGCCCATCATGGCGTCTTGTTCCTCGACGAACTGCCCGAATGGCGGCGGGACGTGATCGAGGTTTTGCGCCAGCCCATCGAGGACGGTTGCGTGACGATCAGCCGGGCCGCCGCGACCTTCACCTACCCGGCTGATTTTCTGCTCGTGGCCGCGATGAACCCCTGTCCCTGCGGATATCGGGGCGATCCCCGTCATGCCTGTTCGTGCGGTCCGAACGACGTGGCACGCTATCGTTCGCGGATCTCGGGCCCGCTTCTGGACCGCATCGATCTGCACGTCGAGGTTCCAGCCCTGGCCTATCGGGACCTCGCGGGCAACACGCCAACCGAGACCTCGGCCGAGGTCCGGAGCCGGGTCATCGCGGCTTGCGCCCGACAGACGGCTCGCCTCGGCGGGACCGGCGAACGTTTCAACGGTCGCATGGCCTCCCGCGAAATTGCGCGTTGCTGCGCGGTGCCCGATGATGCCGGGCGCCTGCTCGAGGCCGCGGTAGACCGTCTTGGCCTGTCGGCGCGGGCCCTGTCCCGGGTGCTGAAGGTGGCCAGGACCATCGCGGACCTCGAGGGGTCCGACCTCATCCGCACGGTTCACGTGTCCGAGGCCATTCAGTATCGGCTTCTGGACCGCAACGACGAAGGTTCTCAAACCCCACGGGGAGGTCACTGATGTCGAAGAAGCCCGATCGAACCAGGGAACTTGAAGCCTTTCTGGCCGCGCTCGACAAGCAGTTCGGCCGGGGCACGGTCATGCGCCTCGGGGATGGCACGGTCGAACAGATCGCGACCTTCACCACAGGTTCGCCCATGCTCGACCGCATCCTTGGTGGCGGCATTCCCAAGGGACGCATCATCGAGATCTACGGGCCGGAATCCTCGGGCAAGACCACTCTGTCGCTCGAGGTGGTCGCCCAGGTCCAGAAGGCCGGCGGGGTGGCCGCCTTCGTGGACGCAGAGCACGCCCTGGACCTGCGTTACGCCAAGAACCTCGGGGTCGCGGCCGAAGACCTTCTGGTGTCGCAGCCTGACTGCGGGGAACAGGCGCTTGACGTGGTGGAATCCATGGTGCGCAGTGGCGTGATCGATGTCGTGGTGGTCGATTCGGTGGCAGCGCTGGTGCCTCGGGCCGAAATCGAAGGCGACATGGGGGATTCGCACGTGGGGCTTCAGGCCCGCCTCATGAGTCAGGCCTTGCGCAAGCTCGTGGGCGCCTGCCACAAGCAGAACTGCAGCGTGGTGTTCATCAACCAACTGCGCAGCAAGATCGGGGTCATGTTCGGCAGTCCCGAAACCACGACCGGGGGCAATGCCCTCAAATTCTACGCAACCCTGCGCCTGGACATCCGAAAGATCGCAACGCAGCGCAACGGGACCGAGGCCACGGGGAACCGGGTCCGCGTCAAGGTGGTCAAGAACAAGGTGGCGCCGCCATACGGGGAGGCGGAACTCGAACTGGTGTTCGGCGAGGGAATCAATCACGTACTCGAAACCCTCGAACTCGCCGAACGCCAGGGGGTCGTCAGCAAGTCGGGATCCTGGTGGTCGTGGCGTGGCGACCAACTCGGCCAGGGACGCGATCAGGTGGAACGGCGTCTGCGTGCAGAACCCGCATTGTACGAGGCCCTGCTTGCCGACCTGACCACAGCGCAGGGCCCGTCGGGGTCACCGGAAGAGGTCGCCGACGAAGCAGCAGCGTGATGCAAGTGTTCTGAAGAGGGGCGAAAAAAAGGGCCGAGCTACTGGCAGACGGACGTGTCGTCGCAGTCGTAGTCGTCGCAGTCCACGAAGTTGTCACCGTCGTTGCTGATCCCGTCGCTGCACAGGGCGTCGGTGTTCTCGGCCCCGCTGCTGGAACTGCCGCACACGGTCACGGCGTCATTCTTCGAGCAGTCGTAGTCGTCGCAGTCCACGAACGTATCCCCGTCGTTGCTGATGCCGTCGCTGCACAGCGCGTCCGTGTTCTCTTTTCCGCTGGTGGAGCCTCCGCCGCCGCACACGGTGACCGCGTCATTCTTCGAGCAGTCGTAGTCGTCGCAGTCCACGTACTTGTCGCCGTCGTTGCTGATGCCATCGCTGCACAGGGCATCGGTGTCTTCGGCCCCGCTCGTCGACCCGCCACCACCGCACACGGTCACGGCCGTGTTCTTCGAGCAGTCGTAGTCGTCGCAGTCCACGAACGTATCCCCGTCGTTGCTGATGCCGTCGCTGCACAAGGCGTCCGTGTTCTCGGCCCCGCCGGTCGAGCCACCACCGCATGCGGTCACGTCGGGGTTCTTCGAGCAACTGTAGTCGTCGCAATCCGTGTACCCGTCGGTGTCGTTGTCCACCCCGTCTTCGCAGGTGGCATTCGTGTTCTCGTCGGTAGCGGTTCCGCCGCCTCCGCACACGGTCACGTTTTCGCCCTTCGAACAGTCATAGTCGTCGCAGTCCACGTACTTATCGCCGTCGTTGCTGACGCCGTCACTGCAGAGTTCGTCGGTGTTTTCGCTGCCCGTGCCCTGACCCGGCGTGCTCCCGCACACGGTCACCGACGCGCTGCGCGAGCAGTCGTAGTCGTCACAGTCCACGAAGTTGTCGCCATCGTTGTCGAACCCGTCGCTGCAGGCAGCGTCCGCTTTCTCTTCCCCCGGGGTGCCCGAGATCGGAATATCGGTCCCGGTGACCGCGTCGTTGGTCGGGTCGGAACCGTCGTCGGTGCTGCGTCCACTGCACGCGACCATGGCCAGGGCAAACAAGACGGCTGCTACTTTCTTCATGGGTCGAATCCTCTCCAGATGCTTCGCCAACACCATTTCCGTCCGGGCGTACGGCCAATGCCGCCCCGTCGGATGCGACATTATAGGGATCGGGATGGGGCACGTCAAACCGCCCAGGCAAGAAAGCGCGGGGTCAGAGGGGATCCGCTATGATGGAGGCGGGAGGTTGTGTGTTGACCACCACGATGCGGCGAACATTCCTGGTTTTGTCAGCGCTCGTTTTCGGTTGGCCGGGAACGGCTCGAACCGACGCGTTGGCCGACCGACCCTACCCGTGGCTTGATCGGCCGGTCCCTGTTCGGACCATTGCAGGCGCCATCCCGCCTCCTGTGGGCTTTGTCCGTTCCCCTGCCGCCCCAGGTTCCTTCGCCGCATGGTTGCGGGGTCTACCGCTCGCCCCGACCGATCACCCAATCCACCTTTGGGACGGCCGCACTCGCGCCGACCAGTCGGGCCGTCATGCCGTGGTGCAAATGGACGTGATGCGGTATCAGGAATGCGCAGATGCCTGGATCCGATTGCGCGCCGAGTACCTGTGGTCGATCGACCGCAAGGACCGCATCGCGTTCCGACTGACCGATGGATCGCTGTCCACATGGGCCCGCTGGGCCGCGGGAGAGCGTCCCCGTGTGAAGTTGCCCCGCACCACGTGGGTCAAAGCCACCCACCCCGATGCCTCGCGGTCCTCGTTTCGGGCCTTCTTGCATCACGTCATGACCTATGCAGGCACCCTATCGCTGAGCAGGGACCTTCCAACCCAGAGCCTTGCGAAGCTGGCCCCCGGAGACCTGCTCGTTCAAGGGGGAAGCCCGGGACACGCAGTGGTCATCCTGGACCTGGCCACGCATCCGGACGGACGACGCCTGGTACTGCTGGGCCAGAGCTACATGCCGGCCCAGGAGTTCCACGTGCTGAAGAACCTGTCCGGCAGGGAATACTCTCCCTGGTTCGAAATCGCGGATCTGGAGACGAAAGGCCTTGCCACCCCGGACTGGGCTCCCTTCTTCGACACCGACCTGCGTCGAGGCGACGCACCCTAATTGGAGGCTGTCACCATTTTCCCGAACGCTCGCGTTTGCGCTAGACTCGTCGCGGTTGTCTCGAGGACCAGTGATGCCCATGCTCAGCGTTCGCAGCGACGGGATCGCCGTTGAGGTGTCGGTCCGGCCTCGCGCCGGGCGGTGCCGCGTTCGCGGAATCTGCGGCGGACGTCTGCGCATCGAGGTGACCGCGGCCCCCGAAGGTGGCGAGGCCACGAAACAGGCCCTGGCGACCCTGGCCGGGGCGTTCAAAGTCCCGGTTCGGGACGTGTCGCTCCTGGTGGGTGCCCACGATCGCCACAAGGTCATGCTCGTGAAGGGGCTGAGCCTCGCTCAGTGCGAACAGGTCTTTCCGGTCTCGGAAGCGGAGTAGCCCCATGGCACGCGCCCACAAGGAGAAGAAGGAAAAGAAGGCCCCATCCATCAAGGAGCGGACGCATCTGGCCATCGGAATTCCCCTGGCCTTGCTGTCGGGATGTCTGGCCTTCCTGGCGTTTCCGGACTTCGGCATCTTCCCTCTGGGCTGGGTGGCTTTCGTGCCGTTGCTCATCGCGGTGCGGGGGCGGACGTTTCGGGGCGGATTCTTCCTGGGGTTCTTGACCGGGTTCACGACGTACACCGGCGGATTCCATTGGATCAGCGACCTGCTGCGCGAGTTCGGACACATGACTCCCCTTCCCGCCTATGGCATCACGCTTCTGATGACGGCCTACCAGGGGTTGATGATGGCCGTGGCCACTGGCCTTGCCGCACACGTGACCTTCCGCCTGCGGTGGCCGTGGTTCGTAGTGTTCCCGATTCTCTTCACGGCGTGCGAGTATCTGGTCCCATTCTTGTTCCCATGTTACATGGCCAATGCCCAACAGCCCTTCACCGCGATCACGCAGATCGTGGACATCACCGGGGTGTCGGGCCTGACGTTCTTGCTGATCGTGGTGAATTCGGCCTTCGCAGCCATCATCCACTGGCGCGTCGCCCACGGTTCGGTCCGGTTCCCCGTGACAGCGGTGGGCCTGGCCGTACTGTTGTTCGGTGCCAGCCTGACCTATGGCGTGCTCCGCATCAACGAGATCGAATCCGCCATGGCTGCGGCACCGCACGTGCGCATCGGCATGGTCGAGGCCGATGTCGGGATCTGGGAGAAGGAGGCCAAGAACCCGGATGGTTCGCCCCTGCCGTTCATGGACCAGATCCGCATGCTGTACGGCAATCTTCTCAAACACCAGGCCATGACCGCCCAACTGGAACAGGAGCATCACCCCGATCTCATCGTGTGGCCGGAGTCGTCGTACATCCCACTCGAAGCGGTGCTGTCGCGGGCCGGCCACGTGACCGCGCTAGCCGCATCCCCGGGGGGGCAACTATTCCGCCTGGAAAACGACCGCCTTGCTGCGGACTTGTCACCCGGGGCCGATTTGCTTCGGGTGACCGGGGTCGCTGCGCTGGCGGCCCGCAATGAAGCCGATGCCCTGGCCGTCGGGCCCCGTGGGGCCGCGTATCATTTCGACGGCCAAACCTGGACTCGCGAGGCGACCGGGATCGATCGCGACCTCCTGGCCGTCGCCATTGCCGGAAATGGGGTCGCGATGGCGGTCGGGCGACAGGGCACCGCAGCGATCCGCGAGGCAGGGCGATGGCGCATCGTCGAGGTCGGAACCCACGAGGACCTGCGGGCGATCACCGCCATGCCCGGGGGATCCTATTTCGCCCTGTGCGGTGATCGAGGCACCCTGCGCTACTTCAACGGGCAAGAGGCCGTGCCGTGGGACGCGGAAACCGGGGCGAACCTCACCGCCGTCTCGTATGGGCATAGCCTCGGCCTGGTCGTGGCGGGACACGACGGTACCTTGAAGCGCCTCGGAGGCACCCTCAAGACCCTGGTAACGCCCCGATTCGACTGGATGAGCGTGGGTGTGTCGGGTCGACAGATCTGGGTCGTGGGTACCGGTGGGCAGGTGCTTCGATGCGAGGAGGACCTCTGCACGCCGTTCAAGACCGGCCTGTCGCAGAACCTGACCGCCATTTCCCCAGCCGCACCAGGGACGGCCCTGGCCGTCGGGGCACGGGGCACCCTGGTGATCCTGGGATCCCATAAAATCCAAACGATTGAGATGGCAGCCGGCGCGCAGACGGCCTCCCCACGCCCGCCACCGGACCTCGGATCCCTTGCCTTCGTCCCGTTCACCGAAGGCTACCCCATGCCCCATGATGTCGCCTCGATCTACGTGTCGCCCGAGCCCTTGCCCGAGGTAGACCTCGACCACCCCATGGCCGCGGCCGACCGGGATGCAAAGACACTGCCATCCGATCGCAACGCGGTGATGCGGGGCTTCTCGACCCCCTTGATTTTCGGGGCCATTACGGAATCCGATCGTCCCGACCACGCGGGCGAACGGGACACCTACAACACGGCCCTCCTCGTCGACGGGACGGGGCGCGTGCAAGGGCGTTACGACAAGAACTACCTGCTGCTGTTCGGGGAATACATGCCCTTCGAACAGTATTTCCCGTTCTTGCGACGCTACTTCCCCGAGGCCGGGGCCTTCCGCCCGGGAACCGAGGTCGAGGTGTTCGCCCTCGGCCCGATGCGCATGGGCATCATGGTTTGCTACGAAGACATCCTGCCGGCCTTCACGCGGAGGCTGGCGGGCAAGGACCCGAACCTGCTCGTCAACATCACGAACGACGCCTGGTTCGGCAAGACGGCTGAGCCCTCGCTGCACCTGCTTCTAGCGACCTTCCGGTCGATCGAGAACCGGCTCACCATGGTGCGCTCGACCAACACCGGAATTTCGGCGTTCATCGACCCGCTCGGCCGCATCACACAGTCCACGGCCATCGAACGCCCCGAGACGCTGGTCGAAGATGTGCCGTTGCTGCAGATCGACACGATCTATCGCCGTCACGGTCCGTTGTTCGCCTACGCCACGGTGGTGTTGTCGGGGTTACTCGTGCTCACTGGCCTGGTGGTGCGTCGCAAGCGGTGAGCGACAACACGATCCCCGAGCGGGTACCTTCGACCCGTTCGCCCGGAAACACCACGGCGTCTTGCACCACGGCCCCGCTCGTCACGTGCGACCCGCTGCACAGCACCACGTTGGGCCCGATTCGCGCCCCGGGCTCCACCACGACGTTTCGTCCCAGCAGCATCGGCCCGAACAGGTTCGCACCCTCCAACCGCGATGCCTCGTCACGCGACCAGATACCCGGCATCGGTTCGGTGGGACACGGCAGTCCACGCGCCCGAAACAGCGTTCGGATCTGTGGCAACCATTCTGCATTGAGCGCCACGAAACGCCCCGGGGTGCCCACGTCGCAGAACCGACCCGGCATCACGACACCGCGCACCAATGCCCCCCGCTCGATCAGGGGCAGGATGCCGTCCGCGATCAGGCACGAAGCCGTCCCCTCGGGCAATACCTCGAAGATGCCCGGCCCCAGGATCGAGATCCCGGAAAAGACATAACGGGCGCCCTCCCGGCTTGTTGGTCGTCCCCGGATTCCGATCACATGCCCGCAAGAATCGATCTCGACGAGGCGCGCCTCGGGCATGTCCGGAGGGTCCGTAAGCAGCAGGGTCGCCACGGCGCCACTTTGCAGATGCTGCGACATTGCCCCTGCCAGGTCCCAGTCCGTGAAGACATCGCCGTTGTGAACGAACCAGGCAGACTCCCCCGCAAAGAATGCGCGCACCGCGGACAGCCCTCCCCCGGTCCCGAGGATCACGGGCTCTTCGCTGTATTCGATCTCGACGCCATACGCGCTGCCAGCGCCCAGCGCACGCACGATCGCCGCGGGAAGTTGATGCAGGTTCATGATGACCCGATCCACACCTGCTCCGACCAGGCTTCGCAGGGCCCACCCGACCACTGGCACGTCGCAAATGGGAAACAGAGGCTTGGGCACGACCTGCGTGTAGGGCCTCAAGCGCGTGCCGAGGCCGGCCGACAGCACCATGGCCTTCATGCGGGGTCTCCGAAGGCATCGGGAAGATAGCGGGCCAGCACGGTGCGTGCGTCCACGAATTCGGGAAACGCTGCGATGGCCTCGCGCGCATAGGCCAGGGATTGCGGGATGTTGCCCAGGAACTTCGGGTTGTGCTTGACCCGATCGATGTACACGAATCGCCCGGCATCCTTGAGCTTGCGTTGCATGGCCTGCAGTTGGAACGCAACGGCGAGATCATCTTCCCCATCGACCGACAGTCCCTCCCTGCGCCGCGCCTCCAGATACGCCCGTCGGATGTACGCGGCCTCGGCCGGGGTGAACGTCACGTAGGAATCGCGCAGCAGGGCCACGAGGTCGTACAGGTATGGCCCGATCAAGGCGTCCTGGAAGTCGATCAGGCGCAGGCGGCCATCCTTGATCATGAGGTTGCGGCTCTGGAAATCACGGTGCACGAAGCCTTGGGGAAGCGCAACGAGGCGCGCCACCACGTCGGCGAAAAAGGCTTCGAGGACTTCGCGCTCGGCAGGAGTCGGCGTCTTTCCGGTCCACGCGACGAGTCCCCATTCATAGAAATGCTCGAACTCCCATCGCAGCAGTCCCTCACCAAAGCGACGCCGAAAGGCCACGCAGTCCGGGTCCGGTTGCGAGGTCGTGTAGGCCTGCATCTGCGCCAACAGTGTCACGGCCTGCTCGTACAGGGGCATTCTGGGCGCACCCTGGGCCAGGGCCCTCTCGACCGTGACGTCGCCGAGGTCTTCGATCACGATCACCCCAACAGCCAGATCCTCGTGCAGGATCGCCGGCACGGGAACCCCGCCTCGGTCGAGATAATCCGCCACGTCCAAGAACGGCATCCGGACCGGCCGCTCGCCGTCGACCACCTCCTCGCTCTTGAGAGGGTCATCGGCCAGTTTCATCAGGACTACGGTCGCCCCCCCCGGACCCGTAGCCCGGAAGTACGACCGATTCGACGCATCGCCGGCCAGTTTGACGAACCCCGCTTCCCCGTCCTCGAGCAGCCGCCGAACCAGAACGCCGTAGCCCGCATCCGTCATGGCATCCCCCCACTCGCACCCATGCGCCCCGAAACGATAGCACAGGAGCACCAGGGCGGTGCATTTGACAGCGTCGGCGCGCCTGCCGTATGCTGGCGCCTCGATTTCGGACGCACGGGGGCAGCATGGGCTCTGGCCGTTTCATGTTCCTCATCCCGGCACTGGTCGTCGGGGGATTGCTCGCGAGTTGCAAGGACAAGGTCGACGAAGGGTCGGCGGACATCGAGGCCGTGGCGACCGGCCAAGAGGAGGCCAACGACGACCCGGTTCCGGCCCGGAAGGCACCCGGCCGACTCAAGCCCAATCGTCCTTCGCCCGCGGCCATGCGCCAGCTTCCGACCCAGGGATCCAGCCCGGATGCGGCCGCCCCGCCGGACCCGACAATCACTCCGGCCCCGGCCGTTGCTGCGGTGCCCGTCCCAACGTCTGCACCCGCGGCGTCGGCACGCTTGCCGATACCCGACCTGCGCCTGCTGCTGACCGCCACGGACTTGACGACCCTGGCCCCGAAGCAAGCCTTTCACAAGTCCGCTCTCGCGGGTACGGCGATCAGCGACAACGCCGACGGGCTGTACTTCGCACCCGAGAAGGCCTCGACCTTCGGGGTCGGAATCCAGGTGTTCCGGGCGCGGGATGCCAGCGACCTGCGCGAGCGCTTCTCGAAGATGACCGCATCGTACCCATCGGCCGTGGACCTCAAGGGCCTGTCGGACAAGGCATTCTTTGCATACTGGGGCGAGGTGCTGTCGGTCGGGTTCACTCATCCCGGCCGGAGCCTCGCGGTGGTAGTGTCGTGCGGCCGCAAGTTCTGCGATTCCGACGCGATCTATCAGCTCGCCAAGACGGTCCATTCCCGCATCCATTAGGCATCGTCGGAGAAGAGGGTGGAAGAGAGTCCGCACCTTCTGGGTCTGCTGCGCGGACGCCGCGTCGCCCTGATACTGGGCGGCGGGGGCGTGGGCAAGACCACGGTGTCGGCTGCGGTGGCCTTGGCCGCAGCGCGTTCGGGCAGACGGGTCCTTGTTCTTACGGTCGACCCATCGAACCGCCTGAAGTCAGCCCTGGGATTGAGCGGCCTCCCCGGAGTCGAGGAGGCCGTGGACCTCGGCACCGAGGTCCCGGTGTCGGGCGGAAGTCTGCACGCCATGATCCTCGACGCGCCGTCCGAACTGGCCCGCCTGATTCAGCAGCAGGTGCCGTCCGTTGAAGCCCAGGCCCGCATCACAACTAGCGTGTTCTATCGCGAGGCCGCCGGAAAGCTCGTGGGGACCCACGAGTACCTGGCGATTTTGCGCCTGCTCGAATGCGTGCAGAGCGGACGTCATGACCTGGTGGTTCTGGACACCCCGCCAGACCGCCATGTGCTGGACTTCCTCGATGCCCCTTCGCGGCTGGAGGCTCTGCTGACCAGCGATGCCTTCCGCCTTTTCGTGGCGGCTTCGAGCGGGGTGTCGCGCATCGGCATCCGTGCCCTTCGCTTTCCCTCGCTGCTGCTGCGCGGGCTTGGCCGCTTCGCGGGCGAGGAGGCCTTTTTGTCGGTGCTCGACTTTCTTCTGGCCCTGTCCCCGCTGTTCGATGCCCTTCGTGACCGGGCGTCGCGGATGCGCGCCATCCTGTCGAGCGACGCAACCGTTGGATTCCTGGTGTGCCGGCCCAGCGTCACGGCCGGTGTGGACGTCCACCGGGCCCTGACGGCGCTGCAGGCAAGGCAGATCCATGTGGCCGGGGTGTTCGTCAATGGCGTGCATGCATGGCCGCCTCCGCCGTGCGACTGCAACAAGGAACTTCTGCAAGCCGTGCCGTTCGACGCGGCCACGATCAAGGATGCCTTCTTGACCGATCCCTCGTTCGGACTCGTGGACGCCGCGACGCTGCGCAGTCTGGCGGGACAAACCCTGTCCCTGGCCGCACAGTACCGTCGCATGGTCGAGGACGACCAACCGCACGTTCGTGCCGTGATCGCAGCCGTGCGTCCGGTTCCGGTGTTCGACCTGCCCCTTTTCGGCGAGGAGATCCGGGACATCCTCGGACTCACGACGTTTTCGCGGATTCTCGAACACAGGGCTGCGACGTGATGACCAACCCTTCGTCCGAGCGGACCGACCAAGCTTTCGCGGACGCGGGCCGAGGATTCATCTGGATCACCGGTGCCAAGGCATACTTCCTTCTGACCGCTGCGATCACCACAGTATTGGCGAAAACCTACGGTGGTTCAGCACG